>JBMDXC010000222.1:0-47982 GCA_048594805.1 Candidatus Entotheonellaceae bacterium | reverse complement strand
TCAAGATTACCTGGGAAGAGTGCGAGACGCAGTACGATACCAAGCTTGGCGTCGAATGTTACGAAAAGCTCAAAAACAAAGGGCCAACGGGCGCTGCCCTGGTCAATCCCTACAGCACCGGGATTACCTATCAGCTTATTCCCAAGGCGCCCGTCGATAAAATCCCCATTCATTCCATGGGGTATGGCCAAACGGCTGCGGCCGATGGCCGGGTGTTCGCATGGGCCTTTAACTTTCCCTCGACCTACTGGAGTCAGGTGTCGGCCTTTGTGAAGTACGTCGGCGAGCAAGAGGGTGGCATGGACAAGCTGAAAGGCAAGAAAATAGCCCTGGTGCATCACAATAGCCCGTACGGCAAAGAACCAATTCCGACGCTGGAAATTCTCGCCAAGCAGCACGGCTTCGAGCTGACCACCCTGGCTGTCGACCATCCGGGGCAAGAACAGAAGGCCACCTGGCTGCAGATCCGGCGTAATCGGCCCAACTGGGTCTTCCTGTGGGGTTGGGGCGTGATGAACCAGGTAGCCATCAAGGAAGCAGCAGCCATCAACTATCCGATGGACCATTTCATCGGCGTGTGGTGGTCCGGGAGTGAAGTCGACGTCCTCCCGGCCGGCGAGGGAGCCAAAGGGTATAAGGCTGGCAATTTTCATGGTGTTGGTTCAGACTTCTCGGTGCACACTGCCATTCTTAAGCAGGTCTACAACGGCGACCAAGCCGCGGCGAAGACCAATAATATCGGTGAAGTCCTGTACAACCGTGGTCTCATCAATGCCGTGTATGACATGGAAGCCGTGCGCACAGCCATGGCCAAATTCGGCAACAAGCCACTGACGGGTGAGCAGGTGCGGTGGGGGTTTGAGCATCTTGACCTGACGGAAGCACGCTTGCAGGAACTGGGGCTCGAGGGGTTTGCGCAATCGATCAAGGTGGCCTGCGAGGACCATGAAGGTAATGGTCCGGTCTTTATTCAACAGTGGGACGGCAAACAGTGGAAGAAGATCACCGACTGGATTTCCCCCATGCGCGACGTCGTACGGCCGCAGCTTGAGCAAGCGGCTGCAGACTATGCCAAGGAGCACAATATTACACCGCGCAACTGCGCCTCGGAAAGCTAGTGCTGCGCACCGGTGCTGCGTAGGGCGTACTACCCCCGCCAGTTTGGCGGGGGCTCTCTCGCATTTTGCGTGCACTTTGGTGACAGCAATGGCTACAGTCATGAAAGGGCTAGTGTGGAGCCACAGCACGCCCCCTTGCTCAAGGTTAATAATGTTGAAGTGGTCTATGATCACGTCATCCTGGTGCTGAGGGGCGTGTCGCTCGAGGTCCCCGAGGGAGCGATTGTTGCCCTTTTGGGGGCCAATGGAGCTGGGAAGACCACCACGCTAAAGGCCATCTCGAATTTACTGCAGGCCGAGCGCGGTGAGGTTACCAAAGGTAGCATTGAGTATCGTGGAGAGCGTGTGGATCGCCTCAACCCCTCACTGCTGGTGAGTCGCGGCGTTATTCAAGTCATGGAAGGCCGCCACTGTTTCGGTCACCTGACCTGCGAAGAAAATCTTTTCACAGGGGCATACACACGCAAAGACGGCAGAGCGGCTATCCAGCGTGACTTAGAGCTGGTCTACACGTATTTCCCGCGCCTGGCCGAGCGCCGTCATGCCAAGACCGGCTATGTCTCCGGTGGTGAGCAGCAAATGGTGGTGATTGGCCGGGCGCTGATGGCGCGTCCCAAGCTTATCCTGCTCGATGAGCCCTCAATGGGCCTGGCACCCCAGTTGGTCGCGGAAATCTTCGACATCGTACGGCGTCTACACGAGGAGGAAGGGGTCAGTTTTCTCCTCGCCGAACAGAACACAACGGCGGCTTTGCGGGTTGCCGACTACGGGTATATCCTGGAAAATGGCCGGGTTGTGCTCGACGGCAGCGCTGAGACCCTACGCCAGAATGAGGACGTCAAAGAGTTTTACCTGGGCCTTGGGGCGGCAGGGCGCCGGAGCTATCGTGACGTCAAGCACTATCGGCGCCGCAAACGTTGGCTGGCGTAACTGCTCTGCCTCTACAGCGCCCTCCACGCCAGGCTGCTACAGGCGCGTAGGCAGCACATCCTTGAGTCTACTACACATCTCGAGCAGGATTTTTTCGGTCGTAGCCCAGTCAATACAGCCATCAGTCACGGAGACGCCGTATTGGAGCTGGGACAGATCCGCGGGAATAGACTGCTTGCCAAAGTTAATATTGCTCTCCAGCATAAAGCCAATAAACGACTGGTTGCCTTCGAGGATCTGGTGCACACAATCGTGCAGCACCAGGGGCTGCAGCGCCGGGTCTTTCCGGGAATTTTCGTGGCTACAATCCACCACCAGGTTGGTGGAGAGCTTTTTGGCCGCTAAGGCTTGCTCGCACAGCGTGACCGTCACCGAATCGTAATTGGGCTTGCCACCGCCACCGCGCAGGACAACATGGCCATAGCGATTGCCTTTGGTACGGATGATGGCACACTGCCCGTCGTGGTTAATCCCGAGGAAGTTGTGTGGCCGACAAGCTGAGAGCATGGCATTGATCGCCACGTCCAGACTGCCATCGGTGTTATTTTTGAACCCGACAGGGGCGGAGAGGCCACTCGCCATCTCGCGGTGTGTCTGGGACTCCGTCGTTCGGGCACCAATGGCATACCAGGAGATGAGGTCTGACATGTACTGCGGGCTAATGGGGTCCAGGGCCTCCGTGCCAGCCGGCAACCCCATTTCTGTAAGCTCCAGCAACAACCCACGCGCCATCTGCAAGCCGTCTTCGATGTGGAACGAGTCGTCCATATACGGATCGTTGATCAGACCTTTCCAACCGACACTCGTGCGGGGTTTTTCAAAATAGACCCGCATCACGATAAACAGCGTATCGGCCACCTCAGCAGCGAGTTGCTTCAGGCGCTGTGCATAATCGCGGGCTGCCCGCAGATCATGAATCGAACACGGTCCCACCACCACAAACAGGCGTGGGTCCTGGCGGTCAATAATCCGCTGCAAGGTTTCGCGACTCTGCAGCACAAACTCTTCAGCCTGGGGCGTAATCGGCAACCGCTTCTTGATCTCTGCTGGAGTCATCAACACGTCTTGTGCAATGACGTTGACATTGTTAGTGCGTTCAGCTTGCATGGTGCATTCCTGCTCAATACATGTTGGTGATGATAAAGCACGGCTGTGAGCCGCCACAGCCACTTTGTACGCGGGAGCGCCGAAGAAGTCAAGGGTCAGATAACCTCTTGCTGGCTGTCGTCCTCCTGATAGGAAAAGTAACTCGCCAGCAGGGGCTCTATCTGCACCATGAGCCATTTGTTCCAAGCCTGACTGGTGCGTAGGGCCAGAGCAATATCGTCCATGTGCTCATGCAGCAAATCGGCAATAACTGTCTGATAATACGAAATAATACCAATAATAAAGCGCGGCGCCACAGGGGGGAGACCCGGCCTATGGATGGGAATATTTCTGTGCATTTGACTGATGCCTACGAGATAACGTACAAAGCCGTCGTTTAAGGGCGCGGCAACGGTGGCGCGCAGCCAGCTCAGCATAGTCTGCTTATTGGCCTCGATACGTTTTTCATCCGGTGCATCATTGTCTGTGACGAAGAACTGCCGCGCCTGCGGGTATTGTAAGAGCTGATCATAAACGAAGTCATTCAGGTGGCCGGCGCGTGCGAGGATAATCGGTGCACTCGCCTTGATCAACTGACGGTCCTCCTCTGACAGGCCCACAAAGTCCACCATCTCCGCGAACCTCGCTGGCCAGTTTATCATGTTGCTCATAAGGGTCTCCTGCATTACAAGCTGGCTTGCTGATAGGCCAGCCATAGAGAGAGGGAGCGCAGCGCATAAACGTCTACCGCCTGGGTCTTGTGCCCACATAGTACAGGGTGTCTGGTCACGGTGTCAACGCTAGCGTCCTCTCTGTACACACAACCGACGCAATCATCGATACTGTCCGTGGCGCCAGTACCCGCAGTATCACCCCGGCCCCAGTGTCAGCCCCTCCATAGACATCAGAGCTGCAGAGGGGCTTCCCGGCTAGGCGAGAGGGCTGCGGCTGGCCAAGGACGGCGGAGCATGTGCTGCCGTTTGACTTCCTCGTGGTAAACTGTAAAATACGGAGGAGGCTGAATGCCTTTTTCATGACAGTGTTAGCTGATAACTCGTACGAAGGAGGGTAAAGATGGCTTCGGAATGGAAAGTGCTCGTGGACATTGTGTATTGCGTCGCTTGAAAACATCACGCGACCGCCACGTGGGTGGCGAACGAGTTTTTTAGTACCTTTGGCGGGGATGTTGCGGTCTCTCTCACCCCCGGTGCAAATGGCCGGTTCGAAGTGTATCTCGATGGTGAGAAGATTTTTGACCGGAAGGAAGAAGGCAATATCTACCCAGACCTGAGCGTGGTACGGAGATTGAAGAAGGTGGTCCAGGAGAAACTCGATACTATGCCAGCCGCCGCTGACTAGCAGCTGAGAACGTCTCCAGCCTCTGAAGCCACTTGCACCTCGTCTGGGTTCATAGCGGGTCGCGAGTGGCTTCAGTTGCCCATCTTTCTGCCTTTCACTGTGAGGCGACATGGACCATCCAAAGCCCGTGGTGGCAAACGTTACTGCGTGTACTTGACGTCACATCTATACGTATGATACTCCCCAACAAAAAAGGGCTGGAGGGTCGGTTGAATCTCTTGCTTGAAGACTGCGCTCTGCTCATAGGCCTGCATGTCTTCGAGCGTATCCCATAAGCTGACGGCAAAACCGCCGTTGGGGTCGTTGACATCTTGCGCGAGCCAGCGTCCACGCAGGCCTTGCACTTCCTTGCCCACCACCGTCGCATGATAGGCCCGCTCAAAGTCTGGCCAAGCGCCTGCCCGCAATTTGCCCCAGGTAATCCGCATAATCATGATAGGTCCTCCTATTGTCCGTCGCTGGACAATGGTTGCCTCGCGTTCCAGCCATACTCGATCCTCCCATACGCCATAGCATAGAGGCCAGTATCGTGGCGCATTACCAGTCTATATAGCATACTGCAGTACTAGGTAAAAGCAAGTTTTGCTGTCGAACTGCTCAAATGTATAGTAGAATAGCCCCGCAGATCCTGGCGAGCACGTACATGGCAACAGGTTGAGCAATACAGAAGGAGGCGCACATGCCCATACGGCACCAGTTGCGCAGTTTCTGGTGGTTTCTTGAAGGACGCGTAGGTGGGATGGGACGGCCAGGTTTTAACCAGTGTCACTGGTTTGAGCTGTCGTTCGAAGAGGGACTCCTCCTGAGCTGGCTGGGCAAACAGCACCTGCCTACGACGCCTCTAGACGGTCTGTGGAGCTATCTTGACAGTTATGGTCCTAAAGTCGCCATGTTTTACGAGTTGGCCCCCGACGCAGCCAGAGAGCGTCTGCGCCGTTTGCAGGATCGCGCCACATTGTTGGCCATGACCGAGCGTATGAACGCCAAAACTGGCATTTTCGACGATGTATCATGGGTTGAGGATCACGCCCAACCAGCCCTGCGGCTTATCCCCAGCGTGCAGCGGCGGCAACATGAAGTAGCACTGCTCAAACAGTACAACGTTGCAGTGCTGATCTCCCTCCTTGAACAGCCCCTGGATCATCCCGAGTTGTGTAACGATTTCGAGATCTATCACGTGCCGGTTGAGGACATCACACCGCCAGGCCGCGACCAAGTCTACACCTTTGCCGAGACGCTTTTTACCGCCCTGGCAGCTGACAAAACCGTGGTCACGCACTGCCTGGCCGGCATTGGACGCACGACCACCATGCTCATAGCCGCGTATCTGGTGCATGGCTATTCCCTCCAGGAACTCACAGCCTGGATCCGCGTATGCAACCCGCATTTCGCCTTTCGCGGCAGTCAGATGGCTTTTCTGCAGGAACTGGCTGAGGACATCCGTTGTGGCCGTGCGCCTGTAATGGCATCAAGGAGGAGCCTGCCGTTATGCCCGTGACGCTCACTGTGCACGACACCCAGTATCCTGACAGGGTAACTGAGCAGTTGCGCCGTGGCTTACGTACACGCAAACTCCCAGGCAAGTTTCTCTACGACTCCCCGGCCCAGGCACAGCGTTGGTTGGCGTATCATCAAGCGTACTCGCCTTCCCGCACTGAGCCAGCGCTGCTCACCCTCTACCAGCAGGCCTTTCAGGCCGCCCTGCAGGCCCTGTCACCCAGTGCCTTGCACTACGTGAGCCTCGGGTGTGGTGGAGGCAATAAGGACGCGCTGTTCCTGCAGCAGGCGATATCACGCTGTCCAACTCTCCTCTTCACGTCAATGGATACGAGCGTAGCACTGGTGGTGGAAACAATGCTACGCATCCAGAGAACCCTGCCAGAGCTGACGACCGCACCTCTGGTGGTTGACCTGGAAGCAGAACCGGCGCTGACACCATGGTTGTCCCAGCATGAGACCGACGCTTGCCAACGGCTCCTGGCGTGTTTTGGCATGCTCCCCAATTTTGCCTATCGTACCTTTCTGCCTTACGTCCGGAGTCTCATGCGTCCTGGTGACATGCTGCTGCTGTCGGCGAATCTCTCTCCTGGTCTCTATGCTGACACTGTCGCCCGGATTTTGCCGCAATATGATAACCCCCTGGCGCATGCCTGGTACAGCGGACTGCTCGACAGTCTGGGGTTCGCAGCCTCGCAGATCCAGCTCGCCGTGCACACTCAGCTCTTGCGTCCCGATGGCCATATCTGGCAGATTCGTGCTGAGGCCACGATGCGACAACCCGTACAGCTCAGCCTGTACGATGAAGTATTCCCCTTTGCGGTTGGCGAGTCGCTCGAAGTGTTTTTCTCCACCCGCTTTACACCACAGGTGATGCCTGCAGTGCTCACTGCGGCTGAGCTCACGTTGCTCCAGACGTTTCTGTTTGACTCACAGGAGGAAGCCATTTACTTGTGCGCGCGGGCGTGACCTGGCTGACTACAATCGCCTACGGTCCCCTGTCCTGGGAACGCGTGTACGTGCAGGAGTGGCTTGAGACGTGGTCTGCGGTCGGGCACTGCGCCTGTTGCGCGCTGGTGTTGGCGTCTCCGCGGTAAGCTCGCTGGTGGCGATAGGTATCTCAAAGAACTGGTGCAGTATGGCATCTGCAGACTGATCAGCGATAGCTGTAGCATTGCGCGACACAGTGACAGTGCCATGGCTGTCACGTTGCAGGAGCTGGATTTGCCCAGGCTGGAGACCGACCAGCATGAGGGGGGAGTGCGTCGAGCAGAAAATTTGCATCGTGGGAAAGTGGCGTCGTAGGATCGGGATGATGCGCTGCTGCGCTGTGGGATGCAAATGCGCATCGATTTCGTCAATGATCATGATGCCCGGTTGTTCGGCCAGATTCGATGGATAACCATAGTACCTGGCGTAACTGATGAGCACATACGCCAGCCATTGCAGGACAGACTGCGTCCCCTGGCTAAAGATATCGAAAGCCATATCTCCATCGAGCGTTCGAAACTGGGGGAACACGCCGTCACGGTCCTCGGCAATACTCCAGAACTCGACGGGAAAGCCATCGAGGATCTCCGAAGCGATAGAGGCTATTTGCGTCAACAGCCGTCGCATGGCCGGATCATTGCGGCGCACGGCACGATCCGCGAATTCGACCATACGCTCCAAGACCGCCTCAGCGCGGATCAGTGTAGCATCCGTGGGTAATAACGACTTGCGGCGCAACAATTCCTCGGGGGGCTGTGACATGCCTGTCCATGGTGACTCGGCTATTGATCCACTGCTGCGAAAGCTCGTATTCTGCCGTAATGCGGGCACAAAGGCGCTGTAGCCGAGTGCGGTCAGGATGGTGGCCCAGCGCGAGTCATATGCCAGAGCTTCCTGGTCTAGAGGTAGGGCTCCGGTCAGCTCCTGTAGCTGGCCGTCGCGCCCAACAATGTGGATAGTGAATGCTGCAGGAGCTGTTTTGCACAACCTCCCTGGCAATGTAAAGGGATAGGTGATGATGTTCGCCAGGGTCATGAGGGTCGTTGATTTCCCACTGCTGTTGGGCCCAACGAAGACGTTGATATGCTCATCAAATTCGAACGTCATATCGTCGAAAGGCCCTATATTGGTCACGTGCAAGTCTCGAATGGACATAGCCAGATCTCCAGGGATTGCTCCACCCCCAGCCTCACAACCTGCTCGCGTCTGATGGCGTGGGAAGTGTAGCACATTTCCCCGTATTGGAGAGGCTATACAAAAATTTCTGGACCTTCTAGGGGGGGCATTGAGGTCAAAAAGTTAGCCTGATGCCTCCGTAGACCGCCTCCTAGGGTGAGACATACTCTTCGACAGGCTGTAAGGCCGTGCGCAGCACCTCGTGGATCATCTCAACTGGCACGAAGGTGAGAGTCTGCCGCACTTCCTCGGGCAATTCTTCGAGGTCGTGCTCATTGCGCTTGGGCAGGATCACGGTGGTAAGCCCAGCGCGGTGGGCTGCCAGCACTTTCATTTTGACCCCACCAACAGGGAGGACACGACCACGCAGGGTAATTTCCCCTGTCATCCCGACTTCGTGGCGCACTGGCCGACCGGTCAAGAGACTCGCCATAGCCGCGACCATGGCAACACCAGCGGAGGGGCCATCCTTAGGAATAGCCCCGGCTGGGACGTGCACGTGAAAGTCTGAATTGGTGAACAGCTCCGGGTCTACGCCCAGCTCAGGGGCCTGGGCACGTACATAGCTGTAGGCAATTTGAGCGCTCTCACGCATGACGTCACCAAGATGGCCGGTCAGCGTTAAATTACCTTTGCCATGCATGCGCGTCACCTCAATGTAGAGGATGTCGCCACCGGTAGCGGTCACCGCTAGCCCCGTAGCAATGCCTGGGATGCTGAGGCGTTCGTGCAGCTCGGAAACGAACGGCTCGTGCTTGAGGTATTCCAACACACGTCCTGGCGTCACCTCGATCTGCTCAGCCTCGTGGGACGTGATCTGCACTGCGACTTTGCGACAGATGGCACCAATGCGACGCTCCAGATTGCGGACCCCGGCTTCGCGGGTGTAGTCACGGGCAATTTTGAGGAGCGCCTCGTCGGTGAAGGTAATTTCCTCTGGCCGTAAGCCATTGGCCTGGCGCTGGCGTGGCACCAGGTATACCTGGGCAATGCGAAGTTTTTCGTGCTCGGTGTAGCCGTCGAGCTGGATGATCTCCATACGGTCGCGTAGCGGTTCCGGTATGGTCTCTAGCTGGTTGGCCGTCGTAATAAACATGACATCGCTCAGGTCGAAGTCGACATCGAGATAGTGGTCACGAAAGGTACGGTTCTGGGCCGGGTCAAGCGCCTCTAGCAGCGCGCTGCTAGGGTCGCCACGCCAATCTTGGCCAACTTTATCAATCTCATCCAGTATAAAGACCGGGTTGCGCGTCCCAGCTCGCTTAATGGCCTGGATGATGCGGCCGGGCATGGCGCCGATGTAGGTTCGGCGATGGCCGCGGATTTCCGCTTCGTCGCGCATACCACCCAGACTCATGCGGGTGAACTTGCGCCCCAGGGCCCGCGCAATGCTCTGACCCAGACTGGTCTTGCCCACCCCGGGGGGGCCAGCAAAGCAAAGAATGGCCCCTAAGGCCTCACGGGTCGGCGACCCGTTCCCCGTGTCGCCTCTGTCCTCCTCAGCTGTCTGACGTTCGGCGTTGAGCTTGCGCACCGCCAGGAATTCCAGGATGCGGTCTTTCACCTCCTGCAGATCGTAGTGATCCTCCTCCAGGACCGCCCTGGCGTGTGGGATATCGAGTTGGTCAATACTCAGGACGTTCCAGGGTAAAGTCACGAGCCAATCCAGATAGGTCTTGATCACACCGTATTCGGCAGCCTGCGGCGGCAGGCCTTCGAGACGTGTAAGCTCGCGTAGGGCTTCTTGCTTCGCCTCTTCGGGCAGCTTGGCAGCTTCGATTTTCTGCCGATAGTCTTCGGCAGTGGCCCGATTTTCATCGGTTTCTCCCAGTTCTTTCTGGATGGCCTTAAGTTGCTGACGCAGGTAGTAGTCGCGCTGCGCCTTGTCCATTTCCTCACGTGCTTCAGTCTGGATTTTGTGGCGTATACTTAAAATTTCTTTCTCGTGGGTGAGATGCGTAATGAGCCGGCGGAACTTATCTTTCACACTATCCATTTCCAGAATCTGCTGACCCTCGGAGACCTGGAGCCGGGCTATAGCCGCCACCATGTACGCCAGTAAGCGTGGATCATGCACTTGCCCCAGGAAGTCCCGCAGTTCACGTGGCACATGCGGTGAGAGCGCCACGACTTGTTGGGCAAGCTCGCGCAAGGTGCCCTGCAGCGCTTCTAATTCGACATCTGCCTCGACAATATCGCTCGCGAGGGTGACGCGAGCCCGTAAGTATGGCGTGGTTTGGACCCACTCCGCGATACGAAAGCGCTCGATGCCCTGCACGACGACCTGCAGCGTATTGTCCGGGGTACGTGACACATTTTGGATATTAGCCATAGTGCCAGTTTCATACATCTGACCTGGAAGTGGTTCTTCCACTTTCGCATCAGGCATGCCCACGAGGCCGATGAGGCGATCCCCTTGCAGCGCATCCTCGATCAAGCGCGTTGAGCGTGGGATGCCAATCGCCAGGGGCATCACAGAAAACGGATACGCCAAAGTACTCCGCAAGGGCAAAATGGGTAGGTTACTCGGTATGATGGCGAGGCGGGTGGTTTGCTCATCCGGTTGCATAAAATTGGGCATGCTCCTGCACCCCCTCCTATATATGAGCCTTACTTTGTCTAGAGTATAAGGACTGTGGTATAGGCAGTGTGGCTAGAGACGTGTGTTCAGTTCCCTCTCCTTGTAGGAGAGGGTGCGAACCTAGTTGTCCCGTGGCACAGCCATCATGCGTTCCAGCGACCGCCGTGCTCCATCCATGATGTCCTCCTCCACCCGAATAGGGAACACATCCTCGGTGAGGGAGCGATGCACCGCGTCGAGGTCGATCATCTTCATATAGGGACAATGCAAGCGGCACCCGATACAGCCGTCGGCAGCGACAAACTCGCGATCAGGATAACGCTTCTGCATCTGGTGGATAATGCCGTGTTCAGTCGCAATGATGAAGGTTTTGGTGTTGGGATATTTCGCAATGCGGCCTACCATCGCCGTAGTTGAGCAGACCTCATCGGCGATAGCGATAATGTCCTCGCGACATTCAGGATGTGCAATGACCACGGCATCTGGCACGAACTCTTTCACTTTCCTGACATTGGCACCACGCAGGACATCGTGTGTGGGACAGGCACCATCATAGACCACCACGTCTTTGTCAGGCACCTGTTTTTTCACCCAATTGCCCAGATTACGGTCGGGCACGAAAAGGATCTTATCAACATCTAGGCTACGAATCACCGACACCGCGTTGGCCGACGTGCAACAGATATCAGACATGGCTTTGATCTCTGCCGACGAATTGACATATGTGACGACAGCATAGCCGGGGTAACGGTCCATCCACTCTTCGAGACTTTCTGGAGTGATGGAATCGGCCAGCGCACAGCCAGCCGAGAGATTGGGTAATAGGACGGTTTTTTCGGGGTTGAGAATTTTGGCTGACTCAGCCATGAAATGCACACCGCAAAAGATAATCCTCTCCGCATCCGTGCGTTGTGCTTCCAGAGCGAGACCCAGTGAGTCGCCGACGAAATCAGCGACATCCTGCACTTCTGGAACTTGGTAATTATGTGCTAGGATGACCGCATGCTTCTCAGCGGCGAGGGTTTTAATTTGTTCAGCTGTTGGTGCCATCAGCCATCTCCTCTTCAATTCTCGCCCCTATATCGGGCGGCACGAGATTCGTCCCGGCGGGAAAAATGCGCCAGAACTCCTTCTTGATTAAATTGACAATCGTGGCACTCTTGCTGAAGCCGTGATACGTAGCCACAGCCTCCAGCATATCCATGTCCCGATCGGTGGCAGAGAATGTACGTACTTTTCGCTTACTCACCGGCCACACTCCCAAATCACTCATATACAGAAATTATATAAAACTTGTATGGTTATTAATTATATGAGATGTGAGCTGAATGTCAAGGCGCGATGTGGGGAAGGTGCAGGATGGGGATGGCAACCGGTGAGTGTGGTATCGCAATGCTGTGTGATAGACGAGCAGGTACACGAGCGGTAATGGGCCGGCGGGAACGCAGGTAGTGACGAGAGGCACTAACCCTCATACAGGATTTTAACATAGGACTGCTGCCGTAGAGATTCGAGCCACTCCTGATACTTCCGTTCAGTTTTGTCACGTAAAATTTCTGATTTGAGATCTTCCTGCACCTCTGCAAAAGGTCTCATACTCGCTGCCTGCCTGGACTCAAGCCGGATGATATGAAACCCAATACGTGTCCGCACAACATCGCTGATTTGACCGGGCTGGAGCTGTGCTGCAGCTTCCTCAAAGCCTGGGAGCAGTTCCCCTGGCTTAAAGGTCCCCAAGAGTCCGCCTGTCTCAGCCGAGGGACCGTCGGAATACTGCCGTGCTAAAGCCGTGAACTCACCACCATTACGCAGTTGCTGCAAGACTGACTCGGCCTTTGCGCGCAGACGTTGTTCATCTTGCTCGGTGGCATAGGGGGGGAAGAGAAACAGGATATGGCTGACCGTCTGTCCCCCTGCCACTTGATACTGCTCTTGTTTGGCGCGATATGCTTCTTGCAATTCGGTATCGAGGACCGTGAGGCGTGAACGCACTTCTGCATTTACCACTTTGGTAATGAGCAAGCTCTCGGCCACCTGCTTTTTGTACAGCTCCAGAGTCAAGCCGCGGGTTTTCAGCAATTGTAAAAATTGCTCGTCGGCCACAGCGTTTTGTTTCTTAAGGGCGTCGATCTGCTGGTTCACATCTTCTTCACTCACCCGTAGATTCAAGTGGCGCGCCCGCGCCAGCTGGAGTTGCACGTCCACGAGGCTGGTCAACGTACGCTTAAACGACGCCTGCATCTGCTGATCGAGCGTGAATCCGCTGTACTGCCGCGATAATTGTTCGGTTTCAGGCAGCATCGCCTCGCGCACTTCGGTGATCGTGATGATGTCATCATTCACAATCGCAGCAATGCCATCTACGAGTTGCGTATTCTGCGCCCAGGTGAGGGATACACCGACATGCCCTACCAGGAGAGTGCACACGCCAAAGCACACCGCCAGCCAGTAGCGCCCCCAGCTGCGTAATAGACCAGTCATCTGCCTCATACGTCTCCCTCACTCAGCCGTCGTGAAACTCAATCCTTGACAATACCGATGACGACCATCATACCCGGTTTCAGCAGGCCATCCGGATTCGCCACGCTAATCTGGACCGGAATGCGCTGTTCGACTTTGGTAAAACTGCCAGTTGGCGGGAACAGCGCGAACTCGGAAATGGCTGCCGCGCCTATGGTGTCGACTTTGCCTTCAAAACGCCGGTCCGGGTAGGCATCCACAGCGATGTCCACCGGTTTACCCACGGCGACGTCACGGATGTATGACTCCTTAATATTCGCCAGGATCCAGACGTCTTTGGGGTCACTTATCACCAGCACAGGTTGGCCTTCTTGCACCAGCTGTCCTTCCTCGACCCGTTTGCGACTGATCACCCCGTCAATCGGGCTCCGCAGCACCGTATCCTGGAGACTCTGGCGGGCGCGTTCAGCCTTGGCACGTGCCTCCTTGAGGCGCGCTTCCAGGATCTGCAGCCTATCCTGGCGCGATTTACTGCGCTCAGCCTCAGTCTGGACCAAGCGGACACTGGCCTGTGCCTTCTCGACCTCCGCTTCCAGCGTTTGCACCTTGCGTTCGCGTAGCTGAATGCGCTTCTGGCCCGTCTGAGCACTGTTGAGGCGCGCCCTGAGCTGCGCCACGCGCTCTTGTGTGGCGTTGAGGCGTGCCTGCACTTGCGCCAGGGTATCTTGCGCTTGGTCCCGATTGGCAATCGGTACGATTCCCTCCTGGAAGAGTGCCTGCGCACGCTCCCAATTGCTCGTGGCAATGCGTACTTGTCCTTGCGTTTCCTTGACGGTTGATTCCGCTTCTTTGAGGGCTGCTTCCGCCTCGACGATCTGATTGCGCGTCTGCTCTGTTTCCAAGACCAGTGCCGTACGCTCCTCGGCGAGGGCGCTCTGTTTCGCTACTACCTCAGCGCGCGCCTGGATGAGCTGATCCTCGGCGCGCTTGATGTCGAGGGCATACTCCTTTTTATCTTCCTGGAGCTGCCGCTCGATCATCTCAGCCTGCGCCTGGACTTCCTCAAGCTGCAAACGATACGTCGTTTCGTTGAGTTCCAGCAGTATATCGCCAACTTTGACGACACTCCCCTCGTCAACACGCAGCACTTTGACGATCCCTGAGACTTCTGGAGCAACGGACACCATACGCCCCTTCACCCGGGCGTCATCCGTGGTCACATGTTTCATATTATAACGCAAGTACTCAAAGGCCTTTATCAAGCCAAAAATCGCCCCGATCGCCAGGACAATGCTGGGAAGAATGACCCTGAGTCTCGCGAACTTCTGCCATTTTTCTGTCATAAAGACAACACCCAGAGAAGAGTTTTTTGCTTTTTCTTCAAGCACTTATACAGGAAGGCGCTACATGCTAGCACCCACGCACAGCTGTTGCAAGCGCTTTTTCAGCAGTAACAGTCGCGCTTCAGCTGTGGTACGTGGCAGGGGCATGCGAACCACATGCTCGGAGTGAAAACGAAAGCGTGGTGCGGTGGTTTGTAACCATTGCAGCAGACGATGCGGCTCGATGGGGGTTTGCGGATGGAACGTCAGGAGCACCTCCAGACCACGTTGTTCGATGCGTTCGAGAAAGAGTTGACGGGCCAGGAGTTTGACTTCGATTACCAGCAGCAGACGTTCTACTGCTGGTGGCGGGGGTCCAAAACGGTCCTGGATCTCCTGACGCAGGGCCTCAAGAGCCGTCGGTTCGGTGAGCAGGGCGCAACGCCGATAGATCTCCAGGCGCTGCGCTTCGCTCTCTACATACGTCTCCGGAAGATACCCTTGGACTTCGAGGCGGAGCTCAGGTTCAATGCGCGGCAGCACCTCTTCTCCGCGCACAGTCCGAATGGCCTCTTCTAACATCTGGCAGTATAAATCAAAGCCAACGCTGGCAATGTGGCCGGACTGCTGCGATCCGAGGAGATTCCCGGCACCACGAATCTCCAGATCCCGCGAGGCCAGATGGATGCCTGCCCCGAGCTCACTAAATTCTTCCAGGGCTTCGATACGCTTCCGCGCCGTCTCTGACAGGAGAAGGTCTCCAGGAATTAACAGGTATGCATACGCCTGCTGCACGCTCCGCCCAACGCGACCACGCAGCTGATAGAGCTGCGCCAGCCCAAATGTCTCGGCGTGGTTGATAATCATGGTATTGGCCGAGGGGATATCGAGGCCAGACTCAATGATCGTCGTACACAAGAGCAGATCAAACTGGCGCTCCAGAAACCGCATCATGATGACTTCCAGCGTCCTCTCAGGCATCTGCCCGTGGGCTATGCCGATGCGACATTCGGGCACGAGCCGCTGCAGCAGCGCCTGCATCGCCGGGAGAGTATCAATACGATTGTGCACAAAGAATACCTGCCCGCCCCGGGCGAGTTCATCCCGAATGGCACGCTCGATGGTCTCCTCGGCATAGGGAGCCACCATAGTCTCGATAGCACTCCGTCCTTCTGGTGGCGTAGCTATGATACTGCAATCGCGTAATCCCACCATGGCCATATGTAAGGAGCGCGGAATCGGCGTGGCCGTAAGCATCAAGATATCGACTTGCTGACTGAGACGTTTAATTTTTTCTTTATGGGCGACTCCGAAGCGGTGCTCCTCATCGACCACCAGCAAGCCTAGATCCTTGAACTGCACATCTTTTTGTAACAGACGATGCGTGCCAATGACAATGTCTACTGTACCCTGTCGCAGTCCCGCCAGTACCTGTTGTTGGTCCTTGCGGCTACATAAGCGGCTGAGGAGACCGATGTGCACGGCGTAAGGCGCAAAACGTCGCTGGAAGGTATCGTAGTGTTGTTGGGCTAAGACCGTTGTGGGCACCAGCACCGCTACTTGCTTATCGTCGTAGACGGCTTTGAAGGCGGCGCGCATGGCGACCTCGGTTTTGCCATAGCCCACGTCGCCGCACACCAGCCGTTCCATGGGGCGAGAGCGCTCCATGTCCACGAGTACCTCCTGAATCGCCCGCAGTTGGTCCTCGGTTTCGACGTACTCAAAGCCGCTTTCGAACTCGCGATGCAGTCCTGTCTCCTGAGAAAATGCATGGCCAGGATGCAGCTGACGCGCCGCATGGACCTGTACCAGGTCTGCTGCCATGGCCAGCAATGCCGTTTTGACGCGTTCCTTCGTACGCGCCCATGCCACGCCTCCCAGACGATCGAGCGAGGCGCTGTCGCCCTCACCACCCGTGTACTTTTGCACCATGCTGAGGCGATATGAGGGAATGTACAATTTGGCGCCATCCGCATACTCCAGCTCCATGAACTCTCCGCCCTGGTGCTCGACATCGAGAAACGTCATACCCCGATAACGTCCGACCCCATAGTCGACGTGCACGACGCGCTCACCGGGACGGAGCGTGGCAAAGTCGTGCAGGAACTGCGGTCGGCGGCGGGCAGCAGGGGGGTGTTCCTGTTTCTTTTCGCCAAAAATATCGGCGTGGCGCAGGAGCACGAGGCGCATCTCGGGCCAGACAAATCCCTGGCTGAGATGACCGACACTCAGCAGCAGCGCACTAGGACGGAGCACGTCGTCGGAGAGGACGGCGCTACATGTGGCTAGCGAGCGACTAGTGAGGTTGTACAACGCGAACAGTTCCTGCATACGCCGTACTTCCAGGGCAGAATGACAGAGTACCACAATACATAGGGCGGCGGCCTGCCACTCCCGTATCTGGGTGATGAAACGCTCCAGCCCCCCGAAAAACTGCGGCGTACCGTGGGGTCGGAAGACTGTGGCTGTCCGTGCCGTATCGGGTGTGTCATAGCGCACCATGGCGACATCGATGCGGTCCTGTAATTGCGGGATGATGGCTGTATGATCAAGCAGGTGTGCCTCCGGCAGGGCGACGGTCGTCTCATCCAGGCGCATCGCGTCCGGGGGTGGGAGTTGGGCTAATGTCAGGGACAGATCCTCAACGTCGACCCCGCAGAGAAGGCCAGTCGCTGGCAGGTAGGCCAGCGGGGAACACAACGTGTCGTAAAAAAATGTCGCTATGCCCCAGGGCCAGGCACTGGGCAACTGCTCCTGCCAGCGGTCGAGACGCGCAGTGATGGACGCCTCCGACCATCCTTGCGTGGCCAAATGGGCCCGCAGACGTGTCACGCCATCCTGGCGCTGCGCCTGCTGTCGGCCCAGGGGAAACACGGGGGCGATGACGACCGTATGGAGCGTGGCGGTGGACGTTTGTGATTGCACATCAAAGGCCCGGATGGATTCGACATCTTCACCAAAAAACTCGATACGTATCGGGTGGGTTTGCCCTGGGGAGAACACGTCGAGAATCCCCCCGCGTAAGGCAAACTCTCCCACCGTCTCAACCATCGACACGCGGCGATAGCCGCGCTCTACTAGCGTGGTGGCGAGATCTACGAAGGAGAATGACGCCCCAATATATACTGGCAGCAAGCAGGACTGGAGCTGGTGGGGCGGCAGCACGCGGTAGCGCAGCGACTCCGCCGCCATGACGACCACCACAGGATCATCGCCCAGGAGGCGCCAGAGCGGTTGATACGATACCAGGGCCTGGTGTTGCTGGAAAGCAATGATATCAGCAGACAGCGGGGCTTGGTGGAGGTAGCGACAGACGACACTCTCAAGCCCCTGCCAGTGCGGTGGAGTGTCCGGCATACCGGCGAGGAGCCCTTGGAGGTCGTTGTAGAGCACATCACGTTGGTGTGCATCAGGCGTGACTACTACCAGTGACACGCCATGCTCGACAAACAGACGTGCCAGGAAGTAGGCTTTCGCGCCACCGGTAATCCCACTCACCGTGTGCTGCGGCCGTGGCAGAGCCGCAGGCCGCAGCTGGAGATCGGCGAAAAACTGTACCATCTACTCAATAGTGCCAGCGAGCTTGAAGATCGGCAGATACATAGCCACGACCATCCCGCCAATGACCACCCCGAGGAACACCATGAGCATGGGTTCCAGCAGTTTCGTGAGTGCTGCCACCGCCGTATCCACTTCCTGGTCGTAGAAATCAGCAATTTTGTTGAGCATAGCGTCGAGGGCGCCGGCATTCTCACCGACCTCGATCATCTGCACCACCATGGGTGGGAAAATGGCCTGTCGGCCTAAGGGCTCAGCGATAGTTTGCCCCTCCTTGATACTGCTGATGATCGCTAACACCGCACCTTCCACCACCTTGTTGCCAGCCGTGCGGGCCGTGATTTCCAATCCATCAATAATCGGCACACCACTGCTCACGAGAGTGCCGAGGGTACGTGTAAACTTTGCCACTGCTACCTTCTGGATGAGGGGACCAAACACGGGTAATTTGAGGAGCAGCGTGTCCACCGTGAGCTTGCCTTTCTCAGTCTTATAAAACCGCCTGAAGAGCCAGATCAGCACACCCACCATGGGAATGGCATACAGAATGTAGTCTTTGACGAGATCACTCAGGAACATGACAAACCGAGTAGGCGCCGGGAGCGTCCCACCAAAACTGGAAAACATCTCGGCGAAGACTGGAATCACATAGAGCAATAAGAATACCACAACAACGATGGCAATACCAATAATCACCGCCGGATAAACCATGGCGCCCTTGACCTGGCTTTTTAAGGCCGCGGCCTTTTCCATATAGGCTGCCAGACGGGCCAGAATCGTATCGAGGATCCCACCAGCCTCACCGGCCTCGACCATATTTACATAGAAGTCGCTATAGATCTTCGGGTGTTTACGAAGAGCATCCGCAAAACTGTCGCCTGACTCCACATCCGTTTTGACCTGACCAATAGCCCTGGCAAACTCTTTATTTTCAGCCTGCCGTGCGAGGATATCCAGACACTGTACGAGTGGCAACCCCGCCTCGATCATTGTGGCAAACTGCCGGGTGAAGACCACTACCTCCTGCTCAGTGACCTTGCTCCCGAACCCTGGAATTTTAATCTGCAGCTCTTTGGGTTTTGGCTTGATCGACGTCACCAAAATCTGTCGTTGCCGGAGCACGGCCGTAGCGGAAGCGCGATCATTGGCCTCGATCTCGCCTCGCTGCGTCGCTCCAGCACGCGTTTTTCCAGTATACCGAAAAACGGGCATGGCCTTTCCTCCTCAACCCTCTCCCGCTCTGCTCCTGCCCCACCTCCCCTACGGGGCTGTGGTAAAGAAGGGCTGGAGCAGGCGACGTACAGCCTCCACTGGAAACGGCATCCCGGTCCAGATCTGGAAGGCTGCTGCCCCTTGGCCAATCAGCATGTCGAGGCCCGGCACAATCGTCGCTCCACAGCGCTGTGCCGCCTGCAGCAGCGGCGTGTATAAGGGGCGATAGACGAGATCGTAGACCACCTGGTTAGGGTGAAAGCAGGTGTCAGGCAGCAAGGCCTCGCTGGCAGCGTGCAATCCCACTGACGTGGCGTTGATCAGCAAGCTACTTTGCTGCGCCACCCTTGCAGCCTCTGCCAGCGGCACCGCCCGCACCTGCGCCTGTGGAAAATACCCCTGGAGGACGGCAACGAGGCGTGCCGCACGCTCGTACGTCCGATTCGCCAGCACCAAAACCGGGCAGCCCGCCTCCAGCAACGCCATGGCGACAGCGCGTGCCGCGCCACCAGCCCCTAACATACACGTCGTGGTCGTCGTCAACGGTACATGCAGGGCATGCAGCGGCTGGAGAAATCCTTCACCGTCTGTATTATACCCAATAGTTCTGTCATCTCGAACATGCACGGTATTCACGGCGCCAATAGCGCGTGCCGCTGGCGAGATCTCATCCAGATGTGGCATGATCGCCTCCTTGTGCGGAATCGTCACATTGAAGCCGCACACCCCCAGAGCGACTGCACCAGCCACCGCTGCGGCAAGCCGTTCGGGAGCAACAGGAAAAGGCAGATAGACACAGTCCAGGTGGTGGTGGTGGAAGGCAAAGGTCTGCATCAGGGGTGATAACGAATGGGCTATGGGATAGCCCATGATCCCATAAAGCCGCGTCGTCCCACCCGGAGACAGGGGGATTTCCTCGGTAGGCACCATCAACATCATCTTTCCTGTTACATCCGGAGCCCCCACCACACTGGCGGGGGTGCTGCGCACGGCTACTTGGCTAGACACAGCCCCCCGCCAAACTGGCGGGGTAATACGCCTTACGCAGGAGCCAGGCGCAGCACTTAGTGTAAGAGCGCACGCGTCAGCAGCATATCGCGCATCACATTGGTGCGCCCTGACTGCAGTGGGATCGCCTGTCCGTTCAAGGCCAGTCGGATGCCATGGACATTGCCAACGGTGAGCCGAAAACGTTCACTGGCCTCCCATTGTACGCTCTTGCCAGAGGCCAGGAGCAGGGTACGGCGCTTGTCCCCATCAATTTCGACCCGTAGCCAGGTGTCTGCCACGGCTGTGGCCTGTAACACCAGCACGCCCGGGCTCTCAGACCCTCCCCCTTCTTGGCGCGGTACGCTACCCGATGCCATCACTGTCGCGGGGGGTGCGGCAGCTCCAGAGGTACCAGGCGCTGTGAGGCCTGGGCTTGGCTCTGTCCGTATGGCAGGAGCCGGGGAGGTCGGCAGAACGACCGAGGCGGCTCCTGCAGGCTCGGGCTGCGGCACCACCGTCGCCACTGGCCGTGCAGCATCTGGGGTTTTATCCGCTTGCCCTGGCAATACCGCGGGAAATGATGCCACTGGACTCCGGGTCGGCTGTTCCCGTCGCCATGCGTGGAGCACCAGACCCGTCATTAAGCCAAGCACCGCGAGAAATACCCCGAGGCGTATGATCTGCCTCCTGTGGGGTGGCGGGGTGGGCGCCGGTACAGGCCGAGGCGCCACTTCAGGAGGCGCGGCTGCCCGATGTAATGACCGATAGGCCGTCAACACTGTCTCTGGATCAAGAGCGACATACTGAGCATACGCCCGCAGGAATCCGACAACAAAGGGAGGAGCGGGTAACTGGTCATAGGCATCGTGTTCCAGCGCTTCGAGAAATTTGTATTGAATCTTGGTGGCCGCAGCTATCTCCTGCAGCGACACCTGCTGCCGTTCACGCTCCTGGCGTAGATAGCTACCAAGGGAGTCAAAATCAACCGGCATACCACCCTCCCACTAGGGGGCAAGGGATTTCAGTTGCTCCCGCACATCAGCGGCGGTATCACTCCCAGGAGCGAGCGCAATGACACGCTCAAACGCAACCCGGGCCTCGTCTTTCCGTCCCTCTTCCAGGAGCACCTTCCCGAGACCAAGGTGGGCATCCACATAAGACGGCCGGAAGCGGATAGCCTCACGAAATGCCCGGATGGCTTCAGCGCGTTGTCCCAGGCCGGCATAGGCAATACCGAGATTATGGTGCACCTCCGGCAGATTCGCCTGATAGTCAAGGGCCTTCCGGAAGTGTTCTGCAGCCTGCGTTAAGGTCCCTTTTTTCAGATAGGCAATACCAATGTTCGTATAGGCCCGCGCTGGTTGGTCATATCCCGGCAGCTGCAAAGCCCGCTTGGCCACCACGATCGCCTCGTCCGGGCGGTCCCGCAGGAGGAGAATCGTACTGTAATTCACAAGGACAGATGGTGGGGCATCCGCCTGCCGAAGCGCGGTACGATACGCCTCTTCGGCGAGTTGGAGGCGGGTGACGTTCAATGTCCCCTGTACCTGGTAGACTTGCATCTGATGAATTAAGGCCAGGCATTCGAGATACCGCGCATCGTCCGGACGCAACGTGAGGGCTTTGCGGATTTCCTGTTCGGCCAGGTGGTGGGATTCATTGCTCAGATACGACTGTGCTAGACGATAGTGATCATCAGCCTGCGTGCGCCTCTGCCCAGACGAGGCGCATCCGCCCACCAGGGAGGCGACCACACCAACCCATAAGAACCATGCGACGCCGACATGACGCCGGATCAGCTTCATCCCTACGCATCCTCACAGGTATTGCAGTGCCGTCCTGGTCTCTCTATGGCCAGCACGCTGTGTTTATAACAAAGCGGACCTACTTTGTCAATCCGCATGCACCAGGCTTCTCCCTGATGCCCAACGATGTCGGCCATGGTGACAAGAGCCGGCATCTGCGCTGTGCCGGCTTACCATGCCCCATCCTGGCGCACCAGCGCTATGGCGAACAGCTCTGCATCCCAGGCAGTCCCTAAGAAGCGATCACGGAGGTCTTCGACGTGCTCTCCCAAGGCGCTAGACCAGTACTGGCGTAGCCACTCTCCGGCCTCAGGATTGCGAAACCAATCTGCCGCGAACTGCTCGTGCAGCGCTCCCAGCAGGGCAGTGGTGAGACTCCAACCGCGCAGGACCGTCAGGCTCGTATAGTCCCAGTCCCAATCATGCAAGTAGTACTCCTGGGGGTAGTCGACATGACAGGCGTCCATCATGATGTCACGATACGCTTCCGAGGCCCCGGCCAGCGAATTGGTGGTGTACAGATGCCGTGTGTACAGGAAGCGGCCCAGGGAACGCCGTAAACGGTACAAACGGTCCAGGCAGCGCCACGCGGCATAATTGTGGTCAACGCTCACCCCAAAATACTGGGATAACCACCGCGAGTCTGCCAGCAACTCCGCGCATACCTGTGCATTGCTTTCGAGCAGCGCGGGATCACCGAGGGCGCGATTGATCGGCGAAAGCTCTGGGGAGGTGTAGGCCCATAGCAAGGCGCGGCCGCTGGCGCCGGCGAAGGTTTCCGCGCCTTTAAGACCCTGCACCTGAGCATAGCTCAAGACAATTTCATCTGGAACCTGCAAAGCGAGTGCCTCTGGTGGACCGAAGGCGGCTGACCGTTCACGCCATTCCAGCCGCCCATCGACAGTAGGGGAGAGGCCCAGTTCGCGCAGGCACGTTTGCAGGCCTGCTACCACCGTGCCCGGCTGATAATACGCCTGATATTCGGGGAAGGTAAACAGAGCCAGAATATCGTGGCGTCGCAGCTGGCCAGGCGGGAGACGCAAACGACGCCGGGAGGCCCACACCAGGAGGTCCCTGTAGACCTCTTGGGTACTAGCCAAAATCTCGGTAGCAACATCCTGGAGCGTCGCCGGTTCCACCTGCAGGACATCAGTCCAGAGGGCCTCCAGGGAGGCATATCTCAGATGCTCTGCCAGAGTGCTCAAAGCTTTGAACTGGGCCTCGAACAGCTCGTTAAGATCCTGCAGTTGCAAGCCCACCGCCGCCTCAATGGCAGCCCGACGATCCCGCCGTGTCTCCGCCGCCATCGCGGCAAAACTGGCACGCAAGGGGATGGGCTCCTCATCCACCAGACAGGTCGCGGTCCGCTGGTGTGTCTGGATCTCCCGCTGCATCGACAACAGGGCGCTCTGTACATGCATGCTCAACGCCCAGCCTTGCAAACGCTGCAAAGCCTCCTGCTGCGACGCTGGCGCCTCCAGGCGCAGCCGCTGGAGCGTCTCGATGGCTGCGGATGTGCACGCATCTGCGCCGCGCGCCATGGCCTCTGCCAGGCGCGCCTCGCGTGCGTCACCAGGAGGAACATCAAGATGCAATACGGCGACCTCGCGCTGATAAGCCACACAGGTCTGTAAAAGGTGCTCGAGAACATTGTCGACTGCCATACATCCACTCACTTCCAGTCTATATACATCCTCCAGCAATAGCTGGAATAATGGCCAGCTCATCCCCGTCTTTCAGGGCTGTCTTCTCCCCATCCATAAAGCGGATATCCTCATCGTTAAGGTAGAAGTTGATGAACTTCCGGATACTGCCCCTATCATCAACCAAACGCTCTCGGAGACCGGGAAAATGCTCTTCCAGGTTATCGAGAATGTCTGCGACTGTGGCTCCATGCGCTGGTACTTCACTCTGATTTTTCGTGAACTTCTGTAAGGGCGTAGGAATGCGTACGACAATAGCCATCGTCTCTCTCCTTATCACAGATACGGTTCTGCACGACATGTGAGGCGAACATATATAGACACCGACGGTTACTTGTCAAGTAGGCTATCCAGAACACGCGCCAGTGTCCGCGGTTAAAAAACGTACTCGCGGTTGACGACGATGTCTCCCTGTTGCCGTAATTTCTGGTATTCGGCATGCAAGAACTGCTGAAAACCTGCCCCCGCCTGTTGCCGCTTCCGATCAAGGAGCTTGTGGCGATACTCAGCCTTGTCTGCCACATACGCCTGCATATCAGCCGGCTGGCGTTCCATCACCTGGAGCACAAAATGCCGTGTGCCGTCGTGCGCTGTACCGACATCGTCTACCTGCAAGCCAAAAGCCACACGGCTAAAATCAGCCTGCTGGCCGAGCTGGGGCACGGGATCACGGCGCTTGAACAAGCCGGTTTCTATCACCTGGACAGACTGCGCCGCAGCCAGTGTAGCCAAAGGTGTGCCAGCGCGCACCTGCGTGACCCACTCCTCCGCCTGTTGCCGGGCCAGTTCCATGCTTTTCTGCCTCCGGAGATCCTGCGTGACGCGGTCTCGCACAGCACTCAATACCTGAATTGTCGAGGGACGAATCGCCACAGGCTGGAAAATATAGTGCGTGCCATCCTGCCCCTGCTGGGTATCTACGCCAAGCTCAGGCATGGCGAAAACACGCTTCACGAGGTCAGACACACCATCCAGGCCTTCTACACTTCCAGTAGCAGGGATAAACGGGGTAGTCACGACTTCGAGCTCGTGCTGCTGGGCCAGCGCGACAAACTGCTGTGGATCGGCTTCGATAGCGCTCAGCAGGTCATCGACAAACGTTATCGCGGCATCGCGGGCTTTATCCTGACGAATTTTGTCCATGATCTCTGGTTCGACCTCGGCAAGGGGCTTGGTTTCTGCCTCGCGCTTATCCTCGACCCGTAGGATATGCCATCCAAAGGGAGTGCGTATCAAGTCGCTGAGTTGTCTCACCGGCAAGGAGAAAGCAGCTTCCTCGAATGGTGCGACCATTTGCCCGCGCGGGAAATAGCCGAGGTCGCCCCCCTGCTCCGCCGTCGCCGTATCCTCCGAGTGCTGTTTGGCCAAGGTCGCAAAATCCTCGCCATGCCGTAAAGCGGCTAACACCTCTTCGGCGCGCGTACGGGCTTGCGCCTCCTGCTCCGCAGCGGCCGATGACGCGACTTTGAAGAGAATGTGCCGCGCCCGCACTTGCTCCGGGATCTGGAAGGTCTCAAGATGACGTGTATAGTAGTCGTTCACTTCCTCAGTCGAGGGATTGTAGTGCTGCGTAAAGCGCTGCAAAGGAATTGCCACGTAGCGGATCTGCCGCTGTTCCGGGTCACGATACGCCTCTTTATGCGCCTCATAATAGCTCTGCATCTCCTCGTCTGTCATGCTCACCTGGGCCTCAAATGAGGACGCGGTCAGCGTAACATAGCGTACAGCGATGTGTTCGTTATCGTGACGATACATCTGTTCGACTTCGGCGCCCGTGACGTGCATCCCCTCCGTTAGCAGCGCGATGACCTTCTGGAGCAAAAGAGTCTGCCGCTGTTGCGCCTCGAACTGACGCGGTGCAATAGGGGGTACCTGACTCCGCAATACCGCCTCATAGCGTGCAAAACTGAACCGACCCTGCTCCTGGAAAGGCGCCATCTCAGCGATGGAGTCTTCGAGTTCTTGCTGTGTGATTACCACCCCATATTGCTCGGCCAGGCGCAGGAGGATGGCGCGTTTGGCCAGCTCTTCCAGGGCCATCTCGCGAAAATTAAACTGTTCGTTGAGGTCCACTTCGGGCTGCATCCGAAAGATAGCGCGATACCGTTGCTGCAGGGCATTATACGTGGACTGGAATTCACGTATACTGACCGGCTGGCCAAAAATCGTCGCGACTTCTGAGTGGGTTGGGCCACCACTCGACTGCACGCCCCACTGATAAAAAATGGTGACGACAAAGGCCAGGACGACGGCGAGGAGCACCCCCTTAATGACCCAGGTCTGGGCGTTTCGCATCCATTGCAACATACTCTTCCCCTACAGGAGGTACATTATTGCCTCCGCTGTTCTGTACTCCATCCCTGCTGTTCATTCTAGAAAATGCTGGAAATTTTGCAACTAATCTTCCTGTGAGCCTGGCAGGGCGCTGGCGCATATTCGCATTGTAAACGACCCCGTTTCTCGTTATAGTTTGGGACACCAAGCAGAGACAGGAAACGGCGCAGACCCTCGTGAGGGAGGCAAGGGCGTTGGTGCTAAATCCGCTGTACGGGCTGTTTTCAAACGATCTGGCTATTGATCTCGGGACGGCCAACACCCTTGTATATATGGCCGGCAAAGGGGTGGTACTGCGCGAACCGTCGGTAGTCGCCGTGCATCGAGATTCCAAACAGGTGCTGGCGGTTGGCATGGCAGCCAAGCGCATGCTCGGTCGCACCCCTGGCAGTATTGTAGCGATACGCCCTATGAAAGATGGCGTGATTGCGAATTTTGAAATCACCGAGGCGATGCTGAAATATTTTATCACTGAGGTGCATAATCGCCGCACCTTGGTACGTCCGCGCATTGTCATTGGTGTGCCATCCGGTATTACCCAGGTAGAAAAACGGGCCGTGCGCGATTCCGCAGAGTCTGCCGGCGCCCGCGACGTGTATCTCATCGAGGAACCGATGGCGGCTGCCATCGGTGTAGGGCTCCCCATCCAAGAGCCTTCTGGGAACATGATTGTCGATATTGGAGGGGGTACCACAGAAGTTGCCGTCATTTCCCTCTCCGGCATTGTATACAGCCGCTCAATACGCATTGGCGGGGATGTCATGGACGAAACGATCGTCAATTATATCAAGCGCAAATATAATCTGCTCATTGGCGAGCGCACGGGGGAGGAAATTAAACTGCGTCTGGGGGCAGCCGTGCCTATGGACGAAACGTTTGCCCTGGAGATCAAGGGCCGTGATTTGGTCGCAGGGGTTCCGAAAACGCTCCTGATCAATGACGCAGAAATTCGCGAAGCCCTGGCCGAACCGATTGGCAACATCGTCGAAACGGTGCGTATTACATTGGAGCGCACGCCACCAGAGCTGGCGGCAGACATCATCGACCAAGGCATTGTGCTGGCGGGTGGGGGCGCACTGTTGCGCGGTTTGGATGTGCTCCTGCGGGAAGAAACGGGCTTGCCTGTGACGATTGCCGAGGATGCTCTGTCAGCCGTCGTCCTCGGGGCTGGCCGGCTGCTCGACGAGTTGGATTTGCTCCGCACAGTCTCCGTCTGATTGAGGGCCCGGGGACGTATACGATGAAAGCTCTGACAGAGCGCTGGAAACCCATCGCCCTCCTCCTCTGTTTGATTCTGTTGGCGCTAGCACTGACCACGTTCAACACCCGCCTAGTGCCGCAGACCTCGCTGTTCGAACGTATGGGACTCTCAATGGTGATGCCGCTACAAGAAGCCATTGCGAGTCTCGCCCAACGCCTCAGTGGCCTCTGGCATGGCTATATCAATCTCGTGCGCGTACGCCAGGAGAACGTGCACCTGCAGCGCCAGGTGGAAGTGTTGCAAGGACAACTTTCCTACTACCAGGAAGCCTACGTGCAACAGCAGCGCCTGCGCGAGATCCTCGGGTTTCGCGCCCTGGCCTTTCCACAAGCCGTGGTAGCTGAAGTGGTGGGTATCGATCCCAGTGCGTGGTCAGAAATGGTTACAATTAATAAGGGCAGTCGGGATAGCCTCCGGAAGGACATCGCAGTGGCCACCCATCAGGGCCTGGTGGGACGTACAATCGACATGGCACCGCACTATGCCACGGTACTCCTGCTGACCGATCGGCGTAGTGCCGTGGATGCGCTCATCCAACGGACCCGAGCGCGTGGGATTGTGGTCGGGAAGACCCGGCGTCTCTGTGAGCTGCGCTACGTCGATCTGCACGCTGATATTCAAGTGGGAGATACGGTGGTGGCGTCTGGTCTCGGGGAAGTATATCCCAAGGGCCTGCTGATTGGCACCGTTGCTACCGTGCATCAAAAGCCTCAAGGTCTCTTCCACGAAGTCGAGGTCCAACCGGCAGTGGACCTGGCGCAACTGGAGGAGGTGCTGGTCTTGGTGCCCTAACCTATGTTTTATGCAGTGTACGTAACGGCGGTCTTACTCGCGCTGCTGGCGCAAACCAGTCCCTTATTATTCACGGTTGGCCCTGGCTTGCGGGTGGATCTCACCCTTATGGTAGTGGTATATTTCAGCCTCTTTTGGGATTGGAAGCGGGCCCTGGTGTTAGGGTTTCTCACGGGGCTCTGTCAAGACGTGCTTTCCAGTGAAGTGTTGGGACTCAACGCCCTCAGTAAAACACTCACGGCCTTTGTGGTCCACATCTTGTCGCGGCATGTACAAGTGCAGAGTCTTACTATCCAGGTACTGTTTACTTGTCTGGCCGTAGCCGTCGATACCCTGGCACGCCTGCTGGTGCTGATGGTCTTCCAGCTGCCGAGATTGGCGTTGCCCATCGTGTTCAGTACATTCGTGCCACAGACCCTGCTCAGTAGCCTGTTGGCGCCGTGCGTCTATTACGGACTCCAGAGCGCCATGCAGTATGGCCATATACGTCCGGACAAAGGCTAGAGCCATGGCACTCTATAGCAGCCCTGGTGAACCTGCCAGCTGCGACGATGAGATCATCTACATCCAGCGGTCTGTGCCGCCGTATGATGATGGCTTCCGTCGTCGCTTGTGGGGTTTGATTACGGTCGTACTGATCAGTCTCTGCCTGTTGCTGGGACGGACGTGGCAACTCCAGATCCTCCAGGGAGACTACTTCCTGCGCCTGTCTGAACAGAACCGCCTGCGGAGTCTGCGTACGAAGAGTCTGCGCGGCAAGATCTTGGATCGTCATGGGTATGTGCTGGCGGATAACCGTGCGGCGTACACGCTGATGGCCATTCCTGCGGATCTCCCCGCGCGGGACGAACTCGTGTCGCTCCTGCGGACGCTGAACATTGATGTCGACCCTGAGGTGCTGCGACCACGTCGGCGTGTCGCGGCATTAAAGCCCGTGCCGATCCAGCGTGACCTCCCGCGTGATCAGGTCGCCTACTTCGCTGAGCACCGCATGGACTTCCCGGGGATGTTCATCGAAGTAGAGCCATTACGGACCTATCCCTACAGCACATTGGCGGCACACCTGTTGGGCTATCTCGGGGAAATTAGCGAGGTGCAACTCCAGCAGAGTAAGGACCTTGGCTACTATCCGGGCGATCTGGTGGGACAGTCCGGGCTTGAACGGGCCTTTGAAGATGAACTCCGCGGTCAGCCGGGACTCCGCCAGGTGGAGGTCGATGCCGTTGGGCGTGAAACGCAAGTCATCGCAGCGCGCCCAGCAACACCCGGTATGGATCTGGTGTTGACTATCGATTTCCAGCTCCAACAGCTCGCCGAGCATCTCCTAGAAGGTCACCGCGGCTCCATCGTGGCCCTCGACCCACGTAACGGCCAGATTCTCGCTCTGGCGAGCCAGCCGGCCTTTGATCCGAACACCTTCGTGCCCCGTCCTTCTCCCGCCACGTGGCGCGCCTTGAGCACTGACCCGCATTTTCCGTTGCATAACCGGGCTACGCAAGGCCAGTATCCGCCTGGCTCTGTGTTCAAGATTGTCACGGCCCTGGCCGCACTCGCGGATGGGGTGATCACACCGCATACCACCGTGTGCTGCCCTGGCCATTATGTTTATGGGGAACATACCTTCCGTGACTGGAGACCGTCCGGCCATGGCTGCGTGCAGCTACGCCAGGCCTTAACCCAGTCGTGCGATGTCTATTTTTATCATGTTGGACAACTCCTGGGTGTGGACCGTATTGCCCACTATGCGCAGGCATTTGGCCTTGGACAGCCGACGGGTTTCGCGGGTGGCTTCGAGAAGAGTGGCCTGGTGCCATCCAGCCAGTGGAAACGCCGGGTCCGTGGCCAACCCTGGTATGCTGGAGAAACTCTCTCGGTGGCCATTGGCCAGGGGTATACGATGACCACCCCCTTACAGGTGGCGAATATGATAGCGACCCTGGCCAATGGGGGCACCCTGTACACACCCTCTATTGTGTTGCGCCAAGAAATGCTGCATGCCCCTACACCGATGGATGCGGCTCCCACGGTGCTGCACCAACTCCGGGTGCCTCCGCAGTATGTCGCTGCCATACAGCAAGGACTTTGGAGCGTCGTGAACGACCCGAGAGGCACTGGGAAACTAGCACGCCATGAGCAGATTGCCATCGCGGGCAAAACCGGCACTGCCCAGGTCGTGCAGCTCCCAGACCATGACGCGTCACCAGGCCGTCAGCAATATCTGCCGGAACAGTACCGCCATCATGCCTGGTTCGTCGCCTACGCGCCGTTTGAGGCGCCACGTATTGCCGTGGTTGTGATGATTGAGCACGCTGGCAAAGGGGGTAGCCAATTTGCCAGCTATGCCAAGACGCTTATTGAAGCCTATTTGCGGCAGAGCTATCCTGTAGCGGCTCTGCCTCTCAAGACTACCAAGCTCACACGGTGAGTGTCCCCTAGGAGGTGGCGTGTGGCCTTTGATCGACGGCTGGCAATGGACTTTGATTGGGGTACACTGGCCTTATCCCTCGCCATCGTCTCCTTGAGTATAGTCTTGCTCTACAGTGCCACGTCTGAGCGTCTTGAAGGCCCCAGTGGCATGCATTTGAAACAAATGGTGTGGGCCATCATTGGCCTGGTCAGTATGTGTGCCGTGCTCTGTATGCATTACCAGACGCTCTGCCGGCATGCCTATGTGTTGTACGGGATCCTGCTTGTGAGCCTCGTTATTGTGCTCCTGTTCGGTCGAGTCGTGAATGGTTCGCAACGCTGGCTGGTAATTGGGCCCTGGCACATGCAAACTTCTGAGCTGGCGAAACCTGTGCTCATCCTGGTGCTAGCCCGCTATTTTACCGAGCATACGCCGGCCGGCACGGCCTCGCTGAGCTTCCGCAATCTCCTCTTCCCCGTGCTCCTGGTGGGCCTGCCATTTGTGTTGATTGTCAAACAACCAAACCTGAGCACGGCTATGGTCTTGGTGGTCCTTCTGGGCGTCATGGCTCTCATGATCGGCCTACACCGGACCACCCTGATTACTCTGCTCCTGCTCGGCGTTGGTGTTTTACCGCTGGCGTGGACCATGGTGCTCAAAGACTATCAGCGCGAACGGCTTTTAACGCTGTTGAACCCGCAGCCTGACTTGTTGGGCGCAGGCTATCATAGCTGGCAGTCCAAGATCGCCATTGGCTCAGGAGGGTTGTGGGGGAAAGGCTTGCTGGCTGGCACCCAGAGCCGCCTCAGTTTTCTGCCCGAGCGTCATACGGATTTTATTTTTGCCGTGTTGGCAGAAGAAGTTGGTTTTGTCGGGGTTATCTTACTGCTGGGTCTCTTTGGCTGTCTGCTCGTGCATGGTTTTCTCATTGCCTATAGGTCGCGCGATCGCCTGGGGGCACTCGTAGCCACAGGGGTGGTGACCATGCTGGCTGCACAAATTTTTTTGAATATCGGCATGACCATCGGCTTGGTGCCCATTATTGGTCTGCCGCTGCCGTTGATGAGCTATGGCGGCTCATCACTGGTCATGACGTTTCTGTGCCTAGGGCTGTTAATGAATGTGCGCATGCGACGCTTTAAGTCTGGAATGTTTCCGTCCTAAACCTCGCTTGTCAACGTCTTGAAGGCTCATTATAATGCCTCTATTCTGCTTGAGGAGCTAGATATTGAGCGACATTGTTGTGAATGCCACCCCACGTGAGACGCGTATCGCGCTGCTTGAACAGCGAACTGTGGCTGAACTGTTCATCGAGCGCCATACGAACCACGGTCTTGTTGGTAACATCTATCGCGGACGTGTGGCGAAAATTTTGCCTGGGATGCAAGCCGCTTTCGTGGACATCGGCCTCCCAAAAGCCGGCTTTCTGCATGCCTCTGACATTCTTGTCGACCCGCATATGCCACCATGGGGCCATGAGACGGCCCAACTCGACTTAGACACGAGCCGTGATGGGGCAGTACCCCAACCCGCCTTGCCTGCCGAGCCGGCTTACGCCATTGAAGAACTCCTTGAGGCAGGCCAGGAGATCCTGGTACAAGTGGCAAAAGAACCGCTGGGGACCAAAGGCTGTCGCCTGACTACCTATCTATCACTGGCCGGGCGTTACCTCGTCCTCATGCCTGGGGTCGAGCACATTGGCGTCTCACGCCGGATCCCTGATGAGGCGGAAAAGGAACGGTTGCGCGCCTGCATCCAAGCCCTCCTTCCAGAGGGGATGGGCTGCATTATGCGCACGCTCAGCGCCGGGGTCTCGACGCAGGAATTGCAGGCGGATCTGCACTTTCTCACGGCGCTCTGGCAGCACGTGCAACACACCGCAGGTCAGGTGAGCGCTCCTTGTCTGGTGCACCAAGAAGTTGACCTCATCCTGCGGACACTGCGTGATTTTTTGACCCCTGAGGTAGAGCGAGTGATCATTGATGACGTCAAAGCATACGAACGCGCTCAGACCTTCCTCCAGGCTGCGGACTTACCCCATCTGGCGGCAAACCTCGCCCTCTATCAGGAGACAGTGCCGCTGTTCGAGGCGTTTGGCATTGAAAAAGAAATCGAACGCGCCTTGCAACGCAAAGTCTGGCTGAAATCGGGCGGCTATATCATCATTGATCACACCGAAGCGCTCGTTGCCATCGATGTCAATACCGGACGGTTCGTCGGCAAGAGCGATCCAGCGGCGACGATACTCACCACGAATCTCGAGGCCGTGCACGAGATTGTGCGTCAACTCCGCTTGCGAAATATCGGTGGCTTGGTCATCATTGATTTTATCGATATGGATACGGACGAGCATAAACAGCTCGTCTTCCAAGCGCTGGAAGAGGCGCTGCGGCATGATCGGGCACGCACCAAAATTCTGCAAATATCGGAGTTCGGTCTCGTCGAAATGACGCGCAAACGCGTGCGGGCCAGTCTCGACCAGGTGCTCTGTGAACCCTGTGCCTACTGCAACGGTACCGGACGTATGGAATCCGCAGCGGCAGTGTGTTCCAAGGTGCTGCGGGAGATCCAGCGGGTTATGCGTGTGACCCCCTACACAAAAAAAGTGATGCTCAATGTGCACCCCACGGTGGCGTCCATGTTGTACAATGAGGAAAGAGCCCATGTGGCAGCGTTGGAGCACACCTGGAACATTACCCTGGCGATCCAGGGGGATAACGACATGCCGCACGGGCACTTCGAAGTGCTCTCGCTGTAAGACTGGAAGAAGCTGGGTGCCATAGCCTGGTACTCCAGCTGACGACACCTGACGGCTGGGCAGTCCTCCGGCTGGTCAGACTACCATCAGGCGCGGGATGGGACTGTGATGCCCTACCGCAGGAGGTCGTGTCCATGCAATGTAGGTGCTATCTGTGCTCGAAGCTTCTGGCGGTGCTGCTTACAGTGCTGAGCGTGACTGTGTTGCCGCACATTGGTGGAGCCCAAACGGCTTCCAGCCTCACTGAGAAAGACATTATAGGCTTGATTATTGCAACGCAAGAAGACCGGGTCTCGGTGAGTGCCGGTGATACCGTCATCCTCGATCAGGGACAGCTCCAAGGCGTCGAAGCAGGTGATCGCTATGCGGTGTTCCAGAGCGGTCATACCAGTGTCCATCCGTTTACCGGGCGTCCCATTCGTGTGCCACATGAAGTGATCGGTGAACTCGCCGTGGTACGGGTTTATGAGCGGACGTCGACAGCCCAGATCCGGCGTAGTACACGTGAGGTGAACGTCGGTGCACCAATTGCTCCTCTACGTACAGCGCTGGCCCGCCAGCCTGAGGGTCGTCCTGAGGAGACAGACTTCCAAGTGCGGGCTCAGGCCCGCCTGACACAGGTGACTCCCTGCACAGTGAGGGCACGGCAGACGCTGCAGACGGCAGAAGCTGCCGGTGCCAAAGCAGCAGACATGGCGGATGCCCGGGGTGCTCTGGCCAGTGCTGAACTCGCTGTGGAGCAAGCGCATGCGCTTCTGGACGCTGGCGAGGCTGAGCGTGCCGCCAATCGTCTGGACAACGCCCTGGCTGACTGCTTACGAGCCGAAGAACTGTTGCAGCGCACCGGCGTGGTGACCGCCAGCCGTGTGCCGACCGTGCAGCCGGAACGTTATGCGGTGCAGGGTGGGGATACGCTGTGGGGTATTTCAGGGCGTGAGCAGATCTACCACAATCCTTTTATGTGGCCGCTTATCTATAAGGCCAATAGCCAGCAGATTCGCGATCCTGACCGCATTTTCCCCAGGCAAATCTTGGTGATTCCTCGGAACTATGCTCCGGAAGAGGCGGCGGCGGCTATCCAACGGGCCAAGCAACGCGGTGCCTGGAATCTCAGAGACAGCCGCTAAGATGAGAGGGAGAGAGCCTGGTGGTAGCGCGCGCCATGCAAGCCCCCGAGGAGTTCATCACCAAACTCCCATGGCTGGCTCTGAACATAGCCTGTGTGACGTGGCCAGCCCTGCGTACCCAATTGGCGCAGTATGTAGCCGCTCCAGGCGCTGTGCAACGTCTGCAGGAAGACGGTGTACCCCTCCTGGAGGCTGCCTTCCCTGGGCTCACGGAGAAGCTCGGGGTAGTGCAGCAGGGGCGGGCTTTTGCCCGCGAGATGGCACGTCTGCAGGGCACAGACGTGCACGTTACGACTCTGGGAGAGGCCGACTATCCTGAGGCGTTACGCTGGATTCCTGAGCCACCTCCGGTGCTCTATATCTGGGGAACGCTCCAGCACGAGGACAGTCTCGCGGTGGCAGTGGTCGGGTCACGGAAGCCGAGCCCGTATGGCCAACTGGCGGCCCAGCGTCTGAGTGCAGATCTGGCCCAGTATGGTTTCACGGTCGTCAGCGGCCTGGCGCGTGGTGTTGATAGCCTGGCCCACCAGGGGGCCCTGCAGGCTGGTGGACGGACGATCGCCGTGCTTGGCAGTGGCATCAATGTGGTCTATCCTCCGGAACATCGCCGCTTATACGAGGCGATCCGAGTACAGGGGGCGGTGGTCTCGGAGTTCCCCTTTGATACGAAACCTGACCGCTGGAATTTCCCGCGCCGTAATCGGATTATTAGTGGCCTGACGCTCGGCACTCTCGTGATCGAAGCCTCTGACCAGAGTGGCTCGCTGCACACGGCCCGTCACGCTCTGGAGCAAGGGCGTGAGGTCTTTGCGGTGCCGGGGCGCATTGACGCACCTAGTAGCCGAGGCACGAACAATTTAATTAAGCGTGGCGCTAAACTGGTTGAAGGACTCGACGATATTCTGGAAGAATTCCCTGAAGCAGTGCGCCTCGCCGTCCGCCAGCGCGGCACGGCACCGAGACCGCTGGACACACCGCAGATGCCCACGGATCTTACGCCTGACGAGGCACGGGTCCTGGGGTCGGTGCCGCCCGAGGAGACCCACATCGAGGCCATTATTCATGCCAGCCAGTTGCCAGCCCAAGCGGTGGCCAGTATATTACTCACACTAGAGCTGCGTGGGTTGGTCCGCCAGTTCCCTGGCAAACTCTTTGTGCGTTGTTGAGACAGTAGAGCTGCATCTTCAGAGATAAGGAACGGTGACAGCGCCATGGCGAAGTCGTTGATCATTGTTGAATCCCCGGCGAAAGCCAAAACGATCAAAAAATACCTCGGCACTGGCTTTACAGTGAAGGCATCCGTTGGGCACGTCAAAGATCTGCCGGAACACCGTCTCGGGATTGATATAGCCCATGATTTTGCGCCTGAGTACGTACCGATCAAGGGCAAAAGAAAGCTCCTGCAAGAACTGCGTGCAGAAGCCGAGAAGGTCGAACGAGTCTACCTGGCGCCTGATCCAGATCGGGAAGGAGAGGCGATTGCCTGGCATATCGCGAGCGAACTGCACGGCACTGCGCCAGATCATATTTACCGTATTCTGCTGCACGAAATTACCAAAAAAGGCATTACGGAAGCGTTGCAGCAGCCCGGTCGCATTGACGAGCACAAGGTATCGGCACAGCAGGCACGTCGCCTGCTCGATCGCCTGGTAGGCTACAAGATTAGCCCGCTGTTGTGGCAGAAGGTCCAACGTGGTCTGAGTGCCGGACGCGTGCAATCCGTCGCTCTGCGGATCATTTGTGAACGTGAACAGGAAATTCAAGCGTTTCAGTCTCAGGAGTACTGGACCATTGACGCTGCCATGGCGGTGGCCAACCCTCCGCCGTTTCAAGCGCGCTTGCATACCATCAGCGGGAAGAAAGCCGACATCACCACGGCGGAGGAAGCGCACCACATTGTCGCAGATCTCCAAGCGGCACGCTATACGGTGGCTGAGGTCAAAAAAACGACCCGCCGACGTAATCCGGCACCACCGTTCACGACTAGCACTTTACAGCAAGAAGCCGTGCGCAAACTGCGTTTCTCAACCCAACGCACCATGCGGGTGGCGCAGCAGCTCTATGAGGGACTGGCGCTCGGTGATGAAGGGGAAGTGGGACTCATTACCTACATGCGCACCGATTCCACCCGGCTAGCGGATGAAGCAGTGCAGGAAGCGCGTCAATACATTCACGAGCGCTATGGCAAGGACTACGTGCCCCCGCAGCCGCGCCGGTATAAGAGTCAGAAGGCGGCGCAGGAGGCCCATGAAGCCATCCGGCCCACCTCGGTATTGCGCACGCCTGACCGTGTGAAGAGTTACTTGAGTGCTGAACAGCATGCCCTCTACACGCTTATTTGGAATCGTCTCGTGGCCAGCCAGATGAGCTCGGCCGTCCTTGACCATACGACCGTGGATGTCACCGCCAAGCAGTATAGCTTCCGAGCGACAGGGGCAGTGATGCGTTTTCCAGGGTTTACTGCGCTATACGAGGAATCACTGGCGGAGACGGTGAAACCGGATACGGACGCCGGGGCTCAAAATCGTCTGCTGCCGCCTCTGGTCGTTGGGCAGGAGGTGCAGGTTACCGCGCTGGAGCCAAATCAGCACTTTACGCAACCACCGCCGCGTTACACCGAAGCGTCTCTGGTGAGCGAACTCGAAAAGCTGGGGATTGGCCGTCCGAGTACGTATGCCTCGATTCTGGGGACGCTACGTGAACGGCATTATGTTGAGGACAAGGAACGCCGGTTCATTCCCACGGAACTGGGCACAACGGTGAATGGTCTGCTGGTCGAAAGTTTTCCAGATCTGCTCAATGTGCAATTTACCGCGCAGCTGGAAGACAAACTCGATCAAATCGAGGAGGGCAAGTGCGACTGGGTAGCGACGCTGCATGCCTTTTATGAGCCGTTTGTGGTGGAGTTGCAGCAAGCGACGCGTCAGATGCGCGACGTCCGGAAGGAGGTCGAGGAGACGAACGAGGTCTGTGAAAAATGCCAGCGTCCCATGGTCATCCGCCGAGGACGTTTTGGCCGGTTCATGGCCTGTTCCGGGTACCCTGAGTGCAAAAATACGCGCGAGCTGTCCACTGAGGCGTCAACCCAGTCCACTACAGTGCCAAGCCCGGAGATCACCTGCGAGCAGTGTGGGAGGCCCATGGCGTTGAAGCGTAGCCGTTATGGCGAATTCCTCGCCTGCACAGGCTATCCTCAATGTAAAGCGACGAAGCCGGTGGTCACCAGCATTATGGACTGTCCGGAGGCGTCGTGTGGTGGCACTATTGTGCAGCGTCGCTCACGACGGGGGAAAACCTTCTACGGCTGTACGAACTATCCCCGCTGCACATTTTCGCTCTGGCAGCGTCCGGTACCGCAGGCCTGTCCACAGTGTGCTGCAGCGTATATGCTGGAGAAACAGACGAAGAAGCAGGGTACTATCCGGCAGTGCCCGACGTGTAAATACCAGGAAGCAGTAGCGGCCGCGGCAGCGCTTGAGAGCGGCAATGGGTACGCCGGAATATCTGCCGAAGGCGCTCCCGTGCTTACGGCTGACGCGGTCGAGCTGGATGCCGTTGGACGATGAGCACGTGTCCTATTGTTGTCATTGGCGGTGGCCTGGCAGGGACAGAAGCCGCCTATCAGATTGCCGCGCGTGGCCTCCCCGTGCAGCTCTATGAGATGCGCCCGCAACGCCAGACGCAGGCGCATCAGACCGACCTGCTGGGGGAGCTGGTCTGTAGTAACTCACTCAAAGCGGATACCCTTACTTCAGGGCATGGGTTGCTCAAAGCGGAACTCCGCCACCTCGGCTCTCTCATCCTGCAGGCTGCTGATGCCAGTCGCGTGCCAGCCGGCGCGGCTCTAGCCGTTAATCGCACACAATTTGCCCAGTATCTCACCACGACGATACACAATCATCCCAACATCACGCTCGTCCGCGAGGAAGTCATGGAGCTACCGGTGGCCCAGATTACCATTGTCGCGACGGGTCCACTGACCTCCCCGGCTTTGACGGCGCATATACAGAGACGGCTCGGGAGTCAGTATCTGTATTTCTACGATGCTCTGTCACCCATCGTGGCGGCTGACTCGATTGACCAGAGCAAAACGTTTATGGCTTCCCGCTACAATGTAGGTGATGGCGATGATTATCTGAACTGTCCGCTCGACCGCGCCACCTATGAGCAATTTTGTACAGCCCTGGTAGCTGCTGAGTGCGTGAAACTGCACGCGTTCGAACAGGAAATCTTTTTTGAGGGCTGTTTGCCTATTGAAGAAATGGCCCGTCGTGGTCCCGAGACGCTGGCGTTCGGTCCGCTCAAACCTGTCGGTTTGCGACGCGCGAAGATGCCGGCCTTGCATGCTGTGGTGCAGCTCCGTCTCGAGGACACGATGCGGAGTGCGTACAACATGGTGGGCTTTCAAACGCGCCTCACGTACGCTGAGCAGCGTCGGGTCTTCCGCATGATCCCTGGCCTGGAACAGGCAGAGTTCCTGCGTTTAGGGGCGGTGCACCGCAATACCTTCCTGAATGCACCGCGACTCCTGCTACCGACCTTACAAGCCAGGCACGAGCCGACGCTGCTGTTTGCCGGGCAAATCACTGGGGTCGAGGGCTATGTCGAATCGGCAGCGACAGGACTTTTAGCGGGTCTGAATGCTGTCGCGTTGCACTGTGGCAGGCCGCTCCTGGTGCCGCCACCGACAACGGCGCACGGCGCCTTAGTGCGCTATATCTCGGCGGCAAACCCTGACACATTTCAACCAATGAATATCCACTTTGGTTTACTGCCCCCTCTGGAGAAGCCCACGCACCCGAAAAAGGCACGGCGTGCGGCCATGATTGCCCGGGCGCTGGCGGACCTGCAAGCATGGCATAGCTCGGTGCATGTCTAATGGACACCTATCTTGCCGCCTTCCAGAGATATCTGGACATCGAACGACGGGTCTCGCCTCACACGCTGCGGAATTACTTGAGCGATCTACACCAGTTTGTACATTTTGCCAGCACCCGCCTAGGGCAAATCGCCCCCCTCACGCCAGCCCAGATCGATGCGTCGCTGATACGTGACTTTCTGAGCACGTTATACCAGCAAGGTGTAGGTTACACGACATTGGCACGCAAGCTTGCCAGCCTTCGGAGTTTTTTGCATTTTCTACAGCAGCAGGGTCATGTGCGTCACAATGTGGCCAAGTGCGTGCAGTCGCCAAAAATGCGTCGACAGATGCCAAATGTACTATCCATCGACCATGTTTTTGCGCTGCTCGATACGACGGTGACACCTCCGACGCCGTTGTCGCTGCGCGATCAGGCCATCCTGGAATTGTTATACTCCTCTGGAATCCGAGTCAGTGAACTGGTGGCGCTAGACATGCAGGACATTGACTTGCATGCAGGTACCCTGCGTGTCCAGGGGAAAGGCCAGCGCGAGCGTCAGGTCTTCTTTGGCGCAAAGAAAGCCACCCCGGCGCTCCGGGCCTATCTCGAAGTGCGCCCATCATTGCAGCACGGACAGGCAATAGAAGCCCTTTTCTTGAACCACCGTGGTGGTCGTCTCAGTACGCGTGGTGTGCAGTTGCTGATCAAAAAACATTGCCAGCGAACCGGACTCCCAAGGCGGACGAGTCCACATACGCTACGGCATGCGTTTGCCACACACTTGCTGGATAACGGCGCCGACTTGCGGGCCATTCAGGAACTGCTAGGCCATCAGCAGCTTTCGACGACGCAGAAATATACGCATGTGAGTACGGATCGCATGCTGGAAGTCTACGACAAGGCGCATCCACGTGCGCGACGTCCAGAAGGAACTCCATGATACGCAGTACGACTATTTTATGCGTTCGCAAAGACGGACGCGTCGCCATGGCCGGAGACGGCCAGGTGAGTATGAACAATACCGTTGTGAAACATCATGCCCGTAAGGTACGGAAAGTCTATCATGATCAGATCCTGACGGGCTTTGCCGGGGCCGCGGCTGACGCGTTTACGCTGTTTGCACGCTTCGAGGCGAAGCTCGAAGAGTACCGTGGCGGCCTGATGCGAGCCGCTGTCGAGCTCGCCAAGGACTGGCGGGCTGACCGCGTGTTGCGGCGTCTGGAAGCCCTGCTCGCCGTGGCGGATCGGGACACCGCGTTGATTCTCTCGGGCACAGGCGATATTATTGAACCAGATGATGGCATTATTGGTATTGGCTCTGGTGGTCCGTATGCGCTGGCCGCAGCACGTGCCTTGCAGCAGCACACAGCGCTAAGCGCTCGTGAGATCGTTGAGGCGGCGATGCGCATCACGGCAGATATCTGTATCTACACCAATAGTCATATTAACCTCGAAGAACTCTAACCTCTAGTCAGTCAGGACGCGGTATGGATGCGTTAACTCCGCGCGAGATTGTCCAGGAACTCGATAAATATATCGTTGGGCAGGATAATGCCAAACGAGCCGTGGCCATTGCCCTGCGCAATCGCTGGCGCCGGCAACAACTGGCGCCGGAGCTGCGCGACGAAGTGGCCCCGAAGAACATCATTATGATCGGTCCCACAGGCGTGGGCAAAACCGAGATTGCGCGCCGCCTGGCAACCCTGGCGCGCTCCCCGTTTCTCAAGGTCGAAGCCTCAAAATTCACCGAAGTCGGCTATGTTGGACGTGATGTCGAGTCGATGATCCGCGATCTCGTGGAGCTCGGCAAAAACATGGTGCAACAAGAAGAGATGGAGCGCGTCAGAGCACGTGCCGCCGAGGTCGCCGAGGAGCGCGTGTTAGACCTGCTGCTGCCGCATCCTCCCCTCAGCCCTAGAGCTGAGGGTCAAGTGCTGCTGGATGATCTCGGCCAGCAGCAGTATCAAAAAACGCGCGAGAAATTTCGCCAGTATTTGCACGACGGGAAACTGGACGAGCGTTTTGTCGAGATGGAAGTCCAGGATAATGCCTTTCCCATGATCGAGGTGGTGTCGGGCTCTGGCATTGAAGATGTAGGTATCCATGTCAAGGACATGCTGGGCAATCTCTTTCCACAGCGCAAAAAGCGCCGCAACGCCAAAGTCCCCGAGGCGCTGCAGCTCTTGCTCCAGGAAGAGGCCCAGAAACTCATCGACATGGACAATGTGATTAAAGAGGCCATTCAACGTGTGGAACAGGCCGGCATCATTTTTCTGGACGAACTGGACAAAATTGCCGGCCGTGAACGCAGCGCCGGGCCTGATGTGTCGCGCGAAGGTGTGCAGCGTGACCTGTTACCGATCGTGGAGGGCAGTACTGTCAATACGAAGTACGGCATGGTGAAAACGGATCACATTCTGTTCATCGCTGCCGGGGCATTTCATGTGGCGAAACCATCAGATTTGATACCTGAGATGCAAGGGCGCTTTCCCATTCGCGTTGAACTCCAAGCCCTGGGGCGAGACGACTTTGTGCGCATTCTGCGCGAGCCCCAAAATGCTCTGATCAAGCAGTATAAAGCGCTCCTGGCCACTGAAGGGATTACGCTCGAGTTCACGGACGACGCCATTGACGAACTGGCCGACATCGCGGAACGCGTGAACCAGCAGACGGAAAATATCGGTGCCAGGCGGTTATATACCATTTTGGAACGTCTTCTCGATGACCTCTCTTTTACGGCGCCAGACAGGTCCGACAAGTGTGTATCAATCGACCGGCAGTATGTCACGGAACGCCTGGAAGAGGTCGTCAAGAGCGAGGATCTTAGTCACTACATTCTCTAGCCACTGCTTCCCGGCTCTGACCGGCGTATGGCCGTGCTACTATGGGGGAACGAGACGCGATGGACATGACGGAGCATGTGCAACAGGCCCATACGCTGATTGAAGCCCTGCCCTATCTCCAGCAATTTGCCAATAAAACGGTCGTGGTCAAATACGGTGGCCATGCCATGACCGACGAAGCCCTGCGCCATTCTTTTGCCCGTGACATGGTCCTGCTCAAATGTGTTGGGGTGCGTCCCGTCATCGTCCACGGCGGTGGGCCCCAGATCGATGCGACCATGAAGCGCATGGGCATTCAAGCGCAATTCGTGGCTGGCTTGCGGGTTACAGACGCCGAGACCATGGACATCGTCGAAATGGTCCTGGGTGGAAAACTGAACAAGGAAATTGTGGCGCTGATCAATCTGCACGGTGGTCAGGCAGTGGGGTTGAGCGGTAAAGATGCCAACCTGATCGTGGCGACCAAAAAGCAGCTGTATCGGCCGCTTACGCCCGGTGGTCCGCCGGAACTGGTCGATATTGGCCAGGTAGGGGAAGTGAAAAGGTTTAATACGGCTATTATTGATGTGCTTGGGAGCCAGGGTTTTATTCCCGTCATTGCTCCTACCGGCGTTGGTGAGCAGGGCGAAAGCTATAACATCAACGCTGATACGGTTGCTGGCGATATTGCCGCGGCTCTCAAAGCTGAGAAACTGTTGTTTCTCACCGATGTGGCAGGGATTCTGGACCGAGACAAGAAACTCCTGCCCACGCTCAACCCTGACGAGATTCGCACACTCAAACAAGACAGCGTGATCGACGGCGGTATGTTGCCGAAAGTGGATGCGTGTCTACACGCTCTGACCCATGGCGTTGCGAAGACCCACATCATCGATGGGCGTGTGCCACATGCGGTATTACTGGAGCTGTTTACGGCTCGGGGGGTAGGGACAGAGATTGTGCGCTAGCGGGACGTCCAGGTCGTACGAGGAGAGTCGGCGATGAAAGCGTCGCAGTCTATATTGGCACCAGGTCTCCATGGGTTAACGACGTCGAGCGGTATGAAGTCAGCGATACCAGGATAGGCCGATCGTGGTCTGCTGGCCTGCAGACCCAGGCCAGCTCGCCCTCCTGTGGAACTGTCAGCGAGCAGGACTTACACTCCTAGCGGTTCCTCTGTCCTCACTACGCCTTTCGTATAGAGTGCAGCGATACTCTGCTCGGTAAAGCCCACTTCCTGAAGTATCTCTCGCGTGTGCTCACCCAGCAGCGGGGTCGGCCGACCTGGCACGACTTGGGTATGCCCAAAGCGTATATAGTGCCGCGCCAGCCGCAGCCGTCCTATCACAGGATGCTGGTGTACGTCAACCATATCATTGGCGACAGCCTGCGGGTCATTAAGGAAGATCTCGCTGTGTCCTGCCACTGCCGGTGCACACGGGACGCCGGCCTGCTGCAAGCGCGCCAGACTCTCTGCCAGCGTCAGGCCAGCAAAGCGCTGCGCGAGGGCCTGCGCTAGCGGTGCCTCGGCTGGGTGGCAGTTTACAAGTGGTGCAGCGCTGTCACGACCTACGTCCTCACAGTCGAGATCCCGGCAGAGAGCGAGACGCTCTGCTGGTGTTTCCGCTGCGACATAGAGCCAGCCGTCATGCGCTTGGTAGAGCCGGTGGAAGGCATCGAGGCCATACTGCCCCTTATCCGCCAGACGCCGCGTCGGTTTGCCAGTGTACCTGGTGAACCACTCCGAGCTGAGCACAATGCCGCCATTGAGCAAGTTGGAATCGACGCGCTGTACCACGCCCGTACGCTCTCTGACGAACAACGCCAGAATAGTCCCCAAGGCTCCCATAGCCCCGGTCGTAAAATCGGTCGGTGCCAGTTGCGCCGGAAACACCGGCGGATTCCCTGAGCCTCCCTGGGCGCGTTGTAAGCCCATGAGGGCCTGGGCTAGGGGATCGATCCCGGGCCGGTGTGCATAGGGACCACGCCAGCCATAGCCGGTCACGTGGGTTTCAATGATGCGGGGATTAAGTGTCTTCAGGATCTCTGGCCCAATGCCCATGCGCTCAGTTGCCCCGGGACGCATATTGGCCAGGAGGACATCCGCCGTGGCGGCCACCTTCTGGACGACTTCCTTGCCCTCGGGCGTGCGTGTGTTGACCGACATGGACCGCTTGTGCGCGTTCAGGTTGAAAAAGTACGTACGACCAATGGGACGTGACATGTCGCCATCGAGCGGCTCGAACTTGATGACGTCAGCACCCAGGTCAGCAAGCAACCTGCCAGCGGTAGGCCCGGCAATCAGGTTAGTAATTTCCAGGACACGAATACCCTTGAGAGGTGGATCGAATAGTCCCTCTTGCGCAGGCTGGCGGAGAGACACTGGTGTAATGTCTGGAAGATCTGCAGGCACACGGCCTGGCTGTGTGTCTGGCAGAACGCGCGGGCCTTGTACTTTGCCAGGCGTTGCCGAGAGTTCGATAGGCACTCCCATCTCGACGAGAGGGCCCACCTCGGGGTCCTGCAGCTCGATGACCATGCCATTGGCCGCCACTTGGGGGTCGTCCAGGCTTTCCTCGGTTAGACGCGCCTGGGCGAAGGGGACATCGGCCTCATCGAAGATGCTGGCCCACTCAGCATAGGGCTTCGTACGGATAACCTGTGCCACAATCGCACGGAGTTCCCTGTCTGCGTCACTATCCTGGGGTGGACGCCCGTGGTTGAATCGCGATTCGTTCATCACATCCTTGATGCCCATGACTGTGGCCGCTGTGGTGATAAAACCCACGTGCACACACCCAAGCTGCACCCAGTTGCCATCGGCGCACTCGTACACGCTGTAGAAGGGCGCGCTCCCAGAGGGATGGGTCTGAAAGACATTGGGCAACAGTTTATCGCCTGTCACCTTGGGGTGATATACCAGTGCGCCGGCCATCAAGGACGTATCCACCATGCGGCCCAAGCCGGTCTTTTCGCGGGCCAGGAGGGAGGCTGCGATGCCCTGGGCCGCTAGCATTGCCGCCCCTACGCTGGGGAGGGGGTGCACAACGTGCACGGGCGGCGGACGAAAACCCGGCTGGCTCCCCAGGATACCCATGCGCGCCATGACCAGATCATCGATAGGTGGGGCGTCTGTCAGGGGACCATCCTTGCCATAGGCGGTGATGGAGCAATGGATCAAACGCGGATTAAGGGCAGACAGCCAGTCGAAGGATACGATCTCCTGGTAACGAGAGGAGGGGGCGAAGTTTTCAACCAGCACATCGGCAGCGCACAGCAAGCGTTCATAGGCAAGCGTAGGATCATCCGACGCCGTTAGGGTATCGATAGCACCCGCAGAGCGACGCTGTGCTGGTGATACGATCCGCGACAGGTCCAACCGGACGCACTCCTTGCCCCTGTCCCAAACCAGATAACCGCCGCGCCGCGGCGTGGTATCGCTGCTGTCGACAATCCGGATGACACGTGCCCCGTAGTCGCAGAGAAACATAGTGGTCAGAGCTCCAGCCGGACCCTCGGTGAGGTCCAGTACCGTAACGCCATCCAACGCGCTTGCCATAGTCTATGCTGCTCCAAGTGTTGCTGCTGCCTGTTGACTGGGACGTATCCCGTAGACGACGACCAGTCCATGTGGTGCTTCATTGTCATGCGTTGGCCTCTGCGTGTCAAGGCAGAGCCATGCGGGTGAGTACACCCAGCGGATACCCTCTAAGCTGATTCCCCATGTATGGTAGAGTTATACAGAGTAACAACCAATCGCACGTTTCATCCCAGATGAATGGGGAAAGGAATCTCCCATGTCTGAAGCCTTTGCACGGCCCTTTCGCCCCGTGGAGCTGACCCCCTCCACCCTGACGTCTTTTCCACTCCAGGCGATGGCACAGCAGTTGATGACCGAGGACACCTTTCAGACATCAGGACGTAATGCCCTGACCTTGATCCATCATAAGGATTTGACTGTCGTGCTGACGGTGCTGCAAGCCGGAGCTGTGCTCGAAGAGCATCATGCACCCGCTCCTGTTACGCTGCTACCGTTATTTGGCGAGATTGTCCTCGCATCAGCACAGGGGACAACCCGTCTCACGCTTGCCCCGGGCACTGGGGCGGTCTTCGCGGCACACCTGCCCCATCGGGTCGAGGCACAGCAGGACAGTGCGTTTATGCTTGTGATGGGTGCACAAGCATAGCCGCTCTCACCTATGGGCTTTCGAGGTCTTACCAAGCACTATGTCAAGGCTCTTTCTTGCCATGCATGATGGAGTAACTGGTGCGCAAGAGGACACGAGGTAGAGCCAAAGGGTATCATCATGCTGTGGGTCAAAGCCTTTGGGGTATGGCTGGGCATGCTGCTGGCTGCCTTTCTCAACGGGGCACTCCGAGAATTGCTGATCGTGCGACTTGTGGGAGAACAGGTCGGACACGTCCTCAGTGTTGTCGTATTGTCTGGTGCCATCTTTGGGCTTGCGTACCTCTTCGTCAGAGCACAAAGACCATTACCAGCCAGTACGCTTGTCCAGATCGGGCTCTTCTGGCTTGGCCTTAGTCTCCTGTTCGAGTTTGGCTTCTTCCATTACGCCATGCATGAACCCTGGGAGAAGTTATTGGCAGACTATAACCTCTTCCGAGGGCGACTGCTCATTGTCGTGTGGCTCACCACGCTGTTTTCGCCTTTAATCTGCGGAATGCTCACACGAGGGTAAATGGATATAAGACGTCTACACTATTGCGCAACATACCCCCCATCCACAGTCATGGTATGTCCTGTCACAAAAGAGGCAGCATCCGAACAGAGCCACACCACGGCTTCGGCAATTTCTTCCGGCTTTCCCATCCTTCCCACAGGATGACGGGCGACGATCTGGGCTTCCAACGCGGGGTTACTCGTCAGCGCTTCCTCGATCAACGGGGTCTGAATGTACCCTGGACAGATCGCGTTCACCCGAATACCTGCGGTCGCGTACTCCAAGGCTGCCGTTTTCGTCAATCCTACTACGCCATGCTTGCTGGCATTATAAGCGGCTGTGCCACTCCACGAGCCCACCAAGCCCATAATGGAGGCGGTATTGACAATGGTCCCACTGCCCTGCTTGAGCATCTGGATAATTTCGTACTTCATACACAACCAGACACCCTTCAAGTTGATGGCGAGGACACGGTCCCAGGTCTCTTCGGTGCACTTGTGAAGGGGTGCCCGAGGGCGTGAGCCGATGCCCGCGTTATTATGGGCACAATCTAATCTCCCGTACGTCTCGACGGCTTTGCTGATCATGGCTTCGAGTTCTATAGCCTTAGACACATCTACTTGCACGAAGGTGGCTTCACCGCCATTTTCTGTGATCATGTGGACGGTCTGTTGTCCACCCTCTGCGTTCATATCGGCGATGACGAGTTTCGCACCTTCTCTCGCAAAGGTGAGCGCAGTCGCTCGCCCAATCCCTGAGTCTCCCCCTGTCACTAAAGCAACTTTGCCGTCTACACGTCTTGCCATGATGACTCCTCCTGTTGGATAGTAAGGCTATACAGGTTTGCGAGCCGTCATGATACCCACTCCCTCGGGGCTGTCAGTTACCCACAATTTTTGCTTTAGAGTGTCTGGGGGTATGCTAAGGGCGTGAACTCCTGTATCCGTCCTCAGATGACCCCCTGAACACAGGAATGGCGTATGAGCAGTCTGTCCGATAACACCACCTAGGCCGTCCACGAATTTGCCGAGGCGGAACTCGGTGACCTGCGACGCACCAAGCGCCTTATAGAACTCGCCACTGTTCTGGCCCAGAATCCCCGGGCCTCGTTGCCCGAAGCCAGTGGCAACAGTGCTATGCTCAAAGCCGC
>JBMDXC010000221.1:0-4929 GCA_048594805.1 Candidatus Entotheonellaceae bacterium | reverse complement strand
GGAGAGCAGGAAAAATATGTTAAATCATATCTCGCTTCTGGAGATTTTTCACATTTGGCAAATAAGCCTTCTTTACACATTCCTTACCCAAATGCGGGACGCTTAAAAACTCTGCTTGACAACAAAATTATTAAGGCATTTTTACCAGGCAATCTTGCACAGCCACTTACTCCATCACACGTGGAAGCTAGCGGCATGGTTTTGGATACGACCGGTTATTATCCCACAACACCAACTCTTCATATGGGGAAAACATATGGTACATATAATAGTCAGGGCAACATATCACAAGGAGTTATAAGATTAGATTTTGATAATAAGACTCCTGCAAGAGTATATAGCTTTCTTATATCCGGATATCCTGCACAGCCAGGAATGAGTCTTTATGTAAGAGATACTTCAAGTCACACATATAGAATACATCCTGATCATGATCCGAAAGAAGCCTGGGAGAATTTTTATATACCAATTAGTAATGGTATATTTTCTATCTTTCTTGAAGATAGGTCGCCTTCTTCCTGGGTTGCTATTAGTAGCCCCGTTCCAGAAGGTCGAATGGTTGCTCAACGAAAGCTCATATTAGTTTCGAACCGATATTTTTTGACGCTCGGAATAGCTCTACTATTGATGATGTTTGTGGAGTTGGAGTTTGTGTCTATGAGGTACCTCGGCAATAAGATCATCTCTTTTTAAGCCATAGCATCGGATAGCACAATCGCACTATACTGGGACATTCGTGCGCGTACTTTTGCTACGAGCGAGACCTATGGCACTGCGAGAGGCTGGAACATGAAGGGTATTATCCTCGCCGGAGGGTCGGGAAGCCGCTTATATCCAGTGACGCTGGTTATCAGCAAGCAGCTGCTCCCAGTTTATGATAAGCCAATGATTTATTATCCACTGTCAACCTTGATGCTGGCGGGCATCCGAGACATTCTGGTGATCTCGACGCCAACCCATCTGCCCCTGTTTTGCCAACTGTTGGGTGATGGCCGCCAGTGGGGTATCCAATTATCCTACGCGGAGCAGCCCGAACCGGCAGGACTGGCGCAGGCGTTTCTCATCGGGCACACATTTGTGGGACGTGATGCTGTGGCACTGATTCTGGGCGATAACATCTTTTACGGCCAGGGGCTGTCGCAGACCCTGCAACAGGTGACACGCCGGTCTGAGGGTGCTACTATCTTCGGTTATTGGGTCAAGGACCCCGAACGCTACGGGGTCGTCGAGCTTGACGCCCAGGGGCGGGCAGTAGGTCTGGAGGAAAAGCCCGCGCAGCCCCGCTCGCATTATGCGGTAACGGGGCTGTATTTTTATGACAATCGGGTGCTCGATATCGCCGCTCACGTGCGGCCCTCGGCCCGTGGGGAACTTGAGATCACCGATGTCAACAAGGCATATCTGGCCCTGGAGGCCTTGCAGGTGCACATCTGGGGGCGCGGGACGGCATGGCTCGATATGGGGACACAGGAGTCCTTGCTGCAGGCGGCCAACTTCATTGAAGCAGTAGAGAGTCGGCAAGGCCTGAAAATTGCCTGTGTGGAGGAAGTTGCATACCGCATGGGTTATATTGACGCGGCGCAGGTAGTGCAGTTAGCGCAGCCTCTGCGTCAGACGAGTTATGGGCAGTATCTTCTGCAACTGGTGCGGTAGGAAGGATGGAGCCTATGGAAGTCTCTGCAACATCTCTCCCCGGAGTCTACCGTGTTGACCCGCGTGTGTTTGTTGATCAGCGGGGCTTCTTCATGGAGACCTGGCAGGCTGACCGGTATACACGAGCGCATATGGCTGGTCCTTTCGTCCAGGACAATCATTCTCGGTCAACCTACGGCACGTTGCGTGGCCTGCACTACCAATTGGCGCATCCCCAGGGCAACCTCGTATGGGTCGTGCAGGGAGAAGTCTTTGACGTCGCGGTAGACATCCGTCGTGGCTCACCCACTTTTGGTCAGTGGTATGGGGAAATTCTATCGGGCGAGAACCACCGCCAACTGTATATTCCCGCCGGCTTTGCCCATGGCTTCTGTGTCCTCTCGACCTCGGCTGACTTCTGCTACAAATGTACTGACTTCTACGCACCCGGCGATGAGTATGGCCTGCGCTGGGACGACCCCCGCCTAGCCATTGCCTGGCCGCTTACCACGCCGCGGCTTTCTGAGAAGGACGCCTCGTATCCGACGCTGGATACCATTCCGCAGGAGCACCTGCCCTGTTTTGGAGTTGAGCAATGATCGTGCTCGTAGTGGGGCCTCGCAGTATGCTAGCCCAGGAACTCCTCCCCTGCTTGCAGCAGGCAGGCTTTACCGTAGTAGGGCGTGGCCGGCCAGAGCTGGACCTAACGCAGAAGTCCGGTATCCACGCTGTGTGCGAGGAAGTCCGACCTGATATCTGCATCAATACGGCGGCCTATACTGCAGTGGATAAGGCGGAGTCGGATGCTGCAGGAGCCTTTGCCGTGAACCGGGACGGCGTGGCCAGTCTGGCTGAGGCATGCCGTGCCGTTGATATGCCTCTGATCCATCTTTCTACTGACTATGTTTTTGCTGGGACTGCGTCCCGCCCATACCGGGAAGAGGAGCCAACCGCACCGCTGGGGATTTACGGTCGCAGCAAATGGGAGGGAGAAGAGGCAGTACGGGCCATCCACCGGAAGCACCTGATTGTGCGCACTGCCTGGCTGTACGGCCATCACGGCACCAACTTTGTCAAAACCATGTTACGCCTCGCTCGCGAGCGACAGGTGCTGCAGGTAGTGCATGACCAACACGGCTGTCCCACCTGGACGAGAGATCTGGCAGGCGCTTTAACGGTGATGTGCCAACGTCTCGCGTACGCGCAGGATGACGGTGTCTGGGGTACCTACCACTTCTGTGGAGCCGGCCAGACAACCTGGTATGATTTTGCACGTGCCATTTTTGCAGAAGTCAGCCCTTCTGAGACACTGCGAGTTGAACGTGTTGAGCCTATCCCAACGACTGCCTACCCTACTCCAGCTCGGCGCCCAGCCTATTCTGTGCTTGATTTTTCTAAGATCCATGCGGTATTTGGTATTACGCCTCGCCCATGGCGAGACAGTTTGCACGACTGCATGCAGGAGTGGCCGCAGTGAATGCCTATTGCCCTCGTCATATCTTGGTTACCGGTGGTGCTGGCTTTATCGGGTGTCATCTGGTGCGTCACTTCTTACGCACTGATCCGCAGGCCAGGGTCGTCACGCTCGACCTGCTTACCTATGCTGGCTCCTTAGAGAATCTTGCGGACCTGCCTGGTTCGGACCGCCATTGCTTCGTCCAGGGTGACATCTGCGACCAAGCCCTTGTCACACGGCTTCTCCATGAGCATAACATCGATACCATCATACACTGTGCTGCCGAATCGCACGTTGATCGCTCCATCGCTGGCCCGGCAGCATTCATCCAGACAAATGTTGTCGGCACTTTTACCCTGCTGGAGGCCGCGCGCCATTTCTGGCTGCACGAGCAGGGCTGGGACGCACAGATGTGTCGCTTTCATCAGGTCTCCACGGATGAAGTGTACGGGACCTTAGGGCCCGATGAGCCACCCTGGGAAGAAATGAGGCCCTACATCCCAAATTCTCCATACGCGGCAAGCAAGGCGGCTGCCGATCATCTCGTGCGGTCCTATTACCGGACATACGGATTGCCCACCACGACGACCCACTGTTCGAATAACTATGGCCCCTTCCAGCACAGTGAAAAATTCCTCCCGACTATTATCTCTGCTTGCTTGGCCAGGCAACCTATTCCGGTCTATGGCAACGGTACGAACATCCGCGACTGGCTCTATGTTGAGGATCATTGCACAGGCATCGCAGCAGTACTACGCCGTGGGCGTGTAGGGGAGCATTACAATATCGGCGGAGGCTACCATGGACCAAATCTGGAAGTTGTGCACCACGTGTGCGCAGCCGTGGCGGAGTTGACAGGCGTAGCGGTACAGCAGTTGACGTGCCTGATTCGCTTTGTGCCAGATCGCCCCGGGCACGATTGGCGTTATGCTGTCGACGCCGCCAAGATCCAGCGTGAAATCAGCTGGTCGCCCCGTGAGACCTTCGAGAGCGGACTCCGTAAGACGATAGCGTGGTATCTGCAGCGGCGCGAACGTCCCACGGCAGCCGGAGCACATAGTGAAGCAAGCCGGCGTATCGTGCCGGCGCGATCATAGATGTGCAGAGGGAGTATACAAGAGCGTGAATCTACCCACACATGAGGTTTTGAGACTTGACCGGGTATGGCGGCGTTATCGGCGCTGGGAGCGGCGACCCGTCTCATTGAAAGAAGCATTTGTCCGGTTCTTTCAACGCGATGGTTGGAGCTACGAGGACTTTTGGGCCTTGCAAAGGGTCTCATTCACGGTACAGCGCGGTGAAACTATCGGTTTTTGCGGCGCTAATGGTTCCGGCAAGAGCACTTTATTGAAAGTAGTGGCACGTATTGTCCCAATGACGTATGGACGCATCACAGTGCGGGGCAAACTCGCGACGCTGCTGGAGCTCGGAACCGGCTTTCTGCCAGAATTGACCGGACGAGAAAATATCGTGCTCAATGGCGCCATTATGGGCCTTAGTGATGCCGAGGTCGCACGCAAAATGGAGTCGATTATCGACTTCGCCGACCTGGGCGCTTTCATTGACAGCCCCGTCAGGACCTACTCATCTGGTATGTATATGCGGCTAGGTTTTGCCATAGCCATCCATGTCGACGCCGATATTCTGCTGATTGATGAGATTCTGGCTGTAGGTGATGCAGAATTCCAGAAAAAGTGTGAAGCGCGGCTGCAACAGATGCAACAAAACGGGACTGCGCTGCTCATTGTCTCGCACTCGTTATCTATGTTAGCAAACCTGTGCAACCGTGTGATCTGGCTCGACAGCGGACGTGTGATGGCAGAAGGCCATCCAGCCGAAGT
>JBMDXC010000220.1:0-2090 GCA_048594805.1 Candidatus Entotheonellaceae bacterium | reverse complement strand
CCTTCCTGGCGTTTAGACAGCCATATAAGGTTGTTCGCTCAATTTATCGCTGCGACACGAGGTCGCAAGGTTGATTGTCTGGCACGTCGTGACCAGACCTGGTGTGCCATCCGCAGTATCCTACGCAGATGGGCGGGAAGGTCACGCCCTGTACAGCGCCTGCGGACCCGGTACCCCCAGGCACTGACTGGCACCGGAACCGTGAGGGGACGGTGTCCCTGCCAGCCTCAGGCGGAGACGGGGCTGGAGGGAGGGGAGGGGGAACAGATGTGCACGCGCGCTCAACGTCGTGATGAGCACCAAGCCCAAGATGCTGACAGGCTTGGGCCAAAAGGGCATCGTAGCGGGTACAGGGTCTTGATAATGCTCTGTTATGGACATCCAACGCTCCCGGTGGACAGAGAGCACCTAACCTGTCCTTGTCAACCTTGCGGAACGTGGTAAACCTGTCGTTCTCGAATATTCATAATAGAGGCAAATCAAGGCAGTCAGATTACACATGGCTATGCCGCCACGCACTCGTAATGATGATGAAGCCTCCCGACCTACGGTGCGGGGCTGGACGAACACCAGAGCGGCTTGCCAGCCCAGCCAGAGGCGGGAGAGCCATGCCAGAACAGCCGATCAGTCGGCCGGAGCCACGGACGAGCGATGGTCTGCTTGTAGACAGCCACTTGATTTTGTAAGGCGAGAATCCTGAGATGCATGGTCTGACGTGACTGCAAGAACGAAGCAACAAAGGCCAAGACGGCAGAGAGCACAGGCGGCATCGTCGAGCACCTCTTGCTGATCGAGTATCAGGAGCAGTGTAAAAGGGCCGAGCAAGGATGTAGGCAAGAGTCGTCAATATCCAGCATGACAATTGGTTTGGGTTTTCGGGAAGGACAGGTCTGGATGGCGATTGGACTCGGGGTCGGCTTCCTGTTGCATCGACTTGTCCCCGCAATCGACCTGGGTATGGCCACCTTAATCGGGGTGGTGACACTTGGCGGCTGCTTTCTGTGGCTGAGCGGGATTTCGACCCTGGAGGCCCTTTACGGACACAACGACATCGCCCGTGCGTATGAGCGCGTCCTGCTTGAGGCGCCGATGGGATGATGCACCGTGAGGGAAGATGGTAACTATGTTTATAATTCTATTAAGTATTATTCACTCTGTTCTCAGTCTATTGATACCTTATATATAGTTTTAAAGAAACTATATGCTTAGATCATGCTATAAGAGTAACATTTTTTTCGTTATTGACCCTTACAAAACATTCTCTTGAAGTATTTTTTTGTATCCTTTATACTTGTAACCGATAGTGGTGCTCTACACAGGTGAGCCGCTGAAGTCCTGTCTACTCCTCTGTTCTCCGGGGCAGGGCTTCACTGGCGTGGGGGGGTGATGGCGAGCGTTGTCACACTGCTCGCATTGAGCACGAGCCATGGGTTGCTACGCCTCGTATGGACACCTTCCCCCGCGGCGAAGCCGAACGCAGCACCCCTTGGCATCCAGAACCTTCTCCCGCTTTCCCTGGCTTGGTGTCTGCTGTCCCTTCCCTCCCAACGAACCCTGATTCTGCACTGAGTCGGGGTTCTTTCCATGGTCATGCTCGTAAGTAACCATAAAACGGGCGTTAAGTCACCAATGCCTTGGACAGGCACACTGCTCTTCCAGTAGCGCGCTGTTGGCGGTCGCTTGCAGCCACATGGCGTACCAGGACGTCAGACCACAGGTTGCACATAGCACGGCGGCGGTGTGGGCAATGAGGGCGGCGTCGACGTGCGCCAGATGGCAGGACCCAATGACGTTCAAGCCAGCCAACATCAGCGTAATGCGCACGCTCTCTAGCGTTGCCGTGCCTGCTGTGCGTCGCATGCTGTGTCTCATGGTGGCGCACGCCTGCGCAGGAGCAGGCGAGGTGCCCAGAAACAGTTCTTTCCTATACGTTTCCACAACAGCTGCGGTACTAACTAATGGTGTTAGTCTCTTAAAGACTGAACTCGGCAATGGACAGACGCACCATGTTCTCGTCATCAATTTCCAGGCCCCACCGGGCCAAGAGATTGAAGGCCGCCATCGTCCAGGCGAGGCGGGCACGGAAGTAT
>JBMDXC010000022.1:0-3320 GCA_048594805.1 Candidatus Entotheonellaceae bacterium | reverse complement strand
GTTCGTGCGCGATACCCCCTTGAGCCGCACACGGCGCCAGCAGCGTCACGGACGGGCCTGTGGTAGCCAGCGGCCCAAGCAATGGGCACGACTGTGCTATCCGCCGCGACCCTACGGTCGACGCGCGGCTTCACTGGTCATAAACGTACGAAACGCTCTACTAGGGGACTGCTAGTGCGTTCCCAGGATAGCACCAGCGCTAAGCAAGGACAATTCCCCATTTAGGGGAGCACTAATGACGCGTGCTTTTGTCTCTTCGACATTGAGGTAGCCGGTGGCACACGTGATCCATGGCCCTGTATGATACCATAGTGTATGAACGGGAGCACGATGCCCACCGCCCCATCCGCCGGTTCCCTGATGCACGTCCGCCTCAGTGTGTTCCTCCTGGGCAACATAGAAGGGAATGCAAACGGCCTTTTGGCTCTCCTACCCCGACTGCAATCCCTAGCGTCCCCCGCTGGACGGCCGGCTAGGGGCGACCTAGGCATGTGGCCGCCCATGGCGGCGAGAAACCTCCTGGTCAGTTTCTCTACAACACCTTTGCGACACCTTGATCTGCTCCACCAACTCAAGTTTTGAGGCGGAACAGTCGATAGGTCAAGCGTAGTACCCACGAGGAGTGCTACGCTAACGCCTGCGTTCCCGGGCCCTGGCAGCAGCCTTCTCACCACCTGAGGCCGTATCGAAACAGCCAAAACGCACCAGGCAAAGATTGCGTCGAGCCGGACTTGTGCATGACAGGCTTCAGGCAGCCGTTTGGACGTCCAGACACCCCCTGACTTGCCACAGTTCCAGAGCCGTTTTATGAGAGATCGTGACAAGCAATCGATACCAAGGAGACAAGGGACTTCAGAAGGATAGCACTCATGGCGAAGTTAATACTCCAGTTCAAAGGAGCTAACATCAAAGAGTTTCTTCTTGAGAAGACTTCGATTACTATAGGGAGAGATCCCAAGAACGACATTGTCATCGATAATCTTGCGGTATCTCGCTTTCATACCAGGATTACCCAACATGGCAACAGTTATTTTGTTGAGGATCTTCAAAGCGGTAATGGCACATTTCTGAATAAACAGCGCGTCGATAAAGAAATACTAAAGCATAAAGATGCCATCACAGTGGGTAAGCATACCCTGGTGTTTATGTATGACCCTGTGTTCCCTGCCACAGAGTTGGATGAGGCAGCGACATCATTATTAGAAGAGACAGTCATTGTATCCTCTGAATCCCCCTGTGGCAGGGCAGATGTAGAGGGTACATTGTCAGCGCACCTCGTGCTGCTTATCAGTGGCACTCCGCACCAAAGCGTCCCCCTGACCAAGTTGGTCACTCTTGGGGGCAAAAGCGCCCAGGCTGACATTAGACTTCGTGGCTTTTTTGTCGGCGATGTCGCCTTCAGCATTAGCAAAACCCCCAGAGGCTTTGTCATCTCCCATGCCGGAGGGAGGCGTAGGGCTCGGGTCAATGGTGAGGTGGTCAAACGCCAGCGGGAGTTGCTCGAGGGAGATATCATCACCATCGGGCCGACAAAGTTCCGTTTCTCCATGAAAAGCAAGCTCGTGGGGTAAAGCAACATGCAGGACCTGCATGGCAGCCTCCTCATGTCATCTCAAGCTGTCACGGCTATGAAGATTCCTGGCTATACTATCGAGAGACAAATCGGCCAAGGCGGGATGGCGATGGTCTATTATGCCATCCAGGACTCCCTCGGACGTCCTGTGGCGCTCAAGGTCATGAACCCATTATTCGCTGATAGCGCTGGGTTCTCCCAGCGCTTTTTGAATGAAGGCCGCATGCTTGCCGCCGTGCGGCATAACCATATTGTGACCATCTACGACATTGGCATCAGTGACACTGGCTTGCACTATATATCGATGGAGTATGTGGACGGAGGGGATCTGAAACAACGCATATGCCATGGCCTGCCGCCCGAGACGGCGCTGGATTACGTGATCACCCTCAGCAGTTGCCTAACAACAGCCCACGCCGCCCAGATCGTCCACCGTGATATCAAGCCGGTGAACATCCTGTTTCGCCATGACGGCACACTGCTCTTAACCGATTTTGGTGTGGCCAAACAACTGACGACCATTGAGGAGTTGACGGCCACGGGGAATATGGTCGGGAGCCCCTATTACCTCAGTCCAGAGCAAGCCTTGGGACGCTCGGTAGACGGCAGGTCAGATATTTACAGCCTGGGAATCGTCCTGTATGAGATGCTCGTGGGGGTGAGACCGTTTGAGGGGAACTCGGCTATTGATGTCGCACTGAAGCATATCCATAGTCCGCGGCCTCGTCTGTCGCACGGCCTGGAACATTTCGAGCCATTGCTAGAGAAGATGACGGCCAAAAATCCGGATGACCGCTTCCATGACGCTGCCAGCCTGGGCCAGGCCGCCCAGCAGTTGCGCGACCTCGGCGTATGGCACGACAGCCAGGCGGCCATGTCTACGTTCGCAACCCAGGCGGCCTCTCCTACCTCGGCGGGACGGCAGGTCCCTCTCGGAGAGCGTGAGACGTGCGAGCGCACCATTGTAGACCAGACAACGCTTGTGGGACTGGCAGAGACGGTCATCCTGCCGGAGCAAGATCACCCTGAAGCCACCTCGTACGTCAGAGGTAGCAAACACTGGATACGCGTTGCCCTTGCCTGCGGGTTGACACTCACTATAGTCATAGGCATGGTCATGGCTATCGGTGGTCGGCCAGGTGAGCGAGACGCCTTCGGACCTCCTGTGCTCATATCCGGCACGCCTGCCCAATCCACAGTCGCGATCCCATCCGTCCTAGCTATCGCCCCAGAGCCAGTCGCTTTCCCCCAGCCGCCGATGGAATCTGTGTCGCCGACTATGGCTGTAGCCCCGGCTCCGGACACCGTGCCGATACAGCCCATAGAGGCTGTGCCGCCGCTTCCGCAAGACGCGCCTGAGCCATTCAGAGATCAGAAGCGGATCGATGAACTACTGCATACCGCGCAAGCAGCGCTCGCGGACAATAGGCTGGCCTTACCAGCCGATAATAGTGCCTCTTACTCCTATCAGAAAGTCCTCGAACTCGATCCAGACAACAGTCAGGCCCGCGACGGTATGACGCACATTGCCGATCGGTACTTGGCACTGGCGCAAAAGGCCGTTGAGAAGGGACAGTACACTAAAGCAAAGCAGTATGTGCAATTGGGCCTCAGCGCCCAAAGTGATCATCCCGACTTAATGTCGCTTGACATCAGGCTGAAGGGACTCGAGAAGAAAAGTGCCCCCTCCTCCCAGAGAGTCGCCCAGAGAGGCCCCAGAGAGCAACACGAGCCAGCCACCAGGAAA
>JBMDXC010000219.1:0-18284 GCA_048594805.1 Candidatus Entotheonellaceae bacterium | reverse complement strand
GAGACGAGCGAGGTGCCCACATCGTGTTGGTGCGCGTGGTAAGCCGCGCGCACCGAGGGTTGTATACAAAAGACGACGTGGTTCATCCGATCATAGATGCTGGAAAACAGGAGGTCTCGGGTATATTGCTTCCGCGCGGTGTGCTCATACCACAGATCGAGGCGATCGGCGCCCAGCACGCGCTCGAGAGAAGCGCGGACCATGACGGAGATCGGGCTTTTTTCCACAAATCTTTCAAACACGGCACCGAGTATAGGAGGCCTCCTTGATGACACAGTTGAAGAAGGCCTATCGTACACAATATCATCGCACCTTTACATCACTGGCTGATGCCCCAGAACAGACCACCAAAAATATTATACAAAGGTGGCATAGGGCAGCGCGGCAGCGCCCGCAATCATGGGTGCCAGGGTTCGGATAAGATGGAGGAAGCGCGCAAGAACGATGGTTTTCCCCCATGGCGCGCATAGAAGTGGCGCGCGCGGTCGAGGTGTTGCGTGATGAAAAACCATGCATCCTCCCGCGCAAATAACTTTCGCCCCAGACGTTTGCCAACGGAAAAGCGCGTGAGCTGCTGTACACTTAGGCCCATCGTACAGATTGACCCTTCCTCACATTCTCTCTGCATCGGCCGCTGTGGCGAGAAAAAGCCCTTCCTTGTCGTTTTGACAAGGAAAGGCAGCATCCAAGCTCGGCATTATTACCGACGGTGTCCATGATGATGATGGTGGTGATGACGGTGTCTCCAATGGCGATGCCGGTGCCCATAGTATCCCCCGGCTATGACCCGGGGACCCCGATACACCACTGGGGGCGGGGCCACGACTACGGGAGGTTGCGTGACGATCACCGGCGCCGGATACACGACTGCCGGCGGGGGAGCAACGACCACTGGGGTGGGGTACACTGGGACGCCAACGCCAATGGAGACCCGGACTCCCGCGTGCACGGGCAACGCCAAGGTGGCAACCGCCAGGCATACCAGGAGCGCACCTATCCAAAGCCTACGGTGTGTGTGTTGCACAGTGTTGCCTCCTAATATCGTTATCGTCTCTTTAGAAGAACATATAAACTAGAACAGATATTCCCAGCGTCACTGTCTTGGGGAGAAGCACGCGTCGACTGAGCATGCATACCTGGTGTCAGGACATCCAGGCACCAAGGCACAACTTGCATAATGATAGCGAATGAGAGTTCTGTGAAAGGCCACCCATGTTCCCGGTGAGGAGGTCACAGGGAAGGGAGCATGGCATACGCACCAGTACGGGAGGAGTGGCGCGGGTGGCTGGTGCGTCTGGTTACCTCAAGAGGTTGTGGGTATTATTGTACTCTGTACACGGCTCTCTTTCGATCTCGTCCGCGATCTTCCGCAGGTAGGTTGCAGCCTCGCGAAGATCGGTAAACTCTCCGTGGATGGTGCGCGTTTCAGTACTGGTGCGAAACGCGACCTCGATGCAGATGCATTGGAGCGATTCCATGCCGGCTCCTTTCCTGCCCTTCCCACATTGCCTGCCTCTCCTGCCAGTCACGGTCATCATGCTTATCACAGATGGGAGTGGGGCGTAGGTGACTCCTGTGAGACATTATTATAGCACCTTCTTTTTTCTATACTTGCCATCAAGGGAATTGCTCTGCTAGGCGTAGTTTAGGGCTACACCTTTTTTTATTCCGACAGCCTCGACATGACTATTTCCGGAATCAGCACATCGGCTAGCAGGCGCAGATGACCACGCGGGTGTACCCGCATCTCCTCCAGCGCTCGGTGGCAGCAGCATTGTGAGAGCGAGGGATGCCGATCGAAGACACTGATACTGCGCTCTGGACGCTAACTTTTGGCTTACGTGCAATATCGATGGGGGACAGTAGCGGCACACCAGCATACGCCAGCCTAGGGCTGCGTGCCCGGTGACGCCGGGATGGTCCAGGCATAGATAACACTCCCGCCGACGCGGACGACCTGCTCCGGTGGCCAATCCCCCATGTGAAAGTCATGCGACACCACTCGCGTGCCGGGTCGCAGCTCCCGCCACAGTTTCGGCCGCAGTTCGAGGTTAACCGACTGCATCAGGTACAAGGTCACCACGGTCGCGGCCCGGAGATCCGTCGCAAACAGGTCTTGGACCAGAAAGTGCACCCGATCGGCTACGCCAGCCCGTTGGGCGTTCTCGTGTGCTTCCCACACCAGGTGCGGATCGATCTCCACGCCCACGCCGCGGGCGCCGAAGCGTTGCGCCGCCATGATGACGATGCGGCCATCCCCGGAGCCCAGATCGTACACCACATCATCCTTGGTGACTCGGGCGAGCTCCAACATCTTCGCCACCACTGGGGGTGGTGTGGCCACATAGGGCACATCGGGCTCGCGCGGGAGCGCGTTGTCACCGCCGCCACTCCCTGGGCGACCCGGGCCAGGCGTGACCGACGCCAACAGCTGCGTGCACGCAGCACAGAGACCCAGGCCAACAACCATTACGACCAGACGGAGCATCTGCATGGTCCTGTCCTCCTGTGGCACTGTCTGTAGACGCTTCATCGGCTCAGAGGGTGAGCTTATCCGTATTGTAGCACTGCTGGAGGATACAAGGGGGAGGGCTTCTCGCCTTTCGCTGGCATACGGGGACTCAGGAGAGAGCAAACCCACCTGCTCAGGCGAGACTGCTGTACACAGCTCGTGTTCGATCCTCGGAGGGGAGACGTCTCAAGTGTCCTTGTCAAACGGGAGCATCACGGTGACCCCTGTCCCTCAGGGGGAGGTAATCCCACGTGAGGTTAAACCCTTTGCCGCTCTTGTTGGGCTAGACTGCACCGATGCGCGTCCAGATTTTCTTCCCGTCCTTGTCTTTGCCCGTGCTCCTGCCCTGGTATGAGGATATACGTTGGAGTGTTCGCCATGGAAGTGAAGTTACTGTTACTGCATCCAGTGTAGGGGATTGGCAGAAAACACGGCTGCGAGAGGACGAGGTGTCTCACCGCAAGAAATCCAGGATGTGATGGTTGATACGAGGATACCCCATCCCTCCACTTCGGAGACATCATTACCCAGTGTGTCAACATCATATTTACTCAAATGGACTGAACTATAATGTACGAAGATGTACCTCTAGCATACAAAATAGCGGTAGAATGTCTCTATACACAAACAAGGAGCTCGCCATGTCAAAGATCAAAGAGGCCAAACGTTCCATTCTGCAAATAATGCCCGCTGACGGATGGATGGCTGTCTGTACGGATGAGGAGGGCGACGGGACTCCTCCGCAGATGACACGTGTGCCGCTGTTTGCGTGGGCTATCGTGCGAGACATTGAAGGTAAGAGGGCGTCGACGCAAGTGACCGGTTTGTTTGTTGATGACGAAGGGCAGATATGCGAGGCGTGCTGGTGTGCAGGATTTCTGCGCTATGAGCGCATCGAAAACCTGGAGCGGCCCTACTCTGCCGGCAAATGATGAGAGCCTGTGGGAGTACTCTGAAGCGGGAATAAGTAGAGGGAAGGCAAATCTGCCGCACAGAGGGGTAGTATGCCCTGCATGTCATCGAACACCAACGAGCGCGAAAAAAGAAGAGGGGATATACTGACTGCGCCATTGCTCGCGCATGGTATCCCTACTTGCAGAAAGGAGCCGGTATGACACCACGCGGATTCTTCATGCTCGCGGTCGTGCTGTGTATCGCCACCCACGTCATGGCACAGCCAACGCATGCCCGCAACGCTGACCGGATAGCCGACAAGCTCTGGTGGGTCATCGACATCACCAAACAGTACCAGCCACAGTTTCAGGCGCATGTCACCCTGGAAGCCCCGGATGGCGAACGCCTCGCCCTGACCTTCGAAGGAGAGCGTGCACGCACACTCGTCCATGACGATGTTATCGAATTGGAACGCAAGCCGGGGGTCCCCTCTGATATCCCGGAGCACGCGAGGGGTGCCTCCTTCATCCCCCGCCTGGCCACGTGGGGCAAGCCGCGATGGTGGAGTGAGCGGGTCAAGCATGAGGGCCAAGAGCTCAGCAAGACGTGGAAACTGTACCGACTCCAGAAAAGCGTACAGGAAACAGCAGTCTGAGGTCACGCATGCGCACGGAAAGCGACCTGGAGAAAGAGCGATTAACCACCAACGTTCTTTAGAGTACGGCCTGCCGCAGGCAGGTCAGTGGGGAGAGCGCTGAGGGCTGCCCATGACCCACTTGCTCACTATGCTCCTCGAACATGCATTGGCGCGACTGGAGCGGGGGTTTCGCATTCTGTCAGCCTATATCACCAGCGCCGATGAGCGGCTTTGGGTGCTGATCGAAGCGGGCCGCTCGGCAACAACAATTGTGCTTGCCGGTGAGTATTGATGGAGCGACGTGAGACAAGAGTAGAAGCAACACCCTGGATCGAGCATCTGAGGTTTTCTTTGTATATGGGCCAGGTTTGTTACCAGAGTGCTTCGTTTGACTGGACAAGGAAACACCGATGTTTGCATGGCTGCGTGGGCACGAGACCGTGCTCTGGTGGTTGGGAGTGCTGTCGGTCGTGACGTTTGTTGGGACACTGGTGGTCCTCCCGTGGGTGGCGGCGCGCCTTCCTCCCGATTATTTCATGCATGCGCAACGCCCTGTCCGTCGTCGCCAGGCCCAGTCGCCAGGGGCACGACTGCTCGTGCCCCTCGGCAAGAATCTGCTCGGTATACTGATTATCCTGGTCGGGGTGGCCATGTTGGTGCTCCCCGGGCAGGGGATTCTCACTATCCTGATTGGGCTGATGCTGATCGACTTTCCAGGCAAGCGTGCACTCGAACGGCGCCTCGTGCAGCAGCCCTCGGTGTGGCAGGCTATCAACTGGATGCGGGCCAAGGCGCACCAGCCGCCCTTGGAGAGGCCCACCGCAGCCACGACAACGCCAGGCGAGAGACCAGAAACCGCATAAGGATACCCGAGACGGCTTGGTGCATCGTCACCCTATTGGACGAGGCCAAGACCTCACAATCATCCATTGCGCCGCATGCCTCGAGTGCGCAATTGCGAAGTCCTGCTAACCAGTGAAGGATGTAGTTGCGTATGGTGGTTGCGCTGGCAAATAATCGGAAGATACTGTTCTGCCCGCGTGTGGTGGTAGATTGCGTGGAATGCTCGTACTCCAGCTGCTCGATGCTCCCGCAATTGGGTCACGAAACAGGTAGGACAGACCCCTTGACTCGTCGGTGACACCACCGCCAACGGCTTTTCCATGTACTGCCAGCAGAGGTGTTTCTGACCTTAGATACATGCGATCAAGCAATAGCGCTGGCGCCGTTGCTGGTCGCGCACTTGGAGCTCGCGGGAGTGCTGGCGTAGACCGCTGCTCTCCTGTCGTACATCTCGTGCTCGACTCATCCAGAAGGCATTCCACCGCCGCAGGTGGCGGCTCTGCACCAGCTCAGTACGGAGCAGCGGCGCAGAGGCGTGCGTCTCCATATCCTACTCCCACTCAATGCCAAAGACCGCACTAGAAGGAATGGCAGGCCGGTCCGATGCACACGCACCATGACCGACCTCGCCTGTGCTGGTGAGAGGCGCATCAAACGCGCGTTCGTCCTCGCGCCATCATGCCCATAATGAGGGCCACGACGAAGACCGCGAGGAAGATAAAAAACAGCAGCTTCGCTATCCCAGCGGCCGTGCCGGCGATGCCGCCAAAACCCAGTACGGCGGCAATAAGCGCTATCACTAAAAAGGTCACCGCCCAACTTAACATCGTTCCTTCTCCTTTATCTCGGTGGCTCACACCCTCTCGCCTCACTGTAACGTAGGTGAGCGGGGGACCTGGGAGTTACCCCGTGCTTTTACCGAGGTGGGGTGGACTCAGCCAGGGGTTAGGCCACGGTAACTCCGCGGAGGAGACACCGCGGAAGGATGCCAATCCTCCTTGGAAATCCATTAGCAGAGTGTCATCGTGAAACACCTGGTGATGTCATACATGCTCTGCGTTGCCTAGGATCTCAGTGAGCACTGACGCTCATCAGGACCCGTATGGCTCAATATGCAATATATGTGCCACAGACCTTAGTCTGGGACTAGAGTTGTCGTGACATCTTCAGACAGGAGGACGCTGTTGCCTAAGAAGACTGTGTGCTGGCCGTACTTCTCGCGCAGCGCATCCACACTCTTATACAGGTTTGAAAGCCGCTGCATGCGGATGGTCTCACCACAAAGATCGAGCTGGCCATAGTATGCTTCAGTGAGCTTGCAGAGAATCGCTCTGGCGGCGCGATACGCCGCTGCAGGGGAGAACAGGTCCTCAGAGGCCAGTGTCACAGTCCGGAGAATGTCATTGGGAAATTGCGTTGGACCGGACAGCTTCACCTCAAGGCCTTGATCCCGAAGCCCCTGGGTTCGCAAGAAACTCACCACCTCCTGGTTGGCGAGCTTGTACTTGCGCACCTTGATGCACTGCTCCGTCACCTGGGCCTCCAGCACTTGGTTGAGCACCGTTGCCACTAAGCCGTGCCGACCCTTGTTGTCCGTCAACACGCCTAATAACGGCTCCCTGTTTAGGGGAATCTCATTACTAGCCATCACTGTGCCTTCTTGACGTAGGTTGACACGGTTTGAGATGCCTGTCATTTTACCGGAAAGCGATGGCCGTATCTCTTGACGAACTCAGAATTTACAGCAGTATATAGACACAACCACCATGAGACGCCCTGGTATTACTTTAGACTCGTTCCTGGAGCCATCTCGTATACTTCCTAGACATGAATATTTTTTCTGCTGTCATGAAAACTATGAACTTTTCTTTTGTAAGCATATGCGCGATATTTTAGGGGAGCGATAATCCAGACGAGGGCGGACGGTCCTTCGATGTTCTATGAGGGCCTCTGAGCTAGGTGCTCCGCAGGAGGCAGCCCTCATACTCTATAAGAAGCATCCAGGGACAGGATAAGCGCTATGCAGCCGTTTTTACTACCCTTGAGTGCGCTCACGATACCGCCAATGGCTCCCAAGAAGTAGAAGGATAGAATCATGGTGACACGTGTACAGTTTGCTGATGATATTGAACCCCTGGTGCAGTTTATCGAGGAAACCCCGCCGAGTGCCATTCTTGACCAGACGCTGGCGAAGCTCCGCGCTGGTGTACCTCCGAAAACCATGCTCACCGCCTCGGCTCTGGCTGTGACGCGTTCCTCCGACCTCCCCCCGGGCCATCATGGCGGTCCACTGCATCCGCTGGTGGGACTGCATGCCGTGTATCATCTCGTCGAGCGACTCGAAGGCGAGAATCGTTTTCTGCCAGTCCTGCAACACGTCGCCCTCTCCAATAAGCACATTCACCACCCCGCCATGGGGCCCTATGCGCTGCTGGAGTTCGAGCCCATGGACGAGGGCGGAGTCGAGGCCACGAAAGACGCCTTCTTTGCGGCAGTTAACCGTGGCGAGTACAACAAGGCCGATCATTATTTTCTCTGGTTGTGGGATCACATGCCGCCGGTCGAAGCCCTCGATATCCTGCTGACGGTGGCCATTCCCAAGAATGTCCTGGATGATCATTATTTTATCTTTCCGGCCTTCACCTTCCGTGCGGTCGAGTGGCTGGGACCGGAATATCTCCCCGTGCTTATGCGGCCGGCTGTGCGCTACGTCTCGCGGTACCCGCTCTCGCCCGGCGTCCCTGAGATCGAGGCCCTCATCGACGAGTATCAGCTCTTGACGCGCCCCCTGCGCCAGCACACCGGGGACGACGAAACGCCGGCCATCGGTCGCCTGGGGGAAGCCATTGGGCAGTGTACCGTCTTTGCCGACATTCCGGTCATGCTTGCCAAAGCCCTGGCCGATGGGCTGTCCTTGGCAGGGGCAGGCGAGGCCTTGTCAATTGGGGCAGCCGGCCTGTTCTTGCGCTCGCTCACGGGCAATCCGATGGATGTGCACCTACACACCAGCGTGAATCTGCGCCGCTACCTGATGCGGCTGGAAGGTCTGAGCCTGCGCAACAAGCTCCTGGTGCTGCTGCTGTGGCATACCGGCCCGGAGGTGCGCTCGACCCAACGGCGCCTGGAAGCCCCTCCGCAACCCGATCCGGCTGCCGTCGCGGCGTTGCCCTATAGCACTCAGGACGACTTGCTGGACGCCATCAGCGAGAGCATCTATCACCAGCCACCGATTGACTGGGCCATCGTGACCAATCTCGGCCAATTGCGGGCTGTGCCGGAGGTCAAAATCCCGGTCAATCTCGCCCAACAGTATGTCAACTGTGGCTACGACGCGACCGCCCTCATCGCGCGTCTAGCCGAGATCGTCTGCCACGACAACTTCACGGAAATGCATGCCTTTAAACACCATCAGGCCGTGGTGGAAGAGTTTAACGACACCCGTGAGCCCTGGCGCTGCAGCCATCTTGTTGCCGGTGTCCAGGCTGCGGCCATCTCCTTCGGGAAGAATATGGAAATCTACGAGGAGGCGCTCGAACTCCTACACGCCTAAGCGCCGCACTGTCAACACGCCGGGAGCCCCGCCGACGAGCGCGGCTCCCGGCCCTACCGGGTGAATCCCACCTGCGTGTCTCACAACCCGCGAGCACATGACCACCAGGATAGGCAGCCCTGCATACCGTGCGGAGTTCCACTACTATGATGATCACTAAATTGACAAAGTATTTTGAGAGGGAACAGCGTTGGTGAAGAGAGCTAACGTGTCGTACTCAAACGCCTGCTGCACTGTAGGTTGAAGCCACGTCTGCTGCGCTACATCCCGGGTACAGGCGCCATACGTGGCAATAGTGATGGGACGGGTGCGGGCCTCTGCTTCGAGTCGTGCTAACACGGTTCGTAAGAGGCGGCCGGTAAAGGGCGTATACAGGAAGAAAAACGTCCCGTCTGTGTAATCGGCCTCGCGGGCATCAACATTATGAAAGGTCACGCGGGAGAGGTTGAGGCTGTGTGCCCGCTCCTGGGCGTAGGCACAGTAGGCGGGTTCAAACTCAATGCCCCTGGCCTGTGCCTCCGTCAGCAAGCCCACCAGGAGCGCCACGCGCCCCAGGCCAGAGCCCAGATCATAGAACACATCGTGTGCACTGAGGCGCGCATGCGCAATGAGGGCAAAAATGACGCGCGTGGGTGTGGGATGATAGGCGATCATACCTGGTTCGAGGGGTTTCGTTTCTTCTGGGGGGCTGGCAATACCCAGGACGCCATTGATAAAGATATCCAGGTAGTCGGCGTCGAGGTCTTCCCAGGTAAGTTTGTGCTCGCCATGGCCGACATAGGTCTCACGCAGGCGGTACAGGGTTGCCCGCGTGTCAGGCTCCGTCAGGAGCTGTTCCCTGAGACGGCGGAAGAGCCGGACGTTCACGCTCTCCAGACGCTGCCAGAGCCGTTCGGCACGATGGTACAGGCGCGCCAGGTATTCATGATATCCGTGTACATACTGCACGTTCTCAATGTGCTCAAGCACCCGGAAGCTCAGCATATCAAGGGCGTAGACACGCGCCACAAAGTTGGCTTCGACCAGCAGCGTCTCCTGCTGTTCGAGGTCTCGCAGGGTTGTGAGGATGTCCTGCACGGTATCGGGCAACATCGGCTCTCCTTGCACTGGCACGCCACTCAGGAGGCCGGTCGGAATCCGAACGCCTGCGTAAAGCGCTGCGCGAAGCCCTCCCACGCCTCGGGATTGATCAGGCGCGGTGGGCGTTTGCCCTGGAAAATGTGCACGAGCTGCTCGGCATTCCACTGTGCCATGAGATGACGGGAGTCCACCGTGACCCCGGCAGTGTGATAGGTGGCAATCACATTATCAAAGGTCAAGAGCGGGTGCTCCAGCGGTGGCGGCTCGACAGTCCAGACGTCGACGCCAGCCCCGGCAATCTGCCGCGTTTCCAGAGCTGCGGCCAATGCTCCCTCCTCAACAATACCACCGCGGGCCGTGGTGACGAGAAAGGCATCGCGCCGCATCAACCCCAGTTCGCGCTGACCAATCATGCCCTTGGTCTCGGCATTATACGGACAATGAACCGTAACGAAATCGCTCTGCGCCAGGAGCGTGTCGAGAGCAACCGGGGTCGCCCCGCGCTCCTGAAACTCAGCCTCCGTGAGATAGGGATCATAGGCCAGCACACGCATATTAAGCCCCTTGTCACAGATCCGCGCGACCCGCCGGCCCACATTGCCCAAACCGATGATTCCTACGGTGCGCCCCTGCGCGTTCCTCCCCTTAAAGCTCTCGCGGTCGATACCCCGCTCCTTGCGGAGGGAGCGGTCCGTTTGCACGATGTTCTTGGTCAGTGCGAGCATCATTGCCACCGTATGCTCGGCCACTGCTTCAGCATTGGCGCCCGATTGATTGACAACGAGAATCCCCGCGGCCGTACACGCCGCGACATCCACGGGATCATATCCGGCTCCCGAGGTGGCCATCACCAACAACGCTGGACAGCGCGCAATGAGTTCTGCTGTGCCTTTATACTGGTCCGGCACCTCGTCCCGTGCAGAGGTGATGCAATAGGCATGGCAGTGTGCCATGATAGCCCAGTTTTCGGCCGCTGGGGCATCGAAGGCCAGCCGATGAACAGCGAAATCAGCTTCGTGTGCGAGCACATCGGCAACATTTGGGGTCTTGTGATCGTCGAACCAAAAGATACGTTTCTCACGGCTACTTGTAGGCATGGGGGTCTATTCCTTCAGCCCGCTAGTACAACGCCCGAGCAGGCAGTTTGCCAGAGGTTTGCATGAGCAGTATGGCAATTTCCTGGATACGCCGGACCTGCCGACGCGTGAGGGACGTCTGGGGACGACGCTTTTTGACGAACGCTAACACCTGCGACACGTTCATGCTCCCGGCGTAGAGATACCAGCAGGCCAGCAGGGTGACAGAGCGTCCCATACCAGCAGCACAGTGAATATACACCTTTCGCCCGGTCTGGACGCGCTGCTCGACCCAGGCCAGTCCTTGCAAGATCTGCTCAACCGTCGGAGCCTTGGTATCGGCGACAGGCAGCCAGAGATAATCCATCTCGACCCTCCTGAGGCGGGATGGGTTGTCTTGGCGCTCGGCACACAAGTTAACGACCGCCCCCACCCCCAGCTGTCGCAGCCGTTCGAGATCGTCGAACATCAAGGCTCCGCCGAGGAGCATCTGCTCATCGATGATATCCCACCAGTTGAGTGCCAGGACGAGGGCCCAAAATGAGCGCCGCAGGAGCAGAAACGGAAACTGCACATACCGTAGGCCCTGGAAGCCAATTGGGTGCAACCGTCCCTGCCTTCCACCATTGCTCATCGCTGTGTAGTACGCTACACTCCCATCCTCCTCATGCATGATTCCATCCTGGTTGCGAGGAGAACATCACCATGCACACGGCCCCACGCCAGGTGCACGTCCGTGTCCCAGCCACCACTGCCAATCTTGGCAGCGGTTTTGACATTTTTGGTCTGGCGCTGCAATTATATAACGTCTTTACCATGACTATCACGTCTGAGTCTGGCTGGCGAGTGAGCCTGCCCCCAGGGGCGCGCTTGCCCAGCGATGATCGGAACCTGGTGTTCCGGGCCGCACGCGCGCTCTTTACACGCGTGGGCGTGACCCCACCTGGGCTGCACCTGTCGCTGAGCATGCATATCCCCCTGGCGCGCGGTCTGGGCAGCAGCTCCTCGGCGATTGTAGGTGGTCTGATGGCTGCCAACCAGCTCACAGGAAATAAAATAAATAGGGCGACGCTCCTGAGTATGGCCGTTGCCCTTGAAGGCCATCCGGATAATGTGACCCCAGCCCTCATAGGCGGCCTCACCCTCTCGTACACTGTGGAGGCACAACACCACTATGTGACACTGCCTTTTCCCAACGACCTCACCCTGGTTGTCGCGATACCTGACTTCGAGCTTTCTACTGCACAAGCGCGTGCTGTCTTGCCAACCCGTGTGAACCGGGCCAAGGCCATCTTTAATAGTAGTCGCACAGCCCTGTTCGTGCACGCTCTGTACAGTCGGCAGTACGCGCTTCTGGCCACCGCCATGGATGATCGTCTCCACCAACCCTATCGAGCCACCCTCATCCCGGGCATGCCAGCGGCCATCGCGGCTGGCTGTGCGGCTGGTGCCTATGGCGTGGCCCTCAGCGGGGCTGGTCCGACGCTCCTGGCGATCGCCGAGACAGCCCCAGACGCTGTTGCCCACGCCCTCCGCAAGGCTTTCGCGCAGCACGGCGTCACCTGTCACACCAGGATCTTACACGCCGACACGACCGGCGCCGTAGCCTGGGAAACGCCAGCGGCGTAAGCATCCTCTCAAGAAGCACAGGGATTTACAGTACCTGAGCACAGAGCAACGTGGTGTCATCCTTCGCTCCTCCCTCATCACTGAAAGTGTTGAGAGCTGCTTGTATGGCATGCACGACTGCTTCAGGATAGCCGGGTGCGGTCGCAAAGAGACGCGCCAGGTGGGGCAGCCCGAGCTGTACCCCCTGGATGTCTTGGCGTTCGTACGTGCCATCGGAATAGAGCAGAAGGGTATCACCGGCCATCAGCTGCCGCTCTTCCTGACGATAGATAAACGTCTCCTCCACGCCGAGGGGAATGTTCGGCGCTGCGCCTAGATGCTCAATCTGTCCATTGGCATGACGGAGCAAAATAGGGGGATGCCCGGCACAGATGAATTGCATGTGGCGCTGCCTCACGTTCAGTACCACATACTGCACTGTGACAAACGAACCAAAGCGCAGAGTGCGCTGACAGAGCAGACCGTTGAGCACCTGTATGACGCTCTGGGGATCGGCACAATGGCTCACACAGACACGAAACTCACCCATGAGCCTGGCCATCTGCATTGCTGCTGGGATACCTTTCCCAGACACATCCCCGAGCAGCAAGACCACCCGGTCGGCATCGAGGTATATGGCATCATAGAAATCTCCCCCGACCCATGTGGCCGGTACCGTGGTCGCATGCAAGCGCAAGCCCGGAGCCTGTGGAAACGTGGCGGGAAGCATCTGTTGCTGGATCTCGCGGGCGATTTCCAAATCGCGTTTGACCCGTTCGTGCTCAGCGACGGTGCGCAGGGCTGCTCGGAGTTCGGCCAGGGCCTGCTCTAGTGCGGCATTTTTGGCGGCCAGGGCTTCGACCAGTGTCTGCTTTTCCTCCAGGAGGATGGCTTGCTCCCGGTACTGCCGACGCAACTGGGCACTGATGGCCTTGAGAAAATTGATCGCCACTGCTGGGTGTTGTTCGATGAGGGTATTGAAACGTTGTCGAGTCACAGCCAGGAAGGTCGTAGGCGTCACCGTTGAGACGCGGGCCGAGCGCGGCTTGTCCTCGAGCAGCGCCATCTCGCCAAAAAATTCCCCTGGCCCCATCTCGCGTATCACCCGCTGCTCGCCATTCTGGAGTGTTCTACTGATCTGCACCTGACCATCGACAATAATGTAGAGCGTATCACCCGGCGCATGCTCCTCAAAGAGGATATGACCCGCGGGCCAGACTTCTTCTGTCAACTGTGCCACAATCAGGGCAATGGTCGTACCATCGAGATTCGCAAACAGTGATGACGGCGCTAGAACGGACGGCGATGTCTCTAACTGATAGCTCGCCTTGTCCTGCATGCCTTGTACTCCTTTTGCCGACAATCTCGCCTATCCCACCTGTGGTAGTCCTCTACGCCGTAGAGGTACTACATCTCATGCGATTATACAGTGAGACGAGCCACACGCCTAGCGTGTTAGTCTGATGACGATGTTCCCCGCGACTGCGTCGGCGGAGGGCGCCCAGTTTAACGGGCCCCCGTTCCCCGCGACTGCGTCGGCGGAGGGCGCCCAGTTTAACGGGCGCCCTTCCCTCGCCACTTCGCAAGAGATGACATGCTATACTGGTAGCGGACGTGGGTCAGTGGTCAGCCGTCAGTCATCAACGTTTCGCGAAGCCACAAGGACACGACATGCAAGCTGAAGAACTGCGTGCATTGCAAGCCCCGCTGAAGCAACGCTACCGCGAACAGCCCCAGGCAGCCATGATTACCCTGTCGGCCTGTGGTAATCTCGATGCGGGCATCACCTGTTCGGTCGAAACCGGCAGGGCCCTCGTGCAAGCTGGCCTCCACCCTGCCACGGGTGGGGACGGCCTGGCGGCGTGCTCTGGCGATATGCTCTTGCAAGCGCTGGTCGCCTGTGCTGGAGTCACGCTCAGAGCCGTAGCCACGGCTCTCGGTGTGCTTGTACACGGTGGGACGGTGACGGCGGAAGGGGATCTCGATTTTCGTGGTACGCTGGGCGTGAGTCGAGAGGCACCGGTGGGCTTTGCCGATATCCGCTTGCGTTTCGACCTCGAGACCGATGCTACCCCAGCACAGTTAGAACAGGTCATGAAACTGACCGAGCGCTACTGCGTCGTGTATCAGACCTTACGCAGTGCGCCACCCGTATCGATCACATTGAGGAAAACCGCCGAGCAGTAGATATGAGGCAGGCATAAGGAGAGTCGAGGCATGGCATGGAAACGGGTTGTTACCGAGATGGGCATGGGAACCGATATCCGTGGTGGTGATTATACGAAAGCAGCCGTCCGCGCCCTACGGGACGCGCTGTGGCACAATTCGCTGAGTGTCACGCGGGCCCTGGGGATGGACGTGGATTCGATGCGCGTCGAAGTGATCATTGGTGTGCCGAAACCTGAAGCGGTCGATACGGCGCAAGTCCTGGCCATCTTACCGCATGGGACTGGCGAAGTGAAAGTGGTCCAGGGCGGCCTGGAAATTTTGTCCGAGAACGGCGTCGATAAAACCATTATTGCCAATGCTGCCGCCGTGGTGCGTCTCGACTTACCCTAGGTACTGCGTACCGCAATTGGCCCTGCCAGTTTAGCGGGGTGCGTTATGCTCATTGTGCTCGCTGCATTGCGGCGCCCTGGATAGCCCGCAAGCGCTGCAACATTGGGGGGTGCGAGTAGTGTAAAAAGACGTAGAATGGATGCGGTGTGAGGTTGGCGAGATTGTGCACGGACAATTTCTTGAGAGCCTGAACCAGGGCGGCAGGCTCCTCGAACGTGTCGACTGCAAACCGATCCGCTTCATATTCGTGGCGACGCGACACTATCTGCATCCCAATGGAGAGCACCAGTTCGATCGGGGTATAGAGCATCCCGAAGAATACAAGCCCGGCGTACACCGAGGGCTGTTGCACAAAGAATGCCTGGAACAGGCCCTCGTGGTGCAGGAACACCGAGAGGAAGAACAACATCACACCCATATGTAAGATACTGAGTACCGTGCTGCGCAGGATGTGCTTCATCTTATAATGGCCGATCTCATGCGCCAGCACTGCCACCAGTTCAGGCACCGTGTGGCTGGCGATCAGTGTATCAAAGAGGGCGATACGCTTGTGCTTCCCAAAGCCAGTAAAAAAGGCATTCGACTTGCGAGAACGCCGTGAACCGTCGAGCACAAACACATCTTCCACGGCGAAACGGACGGTGCGGGCATAGGCCAGGATGGCGTCTTTCAACGTACCGGGTTCTAAGGGGGTGAATGTATTAAACAGCGGCATTATCCAGGCCGGAGCGAGCCATTGCAGCCCCAGGCTGAAGACGGTCATCGCCAGCCAGCAGTACACCCAGGCATATGGACCCGCATAGGCGAGAAAGGCCATGACGCCAGCCAGGAGCGGCCCACCAAGGACTACTGCGAGGCCTAGGCTCTTGAGCACGTCGGTGAGGAAGGTGGTCAGCGTGGTCTGGTTAAACCCAAAACGAGCTTCGATGACAAATGTGTCATAGAGCGTAAAAGGGAGGGAAAGCAGCCCTTTCCCCAAGACTAACAGACCAATATACGCCAGGCCTGTCCAGATAAGTCCCAGGTGCCAGCTTCGTACCCACACATCTAACGCCTGAAAACCACCAGCAAACCAGAACCCCAACGTCACAACCAGCATACACGTCGACGTCAGTATGCCAAAACGGGTCTGTACACGGGTATACTCCTGTGACTTGCGATAAGCCGCGGCATCGTAGACGTCAGCAAACTCGGGCGGTACCTCGTGACGGAGCGCGCGCAGATTGCAGCAGTCAGCCACAAGGTTCAGCGTATAATCGAGCAGAAGTGTCGAGAGGATAATCACAGCGTAGATGTTCATGATGACTCTCCATAGTGGGTGTGGCTGGAGTGAGTATACCTGTGGAGAGCCTCTTCGGGAAGGCTGTCCAGGGAAAAGGCGCAGCCCTCTATGCACAAATACTCTGCGGTATCTGCTCGGCGGTCACTGATGTATCGTATACCCATTTTCTTCCTGTGCCGGCTGGGGGATGCGTAAAGAATAATAGTTTTCTCGGCAGGAGGCTATGGGCATGCGGCATGCGAGCACGGCTTCAAGTCTCTCCTTGTCTTTGACCAAGGGCCAGAGGGGTTGTGCCACAGTGGACATCAGCCGAAAGGGCTCAGCAACGATCTGGTCCCACTGCTCGGCATACGTGAGGAGATCGTCAGGATGAATGGTCTTGCGACAGGCTGCAGTGGCGCAGGCGCAGCGAAAATCGTATTCGAGATTCAGCGAGCCATAATCGTCGGTGAGTTCTTCGCCAGGATGGATATCGCGTACCGCCAGTTCAAAGTCATAGCCCGCGCTGCGGCACGAGGGATCACATGAGTGGTTGATATAGCGCGCCAGGTCCCAGCACAATATGAAATCTCCCCGGCTGTCCACAAAACAGTACTTCGCCACAATATCGCGGTAGAGCGGTGCCATGCGCTCCACTTGAGCTAGCGAAAAAGCCTGGTCGAAGTCATCCCGCACCCATGTGACAGTGCCACGCGGAATGAACTGTGTCGCTACGATACCATACCCTATCTGCTTATTAATGAATCGCAGCTCCGTATGCGGATGCAGCATGGGTTGCTTACCTTTCTCCTGGGGCTCTGAGGTGGATTGATCATACCTCGGCAACTGCTGCAAGAGCCTGTCTGCCGATGCACAAGAGCTTTTGCATAGCCTGAAGCATACCTCTCGAGCCGGTGCTGAGTACTGCGCACGGTACTTAGCTCAAAGCGTCGCGGAATATGTTTAGGGCTTCTGCGGTGGCCGTAGTCAGCATACGCATCTCATTCCCGATCTGGCAAAGCTTCGAGCCCATCTTGACGAATTTGGCTGAGATGGCTGGCCCGGCACCATGATGACACGCGACGATACCGTTCGCATGAGCAGCCGCAAAGATCCGCTGCACTGCCGCGATATGGCGGTCGTCATTGTGCCAATTGCTCAGGCTGAGACCCATGTCCAATGAGAGGTCACTGGGGCCAATATAGAGTCCATCGATTTCCGGTGCCCTGGCAATTGCTTCGACGTTCTCTAGCGCTTTGATGGTCTCGACCATCACCAGGCAAATCACCTCATCATTGGCCCGCTGCACGTACTCTTCCAGGGGTTCTGACAGCGTTGGTCGGTTGGCCGCAATGCTGCGGCAGCCACGCGGGGCATACCGGCAAGCACGGCCAGCCGCCTCGGCTTCTTCATACGTGTTGACCATGGGTACGATGACGCCATACGCCCCGGCGTCGAGGACATACGAAATATACTCCGGCGAATTTCTGGGGAGGCGTACGATTGGCACAGCATCAGAGCTGCCAAGAGCCTGAATACAGGCTACCACTGACTCCTGGCTGACGCCAACCCCATGTTGCCAGTCAATCACGACCGCATCAAACCCCGCGTGGCCCATCATCTCTGCGATATAGGGGTTCCCCGTGGAACACCAGCCCTGGACGGCTGGCTTGCCCTGCTGCCACAGTTCTCTGACACGATTCTTCTTCACACGCTCCTCCTGGAGAATGGGGGACACACCTGTACACCTGGAATATACAAAGAGGCTACCCGTAGGAGCCATGAAACACAAGAGTGGAGACATCTCTTTCATGTGCCTGCCGCTAGTGTGTGAGGAGGATCCCAGGCCTCCTCCTCTCCACAGAATATTCGGCACCCGCGTTGCAGCAGAGGGATTTGGCTCCTTTCCCCTGGCGGGGGATGGTTGGCTTGGGGGCAGAAGCAAGGGGGAGAGGACATGGGAGCATGCCGACGCGAGCCCACACTAAGTTTCGGCTGCTGGCTTGATGACGGTAGCGAAATGCTCCATGCGCTCGAGGCTTTCGCGCTGGCTCTCGCTGCGGAAATCAAAGATGAGTTCACTGACCCCAAGGCGACCGTACGTAGCAATATCCGCGACGATTTGCTCGGTAGTACCGGAGAAGGGCCGATGTTCGAGCCCGGCCTGACGCTCTGTGGCTAACGAGACATCGTAGAGCGGGGCTTTGTAGGAGATCGTAAGCGCTTTCGGATCGCGTCCAGCCGCCTCGGTCAGGCGCTTGAGG
>JBMDXC010000218.1:0-9114 GCA_048594805.1 Candidatus Entotheonellaceae bacterium | reverse complement strand
GCGCATCAACAAGACATTCGCCAGGCGCCGGGGCGCTTTGTTGGTGACGCCCAGGATGAGGCTGGGCGTCCTGCCAAGGTCATGGTGCTCTCGACCCGCGAGCAGCACATTCGTCGTCATAAGGCCACATCGAACATCTGTACGAACCAGGGCTTTGTGGCTACACTGGCGGCGGCGGCGATCCTGGCACGGGGCGAGGAGGGTATGCGCCAGGCGTGTAGGCAGGCGCGTGGCAATGCCCTCACGGCAGCACGTGGGCTCCTGCGGGTGTCTGGAGTGCGTCTGGCGTTTCCTGAGACACCGTTCTGGAATGCTTTTGTCCTCGCTTTACCGTGCTCCAGCGCTAGGCTGGTGGAGACCGCCCGCCAGCGCCGTATGCATCTCGGGGTGGATGTGTCAGCGCGCATCCCGGGGTCAGGAGGGAATCATCTGCTCCTGTCGTTCTCGGACCTCCAGGAGCCAGAGCATCTTGAACGACTGCTCGGCCTGTTTGCTGAGACCATCGGTACGCCCAGGGCTGAAGTTGCGAGGTCCCTCCCAGAAGTCCCCACGGCGTCCCTGCGTCGCGAACCCGTAGGCTTACCGAGTTGGGACCATGAGCAGTTGCGGGCGTTTTTTGCCGCCCTCTCCGAACAAAACATCAGTCCTGACCGCACCTGCTACCCGCTGGGCTCCTGCACGATGAAGTACAACCCCTATATCAACGAGGTGGCGGCTGCCTTACCCGGCTTTGCCCAGCTCCACCCCGATGCGCCGCTGGCCGACGCGCAGGGCACGCTAGAGGTGCTCTATAACATTCAAGAATATTTTAAGGCTATTACGGGACTGTCAGCCGTCACCACGCAACCGGTGGCCGGTGCGCAGGGTGAGCTCGTGGGCCTGAAAATGTTTCAGGCATATCACCGCAGCCGTGGCGATACGCAGCGTGATATTGTCCTTATCCCACACTCCGCCCATGGCACGAACCCGGCCACAGCCACCATGGCCGGATTTGAAACGGTGCAACGCGGCGCTGAAACCCTCTCTGGCGTGGTCGAAATCCATGCCGGCCCCAACGGGCAAATCGCCATGGATCACCTGCACCAGCTCCTGTACCGCTACCGCGGGCGCATTGCTGGCATTATGATTACTAACCCGAATACCTCTGGGGTGTTTGAAAGGCATTTCGCCGACATTGCCGCATTGATCCACGCGGAAGGTGGCCTGGTGTACATGGATGGAGCCAACATGAATGCCATTGCTGGCTGGGTCAATCTCAGTGCCCTGGGGGTTGATGCCGTGCACAACAACAATCATAAAACCTGGACCATCCCGCATGGTGGCGGTGGGCCGGGCGATGCTATTGTGGCAGTCAGTGAGCGGCTGGCACCGTTTCTACCAGGAGTACAGGTGGTACGTAGCGAGCATGGGTATGTCCTGGAACACCCGCCCCTGTCGATAGGCTCGGTGCATCGGCATTTTGGCAATATGGCCCACAAGATCCGCGCTTATACTTATTTGCGCGCGCTTGGACGAGAAGGTGTACGGCACATGTCTGCTGTGGCCGTGCTAGCGGCACGCTATCTGCATCACCGGCTGAAGCCCTACTTCCCTACCCTGCCGCAGGAGACCCCGGACTCACCGCGTATGCATGAGTTTATCATTACCCTGCCTGAGACAACATTCGAGACACTCGAAGCCGCTAGTATCAGCCGGGCCCGAGCCATCGGACCGTTCGCGAAGCTCTTCCTCGACTTTGGCTATCACGCCCCGACTGTGTCATTCCCAGAAGCCCAGGGACTGATGATTGAGCCGACCGAGTCCTATACCAAGGCTGAGCTGGACCGTTTTGCCGACTCCATCATCCTCATGCTGCACCTGGTGAACGAGCATCCGACTATTCTGCACACGGTACCGCATTTCACACCTGTGGACCGTATTGATGATGTGAGTGCCAATAAACGTGTGGTCGTAAGTGCCCGGCTGACCACCCTCCCGCCGGTGCTGCCCAATCGCATTGCCCCAGATCAACTCGCGCAGATGCCTCTGGAGGCTATTGCGGAGGCTATTTGCACTGCGAGTGCGGCAAAGCTCCAGGGACGAACACGCCCCAACCTGTAGACATCCTTCCCCTACTCGGCACCAACAAAGGCCCGTTAATGCTTCGCACTGTAGCTCTGTGCACTCGACGATGGAGTCGTAGGCGTTGGCAGTAACCCGGCCACACTACTCTCCTGCAGCCGCGCAAAAATGCGCTGCGTGGCCAGCGAGCGGTTCAGAGTATAGAAGTGCACGCCGGGCGCACCATTGGCCAGCAACTCTGCACACTGGCGCCAGGCCCAGTCAACCCCGATCTCCAGGACGGCCTGCGGATCATCGGCGACAGGCTCCAGGCGCTGCCGCAAGGCCGCCGGGAGGGATGCCCCGCACATGGTGGTAAAACGCACGATCTGACGATAGTTGGTAATCGGCATAATGCCAGGGATGATCCGCACCGTTATGCCGTTGTGCTGGGCGCGCTCACAGAAATCGAAGTAGTCGCGATTATCGAAAAAGAGCTGCGTCGTGACAAAGTCGGCGCCACACGCGACCTTGGCTCGTAGATACTCCAGATCACGGTGTTTATCCACACTTTCGGGGTGCTTTTCTGGATACCCAGCCACCCCAATACTGAAATCACTAATCGAGCGCGCCAGCGTGACCAGTTCGTAGGCATACGCAAAACCATCTGGCGCTGGCACAAAGTTGGTCTGGCCACGCGGTGGGTCACCCCGTAAACACATGAGATTCTGCACACCACAGGCCCGCAATTCTTCCAGGATCTCCCGGAGTTCTGCATGACTGTGGCCCACGCACGTCACATGCGCCATCGCGACCATGTCTAGCTCTGCTTGTAAGCGACAGACCAGGTCAATCGTGCTCCGACGCGTTGAACCGCCGGCCCCGTAGGTCACCGAAATAAAGCTCGGCCCAAGAGCTTTGAGTTCGCGTGCTCGCCCAAGCAAATCGTCAACGTCCTGAGGGGTCTTGGGAGGAAAAAACTCGAAAGAAAATGTCTGCGGCTGGAAGCTGAAGAGATCGCGAATTTTCATAGAGTCCTTTCCAGATCGTGGGATGATTGCGCCTGTTCCACATTATAAACCTAACAACCGAGAACCGCAGAGTCAAAGAGAACATTGGTGACGCATGGCTGTCGCCAGTGTGTCTCGGCCTTGCACCAGAGTGGATTGTTAACTATCTTCATAAAGTTGGGTGGCTTTTGAGGCGAGTGATATACGAGTGAACACGGCATGGAGATAGCGACGCAAGCGACCCAGAGCCCGCCCTTGCTGGGTTTTTGGTATCCAGCGCTGCTCTCGAAGACGGTACGACCTGGCCACATGCAGGCCCAGACCCTCCTCGCACTCCCGCTCGCTATCTGTCGAGATAGCCAAGGGCGTATTGCAGCGCTGCGAGACCTGTGCCCGCATCGTGGAATGCCCCTCTCGTTTGGCTGTTTTGACGGTGCACGGTTGGAATGTCCCTATCATGGCTGGCAATTTGACATGGACGGCAGATGCCGGCATATCCCGACATTGGTTGAAGATGGAGACTTGCAGACCGAAAAAATTGGTGTGCGGACCTATCCTGCCTGTGACCAAGATGGCTATGTGTGGGTCTATATCCCTGATGAGCAGGGCCTCCCGGCCACGCTGCCAGACGTCCCTAAGCTCCCCGTGCTGTCAGAACCGTACCAGCTGCTTCACCTCTCCACCATGTTGAGCTGCACCATCGATAATGGCATCGTTGGTCTGCTGGATCCAGCCCATGGTCCCTTCGTGCACCAGAGTGTGTGGTGGCGCCGCCGCGCCAGCATCCATGAGAAGTCGAAAGTCTTTGAGCCGCTGCCAACTGGCTTCCGCATGCGCGCTCACAGTCCCTCGCGTAACAGTGTACCCTATAAACTACTGGGCCTGGCGGGAGCACCAGTGACAACCACGATCGATTTTGTGTTGCCGAACCTACGGCTAGAGTTAGTGCAAGCAGGCCATTGGTGGTTTTCCTCGCGCGCCACAGTGACGCCGATTACCCAGGACCAGAGCCGCATTGACTTCTGCGCCGCCTGGAATTGTTTCCGCTGGGTGCCTTTCTTGCCAATGCTCGTGCGCGGTTTGGCCCGCGTCTTTCTCAATCAAGACAAGCGGGCCATGGATCGTCAAGCTATAGGCCTGCGCTCTACACCGTCTATGATGCTCTTGGGCGATGCGGATATGCCCGCCAGGTGGTACTTCAGGCTAAAAGCGGCGTATATCGCCGCGCGCCAACGTGGCGACGCACTGGACCATCCGCTCAAGGGACCAGTGACGCTGCGGTGGCGTAGCTAGACGGGCGTCGCATCTCATCACTGCGCTATGCCTGCCAGTATATCGCTCAAGTTCCTGTCGCAGGTGGTCGATAAGAGCTCTATTAGCCCTGGAATAGCAGGGCGGCGTAATAGCCAACAGCCCGTAGCCTACCATAGGGCGAGCGCCAGGCACCGCGTCGTTCCTGTGAGGAGTCCTATGCCATTTACGGTCCAGCCTAGCGGGGACGTTATCATCGTCAAGGTCCATGCCAGACGGCTGGACACCTCGCTTGCTCCAGAGTTTAAAGCCAAGCTCGTCCATCTGGTGCACAGTGGGCAGGAACGTATTGTGATGGATATGGCGGCACTTGAGTGCATCGATAGTAGTGGCCTGGGCGCGCTTATCGCTGGCCTCAAGGCGCTGGGTGAACGCGGTGAGATTGTGCTCTGCGGTATCACGCCCCGTCTGCTGAGTCTGTTGCAACTCACGCATGTCGATAAGCTGTTTCATATATTTGACAATGTAGAGGAGGCTGTAAGCGGGCTGGCAACCAGAGCCTGATTACTACCCCGCTCTCCCCGCCGTCATCCTCACCATCCGTAGCCTGCCCGAGCCTGGGATGTGCGGCGGTGTGGAAAAAAGTGCCCGTCTGCAGTATGCTCCCTAGATCGTTGCACTCAGCAACAGATGCTGGCACCCTCTCGTACAGGCGTTCGCATGACCCAAACCTCCTTGCCCATCTATGCTCTTGCTGATGATCTCGTGGCGGCGTGTGCCTCCCAGTCGCGTCTTATCCTCACCGCTCCGACAGGCTCTGGGAAGTCCACGCAAGTGCCGCAGATATTGCGCGATCGTGGCGGGCTCGGAGACGGTGAAGTCGTGGTATTGCAGCCGCGCCGGCTCGCAGCGCGCCTCCTGGCGGCCCGTGTGGCTGTAGAGCGTGGCTGTGCGCTGGGCTCAGAGGTGGGCTACCAGGTACGGCTCGAGGGCAAGACCTCGCCAGCCACCCGCATACGCTACGTGACCGAGGGCATCCTGCTGCGCCGCCTGTTGGCCTCGCCGCAGCTCGACGGGGTGTCGGCTATCCTGTTCGATGAGTTTCACGAACGCCATGTCTATGGCGACATCACCCTGGCACGGGCGCGCATGCTGCAGGAAACGGCGCGCCCGGATCTGAAGCTGGTGGTAATGTCGGCAACGCTCGACACAGGTTTAGTTCATGCGTACCTCGCGCCGTGTCCGGTGCTCTCGACTGCAGGACGTCAGTATCCGGTCGAGGTGGAATATCTCGCGCGCCCTGTTGACGCACGGCAGCCCATCTGGGACACGGCTGCTGGCGCTTTCGAGCGGCTCGTGCGCTCTGGCGTGGACGGCGATATCCTGGTCTTTATGCCAGGCGCCTATGAAATCATGCGCACCATCGATGCCATTGGCGACCTCACTGTTGCCCGCGGCTGGACACTGCTGCCGCTCTATGGCGAGCTGCCGCCGGTGGAACAGGACCGGGCAGTGCGTCCGACCGCTGGCCGCAAGGTCGTCGTTGCCACCAACGTGGCCGAGACCTCCATTACGCTTGATGGTGTGTGCGCGGTGATCGATTCCGGCCTGGCGCGGATAGCGCGTTTCGACCCGCACCGGGGCATTAATACCCTGTATATCGAGCCGATCAGCCAGGCGGCAGCAGACCAGCGTGCCGGGCGGGCTGGACGTACCACCCCTGGGCGCTGTCTGCGCCTGTGGACAGCCCAGGAGCACCGTGGGCGGGCGGCGCATGAGGTGCCGGAAATTCGGCGTATCGATCTTGCCGAAATTTTTTTGCTTTTGAAGGCCCAGGGTATCGCCGATATGCGGACGTTTCCGTGGCTGGAAGCCCCTGAAGAGCCCGCCACAGCCCGTGCCGAGCAACTCTTGCGCGACCTCGGGGCTGCCGACCCAATCACAGGGCAGATTACTGAGCTGGGGCAGCGCATGGTGTCGTTCCCAGTGCATCCGCGTTACGCGCGCATGCTCATGGCTGGCCATACCTACGGCTGCCCTCGTGAAGCCGCGCTCATTGCGGCCTTGACCCAGACCCAGGATGTGCTGATCCGCCGCCCGCCCAGGCACATCCTGGAAGCGCGCGAGCGTCTGTTGGGTGATCGGTCTGACTCAGATTTCTTCATCCTCATGCTAGCCTGGCGCTATGCCCAACAGCATGGGTACAGGCTCGATGCCTGCCAGCGCCTGGGCATTCATGCCGGCGCGGCGCGCCAGGTAGCCCCACTCTTGCAGCAGTTTCTGCGCGTGGCAGAGCACCAGGGTCTCACGCTCAACGAGCGCAGCGCCAGCCAGGAGGCGATTCGCAAATGCATCCTGACGGCGTTTATTGATCAACTGGCGCTGCGACGCGACGAAGGCACGCTGCGTTGCGATCTGGTGCACGGGCGGCACGGCGAACTCGCACGCGACAGCGCCGTACGGCACAGCCGGTTGTTCGTGGCCGCGGAGATTGACGAAATCGAGCACGGCAACCGTGAACTCAATATCATCCTGCGCCTCGCCACGGCCGTGGACGAAGCCTGGCTCATGGAGCTCTTCCCCACGGCGTTCAGCGAGCGCATTGAAGTCGCCTTTGACGCATCTGGCAAACGGGTCATCAGCAAACGGGTAACTCTCTTTGGGGATTTAGTACTGAGGACCAAACTGGCTGGCACCCCTTCGGAGGAAGCGGCTGCCTCGCTCCTGGCCGATGCTGTCCTGAGCGGGCGCTTTACGCTCAAGCACTGGACGCCGGCTGTCGACCAGTGGATCTACCGTCTCAATGGCCTGGCCCACTGGTGCCCCGAGTTGGGGTTGACGCCTATTGGTGAGGCAGAGCGCTTATTTCTCCTCCAGCAGATTTGCCTCGGGAGCTTTAGTGCGAAGGAGATTGAAGACAAGCCGGTCTGGCCAGTGCTCAAGGACTGGTTGGTGCCAGGGCAAGAATCCCTTCTTGAGGGCTACGTGCCAGAACGCTTCCTGCTGCCGTACGGTCGCAGCGCCCGCATTCGGTATGCGGCAGACGCACCCCCGGTGTTGTCAGCCCGCATCCAGGATCTCTATGACCTTACCCAGACCCCGACTATTGCCATGGGCCGGCAGCCATTGGTGGTGGAAATTCTTGCCCCCAATCAGCGGCCAGTGCAGGTGACCCGAGATCTCGCCGGGTTCTGGACACACACGTATCCCGCTCTGAAGAAGGCACTGCAGAAGCGCTATCCGAAACATGAGTGGCGTTGAGCGAGGAGAGCAAGGGGAGCGCCCAATGCTCCCCGCTTCGGGCCAGTCCCCGGCCTTTAGAACATGCTACCCAGTCACACGAAAGCCTTGGGATGATCTTTGGCCAGGTAGTCAATGGCGTGCATCTCTGGTGGGCGGTGGCTGAGCGTGGGCCACCAGTGCCGGAGGAGGCACCACGCGGCACGGAGCCCAAACGCCATACGCTGACGTCGCGAGCCCGGAGCCGATAGAGGTGTGTCCCGTGGTGCTTTCACTGATATTACTTGGACCATATGGCATGGCATAGTGTTCTCCCTGTATCCACTCACATGGGAGCGCAAAGGTTGGTAATGGAGTCGTTCTAGACCGCTGGTGGACTGCACCACAGAACCACTGCGGTTTTGAGCGGCCAGATGTTACGTAAGCAGGCCATCTCCGATGTTGAATGCCTCAATAAAGCGTTCGAGACCGTGGCTGCTGCCGTTCACCAGTTGGCGTGCCAACTTGAGGTGCCTCTCCAGCAAGGCTTCTTTGATCGCTCGCTCCTTGTCTTTCAGGAAACTGCTCAGCAATTGTGCGGCAATACTCGGATCATTCGCTAAATCAGGGTGGTCGACGAGTTGCCGGCCCAGACCCAGGGCAGCACTGTACCTCTGGTAGTTGGCGCGGCCCGTCAGCTGAATAAAGCCGCGACCTTTGAACCTCTCGCCATCGGGGGGTCCAATATTCCCCAGGTCTCTGCGATGATCATACAGATCAAAAGGATGACCGCCTGGTGAGGTATTGCAGTGCGAGAGGCCTTCACTGAGCGGTGCAAAACTTTCGGTTTCAGCGCGGATCGTTGCCAGCGCCATGAGCACCATCGGCTTATCGACCAGTTCATGCGCCATCAGGGCGTCGCAGACAAAGGGCAGATTTGTACGAATATGCTCCGCTGGCGTCTGGGGAAACATTCTGCAGACGATGGCCACCGTAACCTCTGGCACGACGGAGGGCAGACTGGTATCAGTGACCAGCCCCAACGCACCCAGTGTGCGCGGCCCGGCAATGCCATCGGCCAACAGCCCGGCACTTTTCTGAAAGGCCAGCACGGCCGCCTCAGTGGCCGTGCCAAACCTCCCGTCAAGGGGGCCTGAACTGAAACCGACCTCTTGTAATTGCGCCTGCAGTTTGGCCACTTCTGAGCCTGCTGATCCCTTGCGTAACAGTGCCATGGCTTGTCCTCCTCTGCGTGTCCGCTACGTCAGTGAGGCTGGTCCTTGTGCGTGCTCACGCAAACAGGAACACCATAGGCAACCACGCCACCTGCAGCCTCATCTGTGTTCGACACCCTCGGGCCCTTGCTCCTAACAGCGACGACTATAACCATACACAGCTTGGACGCCGACAACCTGACTTGTAGCTGTGAAAATGCCTGGTTCTAGCTGCGAAGTGGCTGCAGAGGGGGGAACAGCAGACTATCCTGCAGGGCGGCAACTTTCCTACTCTCGCACCAGTATTATCTCTAGATTTGGGCAATCGTCCCTTTGGTGCGACGAGGAAGTAGAGCGTCTCTAAAGCAGGCCACACAACA
>JBMDXC010000217.1:0-21921 GCA_048594805.1 Candidatus Entotheonellaceae bacterium | reverse complement strand
TCGATAGTGAGCTGAGCGCGCAGGCGCTCCAAGAGCTCATTGCCCCGATGAAAGCGCGCGTCCAGGAGTTTACCGGGCGGGCGTTTCCCAACCGCCCCTGGGATCAACTGCGCCTGAGCATCGATGCCGTGTTTGCCTCCTGGCATAATGCTCGAGCGGTGGCCTATCGTCAGTTGCACGGCATTCCCGAGGACTGGGGCACAGCGGTGAACGTGCAGTCCATGGTCTTTGGCAACCGCGGGGAGGACTCCGGGACGGGAGTGGTGTTTACGCGTGACCCGTCGACGGGGGAAAAATATTTATATGGGGAATTTTTGCCGAATGCCCAGGGCGAAGACGTAGTCGCCGGTATTCGCGATCCGCAGCCTATCAATGCGCTGCGCCGCCTTATGCCGCACGTCTATGCCGATCTGGTTGATGTCTGTCAGCGCCTCGAGCGCCATTTTCGTGATATGCAGGACATCGAGTTCACGGTGCAAGACGGCACGCTCTATTTGCTGCAGACGCGCAGTGCCAAGCGCACAGCCCCTGCAGCCGTCCGTGCTGCCGTTGAAATGGTCGCCGAGGGGCTGATCGACCAGCGTGAGGCGGTGCTGCGTGTCGAACCGGAACAGATCGATCAATTGCTGCACCCGATGATCGACCCACAGGCCGAAGTCAAAGTCTTAGGGCGGGGTTTGCCGGCATCGCCCGGGGCGGCAAGCGGGCGGGTGGTGTTTACTGCCGAGGAAGCGGTGCGTCGTCAGGAAAGTGGCGTGCGGGTGCTGCTCGTACGCAATGAGACCTCGCCAGAAGACATTCGTGGCATGCATGCCGCGCAGGGCATTTTAACGGCACGTGGTGGTATGACGTCGCACGCGGCGGTAGTCGCCCGTGGCATGGGAAAAAGCTGTGTCGTCGGCTGTCGGGAACTGGTGATCAATGAACCTTCTGGCTACTGCCGTATTGGCAACCAGGTGATTCAGGCGAACGAGTTCTTGACCATCAATGGCTCGACGGGTGAGGTGATCCTGGGGCAAGCCCCGCTCGTTGAGGCAGACCTCGGGGGCGACTTTGCGCAGCTCATGGAATGGGCCGACAGTTATCGCAAGCTCGGGGTGCGGTGCAACGCGGACACGCCGCGCGACGCGGAGCTTTCCCGGAAGTTTGGGGCCCAAGGCATCGGGCTATGCCGGACCGAGCACATGTTCTTTGCCGAGGAACGCATTATGGCCGTGCGCCAGATGATCGTGGCAGAATCAGAGAGCGAGCGACATGAAGCGCTGCAGCAGATTCTGGCCATGCAAAAAGGTGATTTTAAGGCCATCTTTCGGATTATGGACGGTTTGCCGGTAACGGTCCGCCTCCTCGATCCGCCGCTGCATGAGTTTCTCCCGGAGCGCGACTTAGATATTGGGGTGCTGGCCGGCTATATGCGCCGGCCCGTGGATGAAATCCGCGACCGGGTGAAAAAAATGCACGAGTCCAATCCTATGCTCGGGCATCGCGGTTGTCGTCTGGGGATCACCACGCCGGAGATCTACAATATGCAGGTCCAGGCGATCATGGAAGCGGCGTGTGAGCTGCAGCAGGAGGAAGGCATTATGGTACAGCTCGAGATCATGGTGCCTCTCATTGGGGATGTGAAGGAACTGGAGATCGTCAAGCGCCACATCCACGATGTTGCCGAACGGGTTATGCGTGCCAAAGGCATCCGCCTACCTTATCTGGTGGGAACTATGATCGAGCTGCCGCGCGCCGTTCTCACCGCTGGAGCGATTGCCCGTGAGGCGGATTTTTTTTCGTATGGCACCAATGACCTTACCCAGACCACGCTGGGCTTAAGCCGAGACGACGCCGGCATGTTTTTGCCACACTACATCGAACGCGGTATCCTTACCCATGATCCCTTTGTCGTCCTTGACCAGGAAGGCGTCGGTGAACTCATCCATATTGGGGTGGAGCGCGGCCGTCGCACCCGTCCTGACCTCAAGGTCGGCATTTGCGGTGAACACGGCGGGGAACCACGCTCGATCGCTTTTTGCCATCGGATTGACTTAGACTATGTAAGTTGTTCCCCGTTTCGGGTGCCTATTGCCCGCCTGGCAGCGGCGCAAGCAGCGCTGCAGGAACAGGGTGAGCCGGGGGGCAAGCGAGCAAAGGCAGACGTTGATCTATGACGTACGACCCCGCTGTCGATGTGCAGTACATGCAGCAGGCGCTCGAACTGGCGCGCAGAGGGCTAGGGTTTGTGAGCCCTAATCCACTGGTGGGCTGTGTGCTCGTCAAAGACGGTGCCGTCGTGGGGCGGGGGTATCACCAACGCTTTGGGGGTCCGCATGCGGAGGTGTACGCGTTGCAGGAGGCCGGCCGGCAGACGCGTGGGGCAGTGCTGTATGTCAACCTGGAGCCGTGCAGTCATACGGGCAAAACCCCGCCTTGTGCTGATGCCATCGTTCAGGCGGGGGTCAGCCGGGTGGTGGTGGCCCTCCGTGACCCAAATCCTCTGGTAGCTGGTACAGGCCTCGCCCGCCTGACGGCTGCCGGCATTGCGGTCACGGTTGGTGTGTGCGAGGCGGCAGCGCACAAACTCAATGAAGCCTTTGTCAAATACATTACCACGCACCGCCCGTTTGTGACCTTAAAGAGCGCCATCACGCTGGATGGCAAAATTGCCACACGTACAGGAGCATCGCAGTGGATTACAGGCGAACTGGCTCGGCAGGAAGGTCACCGTCTGCGCCACGCTGCCGATGCTATTCTCGTCGGCATTGGTACGGTGTTACAAGACGACCCGCAGCTTACCACGCGTTTGCCAAATCAGCAGGGAGTCAATCCGCTGCGCGTCGTTGTCGATAGCGCCCTGCGTGTGCCTTTGCAGGCCCAAGTGGCCGATGTGGCCAGCAACCGGCGCACGCTGATCGTCACCACAGCACGTGCGCCAGGGGCCCACAGGGAGGCATTGCGTGCACGGGGCGTTGAGGTTGTCTGCCTGCCGGCATATGATGATGGACGGGTGGACCTTGAGGCGTTGTGGCGCTATCTTGGCGAGCGGGGTGTCGCCAGTGTTTTGGTCGAAGGGGGGGCGACTCTGAGTGCGACCTTGCTCAGACGGCGCCTGGTTGATAAGGTTCTGTTGTTTGTGGCGCCAAAGATTATCGGTGGCGATGGGATCAGTGTGGTTGGACCCTGCGGTGTGGAGACCATGGAGCAAGTCATCAATCTGCGAGATGTGGTGAGCCAGCGCCTGGGGAATGATGTGTTGCTAGAAGCCTACTGCACGACATAAGTAGTCAGTTCCTGAGGACAGGTCGCGCTGGGCAGAGGAGGCGTGAGGAGTATGCCGTTCCATACAATTGAGGAGGCCATCGACGACATTCGACAGGGAAAAATGATCATCCTCGTCGACGACGAAGATCGCGAAAACGAGGGGGACTTGACCATGGCCGCAGAAAAGGTCACCCCAGAGGCGATCAATTTCATGACGCGGTATGGTCGCGGGCTCATCTGTTTGTCGCTGACTTCGGAACGCCTGGCGGAGTTACAGATCCCGCCTATGGTTGAAGATATCGACAATACCTCCCCCTTTGGAACAGCGTTTATGGTCTCGATCGAGGCGCGTCGGGGTGTCACCACAGGCATTTCGGCGGCTGATCGTGCCACCACGATTCTCACTGTAGTCAATCCCAAGACCAAACCTGAGGATTTGGTGCGTCCAGGCCACATTTTTCCCTTGCGGGCACGTGCTGGTGGTGTTCTGGAGCGGACTGGCCAGACCGAGGGCTCTGTCGACCTGACCCGGCTGGCAGGATTGACACCGGCTGGCGTTATCTGTGAAATTATGAATGAAGATGGTACGATGGCACGGGTGCCCCAGCTCATGGAGCTTGCCGAGCGTTTTCATTTAAAGATTGTTACCATCAAGGACTTGATTCACTACCGTATGCAACGTGAATCCCTGGTCCGAGTGCTGGGAGAGACTACGTTACCCTTGCGTGTCGGGACCTTTCGCGCCTTGGCCTATGAGAACGAAATTAACCAGGACCAGCACCTGGTTCTGGCGATGGGAACGTTTGATCCTGACCATGCCCCACTGGTACGGGTGCATTCTTCCTGCGTCACTGGTGATGTTTTTGGCTCGTTTCGCTGCGACTGTGGTGAACAATTACGCAAGGCACTGCGGCTCATTGCCGAAGAAGGCTCGGGAGTGCTTCTGTATCTGAACCAGGAAGGGCGTGGCATTGGCTTGGCCAATAAAATTCGGGCCTATGCCCTGCAGGACGCCGGACGTGACACCGTACAGGCCAATGAGGAACTGGGGTTTCGGCCTGACTTGCGTGATTATGGCATTGGGGCGCAGATTCTCGCTCACCTGGGGATCAAGCGGCTCCGGCTGATGACCAACAATCCTCGCAAGGTCGTGGCCCTCGAGGGATTTGGTTTACAAATTGTCGAGCGCGTGCCTTTGCGCGTGCGTCCAGGGAAATACAATGCCCGCTACTTGCAGACCAAGCACGAAAAGTTAGGACACCTGTTCGACGCCGATGAGTTCGAGGCCGACGAAAGACAGGAGTGGTGGTAAGGAACCATCTGTCCTGGACACGTCAAGACGTGCATGAGCGGCACGGAAGGAAACATACATGCCACGTACTGTGGAAGGGCACCTCAGTGCTGAGGGCCTGGATTTTTCGATCATTGTGAGCCGTTTTAACGATTTTATTACCATGCGCTTGCTGGATGGAGCCCTGGATGCTCTGCTCCGCCATGGGGCCAGGGATGAGCGCATTACGGTCTATCGCGTCCCGGGATCGTTCGAGATTCCCATGATGGCAAAAAAAGTTATTGATCTTGGCCAGGCGGGCGATGCCATGATCTGTCTCGGGGCCTTGATTCGTGGTGCCACGCCGCACTTTGATTATATCGCTGCGGAGGCCAGCAAGGGCATCGCCAGCGCTGCCCTGGCTAGCGGTATCCCGGTGACGTTTGGGGTGCTGACCACGGATACCCTCGAGCAGGCGATCGAACGGGCGGGGAGCAAAGCTGGGAACAAAGGCTGGGAAGCAGCCATGTCGGCTATCGAGATGGCCAATATGTATCGCCAGTTACGTCGTTGAGAGGTAAGTAGTATGGGTAGACGGCGCCAGAGCCGGGAGACAGCATTACAGCTCCTGTATGCGCTCGACATTACACGTGCCAATGTTAAGGAGGTGTTGCGCACTAGCTGGGCAGAAAAGATGCTCTCCCCAGAGATCCGCGACTTCACTACAACCTTGGTCACCGGGGTGATAGAGCACCGGGACGAGATCGACGCCTTTATTCAAGAATGCAGTACCAACTGGTCCTTGGAGCGTATTGGCCTGGTCGAAAGGAATATTCTGCGCTTTGCGATCTATGAGCTATGTTTTCTGCCTGATATTCCTCCCAACGTCACCATCAATGAAGCCGTTGAGGTGGCCAAGAAATATGGGACAGAAGAGGCCCCAGCTTTCATTAATGGGATCCTGGATCGCGTCAAACATGCAGTAGGGCCGCGCGCCATGCACTTATCTATGGCCTTGTCCTCTTCCACCTCCTAAGTCTGCTCGATACCTTGTAGGGGAGATATCGTTCCTCCATCCCGGATGCCTCGATGAGGATGCCGGGTAAAGGGATTACCTATGCGTTTTCCATGGTCATCGACGTCACGTCGTAGACACTATAAGCCGTTCTTGCAGGTACCGTTTGTTGGCCAGCAGGCTGTACTCACTGCCTTAGTGACCCACCTGCAGACCGCACAAAATGGTACGGTCCAATGCGTTACGATCACCGGCCAGGCGGGCAGCGGCAAGTCAGCCCTGTTAGAGGAATTTATGTTCCTCCATTGTGCCAAACCTGGTGTGTTGTTGCTGCAGCTCAACGCTGCTGACTGTCTCCTCGATCACGAGGTGTACCGGCAGCTTTGTACCGCGCTCCAGAGCCACAGCGAGCAGATTCTGCAAAAGGTGTATAACGCCACCCAGCGTGTGCGCAAGACTCTGGCACTGCGTTGGGACGAAGCGGAGTTTCGGCAAGTGCTGGCGTCCACAGACTGGGCGCAACTGCCCGAGGCGTCACCCAACACGCCCAGGGTGTCAGGGGCTGCCTCTACCCCCTTAGCGCCGTTGCTAGCCAGCGTCCAGGAGCATCCTTGGGCTGTTGGGGCAGCGGCGTTACTTGGTGTCAGCGGGCGGGGCGGGACGGGGAGTACGGTGCAGCGAGTATGGGAGCAACGCTGGATTACGTTCCTGCGAGCTTTGCGCGCCCGCCATCGGCATGGAGAAGCCGTCATCGTTGTGGTGATCGATCAAGTGCCGCATGACGACTCAGGCATGACGCCAGGCGAGACGGGAGCCGCGTATGACTGGCAGAGGTTTACGACCCTCACGGCGGCCGAGCAACTCCCACTCCTCATAGTGTGGGCTGGTACTGCCGATGGTCTCCAGCCTATCCACCAGGCATTACGAGGCGCCATGCCGTTGACGGAGTATCAGCTCGAGCCGCTCGTGGACGAAGACCGGCAACGCTTTATACGTCACGCGATCCGTAGCCTGCCGCGTAGTCTACAGACTCCCTGGTCGCAAGCGCTGGCGGCAGCAGAAAACGTCACCACCACGCCGGGCTGGTTTCTCCTCGCCACGACCTGCGCTGCCACCACGAGCGAGCGACCAGACGTGCACAATCTCGCCAGCCTTGTGCAGGCTGACCCAGCGGCATTGGTGCGCCAGCTCGTCGACGCGATTCGTCAGCATCATCCCGCGCAAGAGATCTTGTTCCGCCAGGTGTTGGAAGCCTGTGCCTTTATGCCACCGGGTAAACAGTTAGTCGTGGACGATCTCCTGCCGTTGTGCGATTTCGCGGGACTGGGCCTTGACCCCGTGACCGGACGTGCGCATCTGGAAATGTTGCTAGGTCAATGTGTACGCCATGGTCTACTGCGATACGATCCCTATGCGGTCCGCTATACGTTGGGACACAGTGCTATTCAGGAGGCTTTGCAAGGTCTCATCTATCCTGATGCGAGCGCGTGCCAACAAATGGCGCGCCAGCGGCGCCTTGCGGCAGCGTTATTGCACCATGTGCAGCAGGGCGAGCGCGTTGGTCTCGCGGCCCTCGCACAGCACGTCGAGGCAGCCTATGGTGCCGCCGCACGTGAACTCCTCGCACCGCTGGTGGTGGTGCCCTTTCGTCGTCTGCTGCCCACCTGCACCAAAGAGGAGCGGCAACGTATGGCTATCACCTTAGGGGGGGGTGCTACTGCACTGGCGGTGGATCTCATCCGCTGCCTACTCCACGATGAGGATGGCCGAGTGCGTAGCAGCGCGGTACAATCTCTTGCGGATCTCGCCCGTGAGGAGACGATACCAGTGTTGCTCGAGGCACTCCAAGACAGCAATAGTGATGTGCGCTGGATTGCGACCCGGGCGCTGGGGCGGATGCCAGGCACCACGGCGGTTGACGCTTTGATTCCGATGCTCACCGACGAAGATAAAGAAGTGGGACGTGTTGCCGCGGAAGGGTTGGGTTTCCAAGGTGATCGGCGTGCTGTCCCGCATCTGATCGCCGCCACACGTGAGAGCTATCCCCTGTTGCGCGAAAGTGCTATCTTGGCGCTCGGGCAACTCGCTGATCAGCGCGCCATTCCAGCGCTCCAGGACGTCTTACACGACGCGAATCAGCAAGTACGCCGTAGTGCAGAGATGGCGTTAGCCCGCTTTGCCGCCTCTGCAGGAGGCTGAAGGGAAACGGTGTGCCCAAGCCTTGGGAGCTGAGAAGCAAGCAAACGGAATTCGAAGCTGTGGCGCTCGAGCATTTTAACACGCTCTATAGCACCGCCTTACGTCTAACGCGCAATGCCAGCGAGGCCCAGGATCTGGTGCAGGAGACGCTGCTCAAAGCCTACCGCTTCTTTGATCGTTTTGAGCCGGGAACAAATGTCAAGGCCTGGTTGTTCACTATTTTGCGCAATACGTATATCAACACCTATCGCAAAACGGTACGCCAGCAAGAGCAGGTTGATTTTGATCGCATTGAGCCGTTCTATGCCGACCCTGCGAATGACGCAGAATGGCTGGATCAGGAGTCGCTTGAAGAGGTACTGCATTATGTCGTGCAGGACGATGTCAAGCGTGCGCTGGACGCTTTGCCAGAAGTATACCGCCTGGTCGTATTATTGGCTGACATGGCCGATCTGTCCTATAAAGACATTGCCGCGATTGTCGGATGCCCAGAGGGCACCGTCATGAGCCGCCTCTTTCGTGGACGACGGCTACTACGGAAAAGTTTGCAAGAATTTGCACGCAAGGGTGGATATGTTAAAGGATAAGCCATGTTATCCTGTCAGGAGTGTGAGCGCTATATACCCGTCTTTCTCGATCATGCCTTAGAGGTGAAAGAGAGCCTGGATGTTCAGGCCCACCTGCAGAGCTGCCTCGCGTGTCACGACCGGGCTGAGAGCGAGCGGCGCCTGCGCATGTTTGTACGGCAATTCCTCGACGTGCCGCCTCCGCCAGAGGAGTTCAAACGCGCTATGATCCTGCGCGCCATACAGGGTGAACGTCGGTGTGGGTGGCGGGTGTACTTACCTGTCCCCGCCCGCCTACGCGACTTCACTATGGGGATGGCCACGGCGGCGGTCCTGGCGTTGGCCGTCTATGGTATCCTGCCTGACCTCTGGTCAAACCCCGATATCCAGAAAGTGGTACGTGAGGCATCGCTGGCCTATGGTATCCATACCACGCAACACATGCCTCTGGGAGTCGTCAGCGCCGATGACACTGCGGTGACACAGTGGCTCAATGCCCATATGGGAAACCACATCAAGCTTCCGTGTATTACAGACAAGGCCACACAACTCCTGGGTGGCCGGGTCTGCCGTATCCTGGACCGGAAGAGTGCAGTGCTCGTGTACCAGCGCCGTGGGGTGCCTATCATGCTCTTCGCTTTCTATGGGGATCGCATGTCACTGCCTACCCAGCAGAGGTCTCAGTACGTCTCCGGACGTCCTGTCGTCATGTGGCAACGCGATGGAGTGGTCTATTCTATAGTGGGAGACATGCATAGTGATGACCTCATGCAGGTCGCTGCAACCATAAATTACCGTTGACATCAGCATACCACTGACCATCGTGCAGACTATTCAGCCATCAGAGAGAGAGGGGTAGGGAGGACACGTGCGGCCTTGGCAGGGGAATGATCTAAGCATCTTCAGGTATCAGAGGCGCTGGTGGGGGAGCGGCATTGTCGTCTGGTGCGTGCTGAGTGTGTGCTACGTGCCAGCCTGCGACAGCGAGTCGGCATCGCGGCCCCGTCCACGCTTGGCCCAGCAAAGTGCACCAGCCGTTGCACCCCCTCCGGCGTTGCCCTTGTCAGCTACCGAGCGTGTTCTTGAACTATCGCTCGAGCAGGCCATCCAGCTGGCGCTGCAGAATAATCTTGATGTCGAACGAGGACGTATTGATCCGCAGGTGGCCCATACGCAGGTTGAGCAGGAACGTGCGGTGTTCGACCCGAGCGCAGGGCTTACAGCAAGCCTGTCTCAGACAAAAACCCTCCCTCAAACCGCGACACTTGAATTTGATCCCCAGACAGGCGCAGTGATAGGAAGGTCTATTACTCGGCCATTCTCCAAAGCTGTGGCAGTGACGCCGAGCTTCAAACAACAAATTGTGACGGGAGGCAACTACGAGCTGCGCTTTATCAATACGTGGAACAAAGTGGCGCCGGAGTTCTCTGGCCCGACACGTCGGCTGGCAAACCCACGCTATGAGAGTTCGCTGCAACTGACCTTTACCCAACCGTTGCTCAGAAATTTCGGCATTGAGGTCAATACCGCCTTCATACGGCAAGCGCAAAATACCGAGGAAATTGCTCGGCAACAACTGCTGCAGACGATACTCAATACTGTCTTTGCTGTGCAGCAGGGGTATTGGGAACTCGTGTTTCGCAACGAAGATCTGGGAGTGAGACGCGAGGCGCTCACGCTCGCTGAGAATTTCCTGGCAGAAAATAAACTCCGTGTCGAACTGGGCACTCTGGCCCCTGTCGAATTGGTGCAGTCAGAGACCCAGGTGAAACAGCGCGAGGGTGACGTTATTACAGCGGAAGCTGCGGTGCGTGAAGCGGAGGATGTCCTGAAGCAAACGCTGAACATTCCGGAGAGCCTGGGGACGTGGCGTATTCGTTTGCGGCCGACCGATACACCACCTTTTGTACCTATCGCCGATACCTCTATCGAGGAAAAAGTTACCTTTGCCCTGCAGCACCGCCCTGACGTCGTACAAGCACAACTGACGGTGGCTTCGCAGCAGATCGCGCGTAATGCGGCGAGAAATCAGCGTCTGCCCCAAGTCGACCTCGGAGGCACAGCGAGTGTCAGTGGTTTTAGTGGTGATCTTGACACTGCCACGACTGAGATCGGAACCGCAGAAGGCTACAATTGGAGCTTCTCGCTCACCTTCTCCTACCCCTTAGGCAACCGGGCCGCAAACAATGCCCTGCAGCAACAGAATTTGTTGCTCAAACAGGCGCTCATCGATCAGCGTAAAGTGCAGCAGACGGTGTCGCGTGAGATTTTCCAGACAGTGCGTAATCTTGAGACCGCCAGTAAAAGTGTAGAAGTGAGGCGAGCTGCTACGGTACTCGCCCGTACGCAACTCGAAGCGGAGCAAGAAAAATTTCGCTTAGGACTTTCCACGAGCTTTAATGTGTTGCAATTCCAGAATCAACTCACGAGCGCCCGTAGCGATGAAATCCGTGCCTTGAGCGATTATAATGTGGCTTTAGGTCAGCTCGATCAGGTTACAGGCAAACTCCAATATGGCGTCCAGTAGCACAGGAGAGTGAGCATGGCGCTATCGGTGACGGTCTATTCTACCTCATGGTGCGGCTACTGCCGCATCTCCAAGAGGTTCTTGGATGAGCATAATGTCCCCTATATTGAAATTGACATCGAAGCGGACGAGGATGCTGCGTTGCGGGTCGAGCAGTGGAACCATGGTAATCGCACGGTTCCAACCATCGATATTGATGGGACGATCCTCACCAACCCCAGTCCAGCTCAACTACGCCAAGTCCTCGGGCTCTAACTTCAACAGAAGCGGTCAGTGGTCGGGGCGCAGCCGCCAGCCCACGTTTGGTTGTAGCTGCGCCCCGACCGCTGTATGCTGGAACGCTGTCTGGAAATTGCCTCTGTGAGTAACGTTATCGCTGTGCGTGGCGCACGCCAACATAACTTGAAAAACCTCTCGGTGGATATTCCACGTGAACGCTTGGTGGTGATTACGGGCCTGAGTGGCTCAGGCAAATCCTCACTGGCATTCGATACCATCTATGCTGAGGGCCAGCGTCGGTATGTCGAATCCCTCTCAGCCTACGCTCGCCAGTTTCTCGAGCAACTTGAAAAGCCTGACGTTGATGCCATTGAAGGCCTATCGCCAGCCATTGCCATCGAGCAAAAAACGGTTAGTCGCAACCCGCGCTCGACCGTTGGCACCGTCACCGAAATCTACGATTATCTGCGTTTGCTCTTTGCGCGCCTGGGCGTACCGCATTGCACTCGCTGCGGTCAACCGGTGCGCGCCCAGACCGTACAGCAGATCGTGGATCAGGTGCTGCGCCTACCAGAGGGTAGTCGCCTGCTTATTCTGGCGCCTATCGTGCGCCATCGCAAAGGCGAATACCGCAAGGAACTCGAGCAGATCAAACGTCAGGGATTTTTGCGCGTCCGCATCGACGGTGCGATCGCGCTGCTTGATACCCTTCCGCAGCTTGATCGCAATCTGCACCACACCATCGACATTGTCGTGGATCGTCTGGTCGTACGGCCAGATATGACTTCCCGTCTGACCGATTCAATTGAAACAGCCCTCGCCCACACCGAAGGTCTCGTGGGCGTACAACTCGTCGATGGCGAGCAGCTCGTGTTTAGTGAGCGCCTCGCGTGCCCTGATTGTGGGACGAGTTGTCCAGAATTGACACCGCGCTTGTTCTCATTCAACAGTCCGCAGGGAGCTTGCCAGGCTTGCGATGGCTTAGGCATGCACCTGGAGTTTGCCCCTGACCTCATCGTGCCTGACCCGGCGCGCTCGCTCCTGGAGGGCGCTATCACCGCGTGGAGCCCGCAGCAACTGCACTTCATGCAGCCAATCCTGGAAGGCCTGGCAGCGCGGCACCATATCGACCTCCGACAGCCATTTGGGGCGCTGACTGAAGCGCAACAGCACGTCATCCTCTATGGCACTAATGGGACACCGGTGGACGTGCAGCACACCACCCATGGCCGTACGCACAGGTTCCGACGCGTGTACGAGGGGATTATCCCGCTCTTACAGCGGCGCTATCAGGACACTGCATCCATGGGGGTGCGTGAGGACTTAGAACGCTATATGCGTCCGCACGTGTGTACCACCTGTCAAGGGACGCGCCTACGCTCGGAGGCGCTGGCGGTGCTCATCCAGGGTCGTCGCATTAGCGACATCACGGCCATGCCGGTGCGGCAGGCGCTGGCGTTTTTCGCTGCCCTGCCACTGAACGACTTTGAACGTCAAGTGGCAGGCAAGATCCTCCAGGAAATTTGCGCGCGTTTACGCTTCCTGAGTAGTGTGGGGCTGGACTATCTGACCTTAGACCGTACGGCAGCGACCCTCTCCGGGGGGGAAGGCCAGCGAATTCGCCTGGCAACGCAAATTGGTTCTGGCCTGGTGGGGGTGCTCTATGTCCTCGACGAGCCGAGCATTGGTCTGCACCAGCGTGATAATCAGCGCTTGCTCGAAAGCCTCAAACGCCTGCGTGATTTAGGCAATACGGTCCTGGTCGTCGAGCACGATCGCGAGACTATTCTGGCAGCCGACTACGTCCTTGACCTGGGGCCAGGAGCGGGTGAACACGGTGGCCATCTCATCGCGGCTGGGCCACCGGCCATCATCGCCCAGCACCCGGTGTCACTTACTGGCAAATACCTCAGTGGTACCCTGGCCATCCCCATTCCCTGTATGCGGCGCGTTCCGAGTTGGCATCGCCTACGCCTCGTGGGTGCCGGCGCCAACAATTTACAACATCTGGACGTCGAGCTCCCTCTCGGTTTGCTGGTCTGCGTCACCGGGGTGTCAGGTTCTGGGAAAAGCACGCTTGTCATGGAGATTCTGTACAGGGCATTAGCCCAGCGCCTGCACCGCGCGCGTGAGCGCCCCGGACTTTTTAGCTCTCTAGAGGGGGTCGAGCATCTCGACAAAGTCATTAATATCGACCAGTCTCCCATTGGACGTACGCCACGCTCAAACCCAGCGACGTATACCGGGATGTTCGACATCATCCGTGAGTTATTCGCGCAGGTGCCCGAAGCACGGGTGCGCGGGTACAAGCCAGGCCGCTTCAGTTTTAACGTCAAGGGCGGCCGCTGCGAAGCCTGTCAGGGACATGGCAGGCTGGGAATCGAGATGCACTTTCTGCCGGATGTGTATGTTACCTGTGATACGTGTGGAGGCAAGCGCTTCAACCGGGACACCCTGGACATTCACTACAAGGGGAAGCACATCGCCGAAGTGCTCGATCTCACGGTCGATGACGCAGTCGAGTTTTTTGTCAACGTTCCGGCGTTGCACCAGAAATTAAAAACCTTACAGGAGGTCGGTCTGGGCTATATTCGTCTGGGCCAGGCTGCGACCACGTTGTCTGGTGGTGAGGCCCAGCGTGTGAAGCTCAGCCGCGAGTTAAGCCGGCGCAGCACGGGACGCACCCTGTACATTTTGGATGAGCCGACGACTGGTCTGCACTTTGCTGATATCCGGCGCCTGCTCGAGGTTCTGACCCGCCTGGTGGACGGTGGCAATACCGTGCTCGTTATCGAGCACAACCTTGATGTCATCAAAACTGCCGATTATATCATTGATCTGGGGCCAGACGGTGGGGACGCTGGCGGGCGCATTGTGGCAATGGGCCCGCCAGAGAGCGTAGCGCAGGTCGAGGAGTCGTACACTGGCCATTTCTTGCGTGAGGTGCTGTATGCCTGCGCTACCCACAGCGTCACGTCGCCTGAAGCTGCTGCTCGAATATAGTGGCACGCGTTATCACGGCTGGCAGGTACAGCCCAATGCGGTCACGGTTCAGGGCACGCTTGAAGCCTGCCTGGCGCGCCTGACAAATGGTCCAGTACGTCTGCATGCGGCAGGGCGCACCGATGCTGGCGTACATGCCCTCGGCCAGGTCGTCCATTTTGATACTGCCTCATCTATTGCCTTACCGGCGCTGGTGCGGGGTGCCAATAGTTTGCTCCCCAGCGATATTGTGGTGCGACAGGCAGAGGACGTACCGCTGCATTTTCATGCCCGCTACTCTGCCCGACGCAAGACCTATGCCTATATTGTCCACAATCATTCTGTCCCTTCGGCCTTACGAGCCCCCTACGCCTGGCATGTACCACAAGCGCTTGCGTTGCCCGCCATGCGTACGGCAGCCCGTGTGCTCCTGGGCCGTCACGATTTCTCTGCGTTCCGGGCCGCCTCCTGTACGGCGCGCGCCCCCTGGCGCAATCTCTTCTGCCTGCGCATCGTCGGACACGCCGAGCGCCTCGTCTTTGTGCTCAGCGCGGATGGTTTTCTGCAGCACATGGCCCGTACGATCGTCGGTACACTCGTGGCCATGGGCCGAGCCCAGATTCCCGCTGACACGATGGCCACCATTCTGCAATCTGGTCAGCGGCAGTACGCCGGCCCTACAGCCCCAGCGCATGGTTTGTTCCTGGTGCGCGTCTTCTATGACACTCATACGACAGTAATAGCATAACCTTCTAAGGCGCCTCGGCGTTGTCATACAACGACAAGGCTTCTAGCCGCTCCTCCTCCCTACACTGCTCACACCACAAATCCTGCCTTTATAGAGAGGCGGCATGGATTTCCTACATTGCGTAGGATGTCGCTCATACCCGACAGGAGAAGCAGTCTCCCTGCCATACTTGCACACACAGACGCCTGTAGCGTTTGCCACACCAGCAAGATTCCAGAGATAGGCCCAGGTGTCGTCGCAACCCGACACAAAATAGCTCTACGCCAGAAATCCTTAACGCTTCCAAGCCTGTGTAGCGCTGACGCAGTTCTGTTGGCGCACATCACCTGCTGAATATTCAGCAGGTTCACCTGTGAGAATAGTATAGTACCAAGAGTGCATCGACAGGGTGTCAAAGCTGGCATAAAGATTGCTTTCTATGCCAATGGTATATAGAGGAAGTCTCCCCATGTTTTTGATTTTGCTACCCTTGTATCCAAAAAGTGCTGAGGGTAGGCAGGCTCTTTAACGCCTAGGGACAGGCCAGGCGGAGGCAATCTTTATGACGGTGCTGGTGACAGGCGGGGCCGGCTATATCGGTAGTCACGCGGTCAAGCTCTTGGTACAGCGTGGTTATCGGACGGTGGTCTACGACAATCTTATCTATGGCCATCGCGAAGCAGCACTACGTGGGGACTTTGTCGAGGGAGACTTGCACGATACCGCCCGGCTCGAGCAAGTGCTCAAGGAGCACCAGATTACCGACGTGATGCACTTTGCGGCGTTCGCCTACGTGGGAGAATCTGTCCAGGACCCGCTGAAGTACTACGCGAATAACGTCGCGGGTACGCTGTCCCTCTTGCAGGCTATGCGTACGGTGGGGGTACAGCATGTGATTTTTTCTTCGACGTGTGCCGTCTATGGTATCCCTCAGCACCCTGTCCTGACCGAAGAACATCCTCTCTGCCCGATCAATCCGTATGGCGAGAGCAAGCTGTTTGTCGAGTGGATGTTACAAGCCAGTGCCACAGCATATGGGCTGCGTTGGATCAGCCTGCGCTATTTCAATGCTGCCGGGGCGGACCCGGAGGGTGAGCTTGGCGAAAGCCACGACCCCGAAACGCATCTCATCCCACTCGTACTATCCGTTGCCAGTGGCCGTCGAGCAGAGGTCGCCATCTTTGGTACGGATTACGACACCGCTGACGGGACGTGTATCCGCGACTATATTCATGTCAATGACCTGGCTGATGCCCACATCCTCGCCTTACAAGCCCTCGACACGGACAAAGCGCAGACAGCATACAATCTCGGCATTGGCACGGGCTACTCCGTACGCCAGGTGATTGAGACGGCAGCGCACGTCACCGGGCGCGCGATTGCCACGCGAGTTACCCCACGTCGCCCTGGCGACCCACCGTGCCTAGTTGCCGCCGCCGACAAAATCCGCTCTGCCCTGGGCTGGCAGCCACGCTACACCGATTTGCCCACAATCATTGCGACAGCCTGGGGTTGGGAGTGCCAGCGCCGGTACGGATGAAGACATATCTCTCGTGCAATCTCTAGTCATTCGGACACTCTCTCGTGAAGCAGCATAAGACTGCTTCGGTGTACTGCGGTGTGTGCACGCACACAGTAAAGGAGCACGCAGCATATGCTTGAGGTCGACAAGAGTGAGGTTGTGCAGGCGGCCATTGCAGAAGTCTCCCCTACTCTGACGGACACATTGAGCGCATGTCGTCCGAAAGTGCAGGGGAAATTTCTTTTCCTTGGGGACGAAAAATTCTGGATTCGTGGTGTCACATACGGCACTTTTCGCCCTGATGCCGATGGTCACGACTATCATGACCCCGAGACCGTCGAGCATGACTTTGCCCAGATGGCGGACAGCGGTCTGAACGCCATCCGCACGTATACCGTACCACCGCGTTGGCTCCTGGATGCGGCACAACACCACGGTCTACGGGTGATGGTAGGTCTGCCATGGGAACAGCATATAACCTTTCTCGATGATAAAAAGCGCGCTCGCAGCATCGAGGCCCGTGTCCAGGCAGGGGTGCGCTCCTGTGCTGGTCACCCGGCGGTCCTGTGCTATGCGATTGGGAATGAGATTCCTGCTCCTATTGTGCGCTGGTATGGCAAGCGTCGTGTGGAACAGTACCTTGAGCGCTTATACAGGGCTGCCAAGCAGGAGGATCCGGAAGGGCTGGTCACCTATGTGAACTATCCTACCACGGAATACTTGCAGCTGCCATTCCTGGATCTGGTGTGTTTCAACGTCTACCTTGAGACGCAAGAGCGTCTTGAGGCCTATCTCGCGCGTTTGCAAAACATTGCTGGTGACCGTCCTCTACTCATGGGCGAGATTGGGCTTGATAGTCGCCGCAATGGCGAATATATCCAGGCGGACGTGCTCGATTGGCAGATTCGCACGATCTTTGCGGCAGGGTGTGCTGGTACATTTGTCTTTGCCTGGACGGATGAATGGCACCGTGGCGGTCATGATATCCAAGATTGGGATTTTGGTCTCACCGATCGACAACGCTGCCCCAAGCCGGCCCTGACAGCCGTCTGTAATGCCTTTACCGATGTGCCGTTCCCGCAGGACCTCCCCTGGCCGCATATTTCGGTTGTAGTGTGTAGCTACAATGGAGCACGGACGATTCGGGATTGCTGTGAAGGGCTCATGCGGCTCGCGTATCCGAACTTTGAGGTGATAGTCGTCAATGATGGCTCCACCGATGCCACCCCAGAGATTGTGTCCGAGTATGGTTTTCGGCTGATCAGCACGGCCAACCGTGGCTTGAGCAACGCGCGCAATACCGGCTGGCAAGAGGCCAAGGGTGAGATTGTCGCCTATATTGATGACGACGCCTATCCTGATCCCCACTGGCTGACCTATATCGCTGCGGCTTTTATGCGTACGACGCATGTCGGCATCGGGGGACCGAATCTGCCACCCTCGGGTGACGGTTTGATAGCCGACTGTGTGGCGAATGCCCCGGGTGGTCCCGTGCATGTGCTCCTCTCTGATACAGAGGCGGAGCATATACCAGGGTGTAACATGACGTTTCGGAAAACGGCCCTGCAAGCCATTGGGGGGTTTGATCCCCAGTTTCGTACAGCTGGCGATGATGTGGATGTGTGCTGGCGGTTGCAACAGCAGGGCTGGACCATCGGGTTTAGCCCCGCAGCCATGGTCTGGCATCATCGCCGCAATGCTGTCCGGACTTACTGGAAACAACAGCAGGGGTATGGCAAAGCAGAAGCCCTGCTCGAAAAGAAATGGCCAGAAAAATACAATGTGCTTGGACACCTGTCGTGGGCTGGACGCCTGTATGGGAAGGGCAGTACACGGGTGACGAGTTGGAGCCGTGGACGTATCTATCAGGGGACCTGGGGGAGCGCCCTGTTCCAGTCCATCTACGCGCCGGCCCCCGGTTTCTGGGGCTCCCTGCCGTCGATGCCCGAGTGGTATTTAGTGATTGCGACCCTTGCCGCTCTCTCGGCTCTTGGTCTCTTCTGGAAACCGTTGTTATTGGCCCTGCCGTTGCTCGGGTATGCGGTGAGTGTCCTTCTGGTGCAGGCCGGCTTCAGTGCCCGGCATGAGTCTTTTGCCAGCGCTCCGCAGTCACGCAGCGCGCAGCTGCGTTTATGGGGTCTGACCACCATACTGTATCTCATGCAACCCCTGGCACGGCTGCGTGGACGCTGGCGCTCCGGTCTAACCCCGTGGCGGTGGCGGAATACGCGCGGATGGGTCTGGCCCTGGTCGCGGACTTTCCAGCTGTGGAGCGAGCAGTGGCAATGCCCGCTGGCGCGGCTACAAGCGATTGAAGAGACGTTACGGAGCGAAGGCACTGCGAGCTTTCGGGGGGGTGACTATGATCGTTGGGATCTCGAAGTGCGTGGGGGCTTGCTCGGTGCTGTCCGTCTGCTCGCCACAACTGAAGAACATGGGGCTGGTAGACAACTGGTACGGTTTCGCCTCTGGCCGCAGTGCTCAGGGCAGGGCTCTGCTCTGATTCTCTTGCTGCTGGCTGGAGTCACCGGGGCTGTCTGGGATCATGCCTGGTATTCTGCCACGATACTCTTGCTCATTGTTGTACTCCCAGTGTACCGGATGTTGCAGGAATGTGCCGGAGCGATGGCCGCCGTCCAGTATGCCCTTAAGCAGATCGGGATAGAGGAAAGGTAATGGCAACTCCCAGAGCGTCTCAGCAGACTCTGTCCTGGCGCTTACTGCACCAGGTGTGGCCATATTGGCCGCACATAGCGGGCATATTACTGATCGATCTGGTAGCGACACCTTTGTCGTTACTCGGTCCTGTGCCGCTCAAAATTGTGGTGGACACGGTGATTGGCTCGCAGCCGCTTCCACCACTACTGGATGCCCTGCTGCCCGACTCGGTCATTGACTCCCAGCTCCTTTTGCTTGGTGTGGCCACGGTGTTACAGGTTCTGATTGTGTTCTTCAACCAGTTGCAGACGTTGGGCGGCTACGTGCTGCGGACACACACGGGTGAACGGATCACCCTCGATTTCCGAGCGCGCCTATTCCGTCACGTACAACGTCTAGCATTTACGTTTCACGACACGCGTGGCACAGCTGAGAGTATTTACTGTATCCAGTACGATGCGCCTGCTATCCAATGGCTGACGCTCTACGGCGTCATCCCTCTCCTGACCTCGGGGGTCACGCTGCTCTCGATGATCTATGTCACTGCACGTCTCGATTGGCACCTGGCATTAGTGGCCACGTCGATTATCCCCCTCCTGATGATCATCCCGGAAGTGTATGAGCGACGCATGCGCGGACAGTATATCAACGTGAAGGAATTAGAAAGTTCGACACTAGGGGTTGTGCAAGAGGTCTTGTCAGCGCTGCGTGTAGTCAAGGCCTTTGGGCGTGAGGAGCAGGAGCAGGAGCGTTTTGTAGGTCTATCGAGTACTGGTATGGGAGCGCGGATTCGGCTGGCTTTTGTGGAGAGCGCTGTGAATCTCCTGAGCCATGTGATCACCGCCATTGGTGCAGCACTGGTGCTGTATCTAGGCGTCCGCAGTGTGTTGGCAGGTCATCTGACGCTTGGCGAGTTGCTCATGGTGATTACATACCTGACACAACTCTACGGACCACTCAATGCTATTAGTGACAAGATTATTGGTTTACAGCCGTCCAAGGCGAGTATCCAGCGGGCCTTTGCGCTCTTGGACGCCGTACCTGATGTCACCGAACGACCGCACGCTCGCACCCTCAAACGCGCTGCTGGTGCCATTGAGTTTCATGGCGTTGGCTTTGCTTATGATGGCCGAAACCTGATTTTGGACGATATCTCATTTGCCATTGAGGCAGGCACGCGGCTAGGTATCGCCGGCAGGACCGGGGCTGGGAAGAGCACACTCATCAGTTTGCTGATGCGTTTCTATGATCCAAGCACCGGTCAGATCTTCCTGGACGGGGTGGATTTGCGCGACTATAAGCTGAATGATCTGCGTCATCAGTTTGCTGTTGTCCTGCAAGAACCAGTGCTATTCTCTACTAGCATTGCCGAAAACATTGCTTATGGACGCCCTGGAGCGAGCTTCCAGGAGATTGTTGCTGCGGCCAAAGTGGCCAATGCACATGACTTTATTGTCGACCTTCCCAACGCCTATGATACGCGCGTGGGAGAGCGGGGGATGCTGCTGTCAGGTGGTGAGCGTCAACGCATTGCGCTGGCTCGCGCTTTCCTAAAGGATGCGCCCGTTCTCATCCTGGACGAGCCCACGAGCTCTATCGATGTAGCCACCGAGGCCATGATCATGGAGGCAATGGAACGTGTTATGGCTGGACGGACAACGGTAATGATTGCGCATCGCCTCAGCACACTCGAGGGGTGTGACGCGCGCCTGGTGATCGAACAGGGCCGTATTGTGAATGCCGAAGGACGGATAGCATACGCCGGCCTGCCACGCGTGGATAGCTATGTCGGTCAGGTAGCCCAATGAGCAAGCGAGCACAAGTGCTCGATGGTTTGGAGTAGTAAAGATGGCAACTGGTCGAGGTCTGATAGTTCTGGCTGGCTATCTGGTGCGCTGCCCACTTGGTGGCTATGCCTGGCAGGCAGCACACTACCTCCTCGGGCTGCGCACGCTGGGGTATGATGTCTGGTTCTACGAGGATACAGGATACTATGCGCCAGCGTTCAACCCCGTCACTGACGATTTTGGCCCGACGTATGACTACGGTATCGCGGCGGCTGCCAGGTTCTTCGACCGACTGGGATTTGGCGCACGCTGGGTTTTCGTCGATACGGAACAGGGCATCGAATATGGTCCAGGAGCAGGACGGGTGGACGCCCTCATACGGGAGGCGGATTTCCTCGTGAATCTTGGCGGAGTGAACCGCATTCCGCCCGAACGGCGCGGCGGGCGGCCAGCGGTTTACATCGACCTCGATCCGGTCTATACCCAGATCAAGTTGGTCAATGGAGACAGCCTCCTGCGTGCAATGCTCGACGCGCATACGCATCTTTTTACTTTTGGGGAGAACATTGGTACGCCACGCTCGCCAGTGCCAACAGGTGGCTATGCCTGGCATGCAACGCGTCAGCCGGTGGTACTGGAACTGTGGACGCATGCCAGCTGTCCCGGACGCGCCTATACGACAGTCGGGAAGTGGGACTCGCAAGGACGGGACCTCACGTACCAGGGTGAGACATTGGGCTGGCGTAAGCGCACGGAGTGGCTGCGCTGCCTCGATCTCCCAGTCCAGACGGCGGCGGCGTTCGAGGTGGCTATGAACGTCGACAGCGTCGCAGGCGACCCTGAACTGCTTGCAGCGCATGGCTGGCGGGTCGTCGATCCACTCTCGGTTTCGACTGATCCCTGGTGCTACCGTGACTACTTATGTGGCTCGCGAGGGGAGTTCACAGTGGTGAAAGACATGTACGTACGTCTGCGCAGTGGTTGGTTCAGTGATCGCGCCGCTTGCTATCTGGCGGCTGGTCGACCGGTGGTAGAGCAGGATACGGGGTTTGGCGACGTGCTCTCGCTTGGCCCCGGATTGTACGCCTTCCGCACCGTCGAAGAGGCGGTCAACGCCGTGCGCATGATTGAGGCCGACTATGAGCGCGCCAGCACCCACGCTACTGAGGTGGCGCAGGAATATTTTGCCGCCGAGAAGGT
>JBMDXC010000216.1:0-3546 GCA_048594805.1 Candidatus Entotheonellaceae bacterium | reverse complement strand
AACTGTCAGGTCCATGAAAGGTAATGCACTCCTTGAGTTTAGTGTTGTGGAAAGGAAAGACACCATTGCCCGCGCTTTTGCTCTGCCGCTCAAAGTCTACTTTACGCATCGGGACAATGATGGAGAAGGTGTATTCGATATTCTCAACCAGGCGCAATGGCTCAAGCATATCCCAGCGGGACTCATCAGCTTCAAACGCTAGTTTCGGAGCAATTTGTCCTCCTGGAACGAAGCTGCGATCTTCCTCTCCACTCGCGCCTTCCAGAGGTAAATCCACCACACTCTCCAGCTCAGCATGGAGGCCGCGGTCAAGGGTTATATGCAGTTCGGCGCCTGCGGTCGTGCGTACGGAGAATGTAGATAATGGTATCATGCGAAATAACTGGTAAAACCGGGCGACCTTAGATCATTGGCCATGGAGGTCAGCTTCGCGCGCGCACGCTCATAGCCCCCTTCACGCGCCAGGACGAGCAATTCGTTTACAACTTTCCCCACCTGGCTTCTATTCCCATGTAACTTTGGCAGTATCTTTTGCATGAGCACGTGATCTCTGATCGTTGTAGCGGACGAAAACGCGTCGGCACATTTGGCAGTCATCGACAGTGCTTTGACTGCAGCGAGATAGCGCTGCGCCTCCATAGTCACGCGTGGCCCAAACTGAAACCGTTCGAGCTTCCCATAGACTGTATCGAGAAAGACATCATCTTCTTTCGAAGGAGCAATCGTGGATGACTCCACCAAGTAGTGCCAGAAGTCACTCACATGCCCTTCTGCAGCCTCGGCACTCGCAATGGCAAACTCGTCGGGCTTCTGCGAGGGCAGCATCGTCGGGAATTCCAACACAAATGCTCGATCGAGCACTTTTGGAGAAAACATGTGTGTGGTCTCATCAACGTTCACCGTCCCTACAATGAAGACATTACGGCTCAGAAACAGCCCGCCAGACGTGATGGCATGTTCTATATACGTAGCTTCGATGGCTGAGGGAGCCGAGCGCCAGAGCAACCGCAGCTCACTGGGGCCAAGCACCGCTTCGGGTTGTCCCCCTGCAGATGTCTCCATGAGGGACAGAAAGCGTGAAAAATACATCTCGACATAGGATAAATTCATTTCGTCAAGGATGATGAAAAACGGGCACATGGCATGTGCGGGATAATTCGCTCGCAGGAGCAACGAAAGCAACAGGGTTGTGCTGTAGCTTTCACCCATCCGTCCAAATGGATTGCGGTATCCGAGCAGATGTCGACCATCTGTCCATCCGGCTTCAACGGGGATAAAGGCATGGTTGAAGCCCAGCTCGGTGTCTGCTGGACAGAGGTCTTTGACACACGAGCGAATGGTTTGAGTCTTTCCGGTCCCTGTTGCCCCCGCAATAATGACGAATGGCTTCGCTGCAAGAGCGGAGAGCAAGCTGGCACTCACTGTCACTACGTCATTCGACGCCTTGAGAACCGGGGGGACCTCGACCTCAACCGCCTGTCCCTCAAGCCAGTCCTGGAATTGACGCTCTGAGAGCCCGAGGGTGTTATGAAAGCCAAAGTAAAAGCACTGTTCGTAGAACGTGCGCGTGAAGGGATCGTTGGGTCCCGGCTCCTTCCAGCATGTCTTCGCCAATTTCCGCGCCAGAATCCGTTTCACCAATGGCCCAATGGATAGTTCCTTGAACAATGGAGTGAGGTTGTAGTCGATGGCATCAGCCCCAGGAATGTACGCGCACAGACCAAGGGTTTGCATGCTGTAGACTACATTTGTGTATGCCTTATCGCCGAGGTCTTCCCTGTGCAGTACGCCGCGCATCTCAGCGGTCCCCGACTTGGCGAACACGGTGATAAAAGTATGGTGACCAAAAAGAATCGAAATGAACACTAAAGCATCGATCGCCCGTTTGGAGTAGTTCCGGATCTCATCCCACTCCTCGGGGAGTTCTTTCGTGCTGGGATCAGCAGACAGCATGTTCGCAATTTGTGCGCGGTCGAGGTTGATGCCCGTGTAGGTACCGCGAATGTTGTCGAGAACTTCGTGGCGTGGGTGCTTTGCTATTACGTCCGCTACTTTGAAATACCCGTTTTTCGTCAATGAAACATTCAACTCATGCAGACCTGGCATTGACCGTCGCTCTCTTGTGATGCAGGTTTTGGGCGCAAAGGTAAAATAATCCACAGGACTGTTGTCCGGTCGCAAACTACTCTGCCCGCGTGACACACTACTCCTCAGGGATGTCCTCTCCTGGAAGTGTCTCCTGGAGACCAAACGCCCTGGGGGATTGGCAGAGCACAGTATGTCCCTGCGGCATTGTAACCGTCCTGTCAGCGACCTTCCAGCAACCGATAGCTAACATTGCCCATGGCTATGAGGTGCCCTGTGGCGATAGCGCGTACCTGCACGCAACTGAAAAACATTTCCTCCGAGCGTCGCTCAACATGCGCTTCGGCAACGACATCGGTTTGGCTGGCATCTGGATAGCTGAGTTGCAGCCCTACGGTCGCCCCACGGGTTCCCTGGCGTTGCACCATGCTCCAGGAGGCATGGGTGCCGGCAGTGTCCAGGAGGGCAGCCACAGCGCCAGGGTGTATGTTCCCCTGCTCATCACTATGTGCGGGGCGATAGGGCATAGCCAGGCGCACACTGCCAGGGCTGTGTGACATGATAGTAATCTGCAACTTGTGCGTGAAGTCTTGCTTGGTGAGTCCAAGCACCGGGGGAGAGTCTGGAGCACGGGCAGGGGCGGGAGGGGTAGGACGGCTGTAGAGGCGCGGCGGTGCCGTGTACTGGGGGGCGCGATAGACCATCAGCCCCTTACTGATCAGTTGCTGCACAGCGCCACGGACGGTGACATCCAGGAAAAAGATGTCCCGCCCACGACGCAGCACCAGGGCTTCTGCGGTAATCTCCTCGCGCAAGGCCGCGGCAAGATACTGGATCGAGAGGTCTACAGTATTGATCAAGGGTTCGGCCTGCAGGTCTATACCTGTCCAGGCCGCTAACGTCCCTGCCATATGGATCAACGACGCTGTCGCACCACCGTGCAGGACACCACCTTGATTGGCATTGTCTTCCTGAAAGGGCAAACGCAGCACGGCCCGTTCGTGGCTTACCTGCGCTACATGCACTTTGAGAAATTGGGCAAATGCCATGCGCTCAAAACGCGTCATGGCCTCTTCGACACTCATGCTCTCCCCTCTTGCGGTCCAGTCTCCCTTACAAAAAGCGCTCTGGACGATAGGCATCGAGGATCTGCACCCGGGCGCCGTCGACGATTTCCATAGCAGCCAGCTCACCCACCAGCGGCGCGAGCGTCACCCCACTGTGCATGAGGGCCAGATACAGGTTGGGCACGGGTTCAGGGTAGCCTAACACGGGAAAACCATCGCGTGGCATGGGGCGATATCCGACGGGTACCGGGATGGCCCGCGCACCGGCCAAGGCGGGCAGGTAGTGCGTTGCCCGGGCCAGCAGCGCATCGGCGTGTTCCTGGGAGTCATCACGCGCCAGGCTTTCCTGTGAACCCTCGCCGATCTGCAGCGTGCCATCGGCGAGTTGGCGCAG
>JBMDXC010000215.1:0-3444 GCA_048594805.1 Candidatus Entotheonellaceae bacterium | reverse complement strand
GTGGGGTGCCTGGCGTGGGTGGCGTGGAGGGGCGGTACGCACGCCGTTGCAGGGTCGTGAACTCGGGATCGCACTCTGGGACGCCAAGTTGGACATACTGCTGCCGGTTGTGACCCTGACCAGCATCTTCGGGGGCTTCGCGACGCTGGTGGAAGCGGCAGCGTTGACGGTGCTCTACGCCATCGTCGTGGAATGTCTCGTATACCGGGAGCTGCGTGTCAGCCGCGATATCCCGAACGTCGCCCTCGAAAGCGTCACCATGGTGGGCGGCTTTATGATCATCCTCGGTGTCGCACTGGGTCTGACCAACTATCTGATCATAGCCCAAATCCCCATGCATGCCCTGGCGTGGGTGCAGGAGCGTATCCACTCGCCGGCGCTCTTTTTACTCGCGCTCAATGTGCTGCTGATCATCGTCGGTGCTCTTATGGATATCTACTCCGCCATTATTGTGGTCGTGCCGCTCATCGCGCCCATGGCCACGGCGTATGCCATCGATCCGATCCATCTTGGCATTATCTTTCTCGCGAACATGCAGCTCGGCTACCTCATGCCACCTATGGGAGAGAACCTGTTTCTGTCCGCCTACCGTTTCAACCAACCGTTGGCGCGGATTTATCGATCCACCTTCCCCTACGTGGTTATACTCCTGGGCGCGGTGTTGTTGATTACGTACGTGCCCTGGATCACGCTGTGGCTACTCAGGATCTGAGGGGAACATTTTGTCTGGAAACCGCACAGTTTGTCATGACAAGTTGTCGTCTCCAGGGTACCTTATAGCTTTTTTTCCTCTGTGAGAGGAGCCTCTCCTCAGCATATAGCTCTACAAAAGGGTTCTCACAATCATGGCACGCTTCTTGCCCTTTACTCAGGGTAGCAATGTCATATCGCACGAGAGTGATGAGAGGGGAGGTCAGGCAGCAGAGCTGTCGACTGCTGACTGCAGATGGATGTCCCCCGGTATCCTGTGGCCGCAATGCCATGGAGATAGGGAGGGCGGGCTGTATGTCTGCCATAGGTCATGCTGGCAGCTAGATACTGTCTGGCCTCTCTTGTGTTTAGGTCCACGTGTGGAGGCTCCTGTATTTCTATGGCCCATGGTTCTAGCCTCCAAGACCAGCCCCCGCGTTGCTGGTGCAGCCGCACGCAGCGGCTGCCTGCACTCTCTGAGGCCTATCACACCCCGGAATTTGACGTTGTCCTGGAGGGTGGTAAATGCTGCTGAAACCACTCGGTGGCGAGGCGTGCGACCTCGTCAAGGGCCCCGGGCTCTTCGAAGAGATGCGTCGCGCCAGGCACAATGCGTAAAGCTTTCTCGCACTGCAACTGCGCATACGCCGCCTCGTTGAGCTGGATCACCACGTCATCACGGCCCCCGACGATGAGCAGCGTGGGGGCCAGCACCTTGGGGAGGAGCGCCCCGGCGAGATCAGGCCGCCCGCCGCGCGAGACCACCGCCCCGATGCCCTGCCCCAGCCTGGCCGCGGCGATGAGCGCCGCACCCCCGCCTGTACTGGCACCGAAGTACCCGATGCGCAAATGCCGTGTGGCGTCGGTATCGGCCACCCAGGCCGTGACCTCTTCGAGTCGCCCCGCGAGCAGGTCCATATCGAAACGGAGATAGGGGGTGCGCAGATCGATGCGCTCTTCCTCTGGCGTCAGGAGGTCAAAGAGCAGCGTGCCGAGACCAGCAGTGCGGATGACCTGGGCCACAAACTGATTGCGTGGGCTATGACGACTGCTGCCGCTCCCGTGTACAAAGAGCACCAGGCCGTTTGCCTGTGCCGGTATGTGTAAGTCACCATCCAACGTTGTGTCGCCTACTGGGATGTCGACGCTGTGCACCCACTCCGCCTGCGGGGATGTATACAGTTCACTCATGGGTCGTTTCTCCTTTGCGTGTCCAGTTGTGCATGGTGTGCCAGGCGCACCACACCTGGCCGTGCCTCACTTCCGTTTGCCCTGCGTCAGGCGCAGGGTACGAGGGTCTGTCTCGATCATTGTGCAAAAATCGTGCAACCAGGGTATCCCTGCTCAGAAACTTCCGACATTGGGGGATCATGCCTATCCCTCTATCAGCGTCAGGACATGTTACCTTGCATGCGGACAATGTGTTCCCAGCACGCCGTATTGCCTCCTGAGGCGTGGAGCCTCTTCACCTTTGCCTTGTAACGCCGGGGTTACGCGGCCACATCAGCCAGGCGCACTGGTCGGCGCTGGGGTCCCCAGGTCCCCGGTGGGCCAGCAAACACTCCGGCACAGGGGGTCTCACAGCCCTGGCAGCGCCCATCAGCGGTGAGATGCCAGTCCGTGATCCTATACCCATCACGGCCAATCACCCGCTGCCGACACTGATGGCAGTAGGTACTGCTGCCCTCGGGGTCCTTGACATTGCCGGTATAGGCATAGCGTACACCATTCGTGAGGGCAATATGGCGTGCCCGTGTCAGCGTGGCGGGGGGTGTCGATACGGTGTCACGCATCTTCCAGTCCGGGTGAAACGCGGTAAAGTGCATGGGCACGTCGGGTCCGAGATGCTCGACCACCCATTGGGTTTTGGCGTCGAGCTCGGCGTCAGAGTCATTTTCCCCAGGGATGAGCAGAGTGGTTATTTCTAACCAGACCTTGGCCTCGTGCTTCAGATAGATAAGGGTGTCGAGCACCGGCTGCAAGTGGGCTCCGGTGATCTGGTGGTAGAAACGCTCCGTGAAGGCTTTCAGGTCTACATTCGCAGCATCTATGTCGCGGTAGAAGGCGGCGCGTGGCTCGGCACACATGTACCCGGCGGTGACCGCCACGGTTTTAATCTCCTGGGCATGGCAGGCCTGCGCCACGTCGACGGCGTATTCGAAAAAGATCACCGGGTCATTGTAGGTGAACGCAACGCTGGAGCACCCGAGCGCTGCGGCCGCCCGCGCGATCTTCTCTGGCGAAGCGGTATCCGCGAGGACATCGACATCGCGGGCTTTACTAATATCCCAGTTCTGGCAAAACTTGCAAGCCAGATTGCATCCGGCCGTGCCGAACGACAGGACAGCCGTCCCGGGCAGAAAGTGATGCAAGGGCTTTTTCTCGATTGGGTCGACACAGAAACCACTCGAACGCCTATAGGTCGTTAACACGATCTGGTCATAGTGCCGCGCCCGCACAAAGCAAAAGCCCCGTTGCCCTTCGTGGAGTCGACAAAAGCGTGGGCACAGATCGCACTGCACCCGTCCATCGCCAAGCTGGTGCCAATAGGTGGTCGGCACCACGGTTGGGAAGTCAGCAGGCGCCATGGGAGTCTCCTTTGATGTCCACAGGGGTCCTGGGCCCCACCGCAATGCGGGGCACACGCGCGGCCAGATGCGCCACGATTTCATAGTTAATGGTGCCCAGCCTGTCGGCAAGCTCATTCACGGTCACTTCTTCTGGCCCTTGTTGGCCGATAATGACGACTTCATC
>JBMDXC010000214.1:0-2905 GCA_048594805.1 Candidatus Entotheonellaceae bacterium | reverse complement strand
GCCGCTGATCATTGCGGGCTTGACCTGGGTAGGGCTGAGTTGCCTCTGTCTTCCGCTGGGCTCCGCGCTGGCGTGGACGATCGTCTGGTGGACACTGAAAACGTTTGGACAGGCCGCCGCCCTGGCCCCACAAAAAGCCTTAATCAGTGATCTGACGCAGGACGCCATGCGCGGCACCGGCTATGGCCTGCACACCTTTGCCACCAGTCTCGGCTCGGCCGTTGGACCCTTGGTCGGAGGCTGGGTCTATGACACCCGTGGGCACACCACCCCATTCGTACTCACGGGCCTGATCTTGCTAGCGAGTCTGGTATGGGTCCCTCTGCTACTCAGGGGGCAAAGCTTGGCAGGGACTCCTCACCACGGTGAGAGCCGTGCATTGTCATGATGAGCCCCTGTGGCGGTATGATTGACCGTATCGCGCAAGGCTTGACTATAATCCGCAGGTGCCATCGTCTCACGGCGCTTCACCTCGGCCATGTGCTGTACCTGGTTGGTGCTCTGAGAGGGTCAGCCCTGTGCGGCGGCACCGTCGGTGCTGCGGCGCAACCACTATTATGAAGGAGAGGTTCCATGGAAGGGGCAGGCACGTTAACGTTTTGGGGTGTGCGCGGCTCGATCCCGGCTCCAGGACTCCACACGATCACGTTCGGTGGCAATACGTCGTGTGTGAGTGTCGACTATCGCGAGCACGTCATTATCTTTGATGCCGGCTCCGGGTTACGGCAGCTCGGGCTCGCGCTGATGGCGCGCGAGACGCCACCGATCACCGGCAGCCTCTTCTTATCACACACGCACTGGGATCACATTCAGGGACTGCCGTTTTTCATCCCGGCCTTTACCCCGGAGAATCACTTTGTGATCTATGGCGAGGCCCGACCGCGGTATTCGCTGGTCGAGTTGATGGCGGACCAGATCCAGCGTCCCTTTTTCCCGGTCGAGATGCAGGATCTATTTCGGGCGCAGATTGATTTCCGCGAACTGGCATGCGGTGACACCGTCGAGATCCACCCGCAGATCCACGTCACCGCCTTCCGCCTCACGCATCCGAATGCCGCCTTAGGCTATGTGCTGCAGCTCGAAGAACTACGGGTCGCCTATGTCACCGACCACGAACACCCCCTCGATCAGCTCTCGCCCGCGGTCCTGGAAGCGGTGCGTGGGGTTGATGTGCTGATCCACGATGCCCAGTACAGCCGCGACGAGATCCGTCACGGCAAGCAGGGCTGGGGGCACAGTGCCTGGGAAGACGTTGTGCACCTGGCCAGCGAGGCACAGGTCAAACAGCTGTTTCTGTTCCACCATGATCCTGCCGCGACCGACGAGTACCTGAACGAACGCCAGTTTCTGGCCCAGCAGCTCTTTCCGCAGACCTTTGTGGCCCGTGAGGGACTGAAAGTGCCGCTGCACAGTGTCAGCAACGGTTCATAGCCACTGGGGCGAATGCGGCTCTGGCGCTGTCGTTCTGAAGCCAAATCGCATCAAACTGATGGGTAGAGTGCGCGTCATGCCTCTCGCCTCTCACAGTGAAAGGGCGGGGTTCTCATTTTGGGAGTGACGGATATGTCTTTCGCTGCCGGCCGCCTCGTCCCTAGAGCTGTCGCATGAATGCTACCAAGTCGGCTTTCTCTTCCCTGGTGAGCTGCAGTTCCAGAACCAGGTTAAAAAACTCAACCGTGTCCTCCAGGGTGAGGCAGCGTCCGTCGTGCAGATATGGCGGACTGTCTTTGATCCCCCGCAGTGTAAAGGTCTTGATCGGCCCATCACCCGGTTCCGTGGTAAACCGTTCGACTTTGAGATCGTGCATCAGGTGGTCGAGATAGAAGGGAGCGGGATGGCAGGTAGCACACTGGCCCTTGCCAAAGAAGAGCTGCTCACCGCGCAGCTCATTCGGCGTCGCTCTCGTGGGGTCCAGGCGGCCAGCCACATTGAGCTTGGGCGCCGGTGGGAAGTCAAACATATTTTGCATCTGCGCCATGTGGGCCACCTGGACGCGTGGAATAATGGTAAACCCCTTCTTCATGGCATGGATTGGATCCCCATTAAAATACGCGGTGCGAAACTCGAACTCGGTAAAATCTTCGACGGAGCGCAGGCTGCGCTTTGAGCCGTGAATCTGCTGGTTGAACAGGCCCCGCAAGCTCGTGGTGTCGAGACGGAAGCGACGCTGCTCAGGCCGGTCATCCGGGTTCAGGTGGAACTGGCCAGTCGTATGGCCGTTGACGTGGCAATCGAGACACGTGACGCCGAGGCTCGGCTGCGCACTTTTACGGTCGTCAGTCGGGTTGAACTCTTCTTGCGGAAACGGGGTCAAGAGCATGCGCAGGCCGTCGAGTTGCACCGGGGTGAGGATGTCTTTAAACAGGCTGTAATAATTATTGATGGAGACGACTTCCCCCCGTGACACGTCGCCGAGTTCAGGCCGGTTTTGCAGAAAAATCGCCGGCGGAAACTCAGGCAGAAAGGCTTCAGGGAGATCGAAGTCCACGTCGAAGCGCTCGAGGCGCGGGAACATGGCGGTTTGCATCTGGGGAAATACCTGGCCGCCGGGGGTCTGTTTGGGATGAGGTAGTGGTGGATAGGGAAAGTGTCCGCGCTGGCGGATATCCGCAGGGGTTATACTGGCCAACTGCTCCCAACTCACGCCCTGCGGCAGCTTGGCCGTCGGTCCTACGGGTACGGGCTTGCCGCGCGACATGGTCACCTGGGAAGCGACCTGGGGTATCAGGTTGTAGCGGCGCTCCAGTAGTTGCCGGTGGGTGGCCATCACCTGGCCCTTCTGAGCGATATCGGCCTGCATGATCTCCTCGAACGTTTGCATGGGCTGCTTGGCATTCAGAGGATCACGGTAGAAGTCGAAACCGAGGATTTGACCTTTATCGGGCTGATTCTCAAAGGCTGTGGA
>JBMDXC010000213.1:0-13081 GCA_048594805.1 Candidatus Entotheonellaceae bacterium | reverse complement strand
GGCTGAGCAGAGTGTGCTACGCCTGAGTCGTCAGTTCGGTCAAAATCCCCAACTGGAGAACCTTTTGCAAAACCTGCGCGCTGGCGACCTGGAAGCGGCGCGGCAGTTGCTCCGCGATGTCCTGCAGCAACAACAGGCCTCAGAAGAGGTAGAACACCTCGATCGGGCGCGCCGTGCCCTGGAATATTCCTCCCGCTCCATTCACCGTGGAGGGCAAGGTGACACCTCAACGAGCCATTCCCGGCCACAACCAGAATCGTCTGGGCAAGGCTCGATGGATATGGGTGATGAGGGCATGTTCTCGGATTCCATGCCCGGTATGGAGGATTTTCCGTCGCCTGGATCCGAGGATGGGATTGGCACTTCGACCACGACACGCCAGCATCATGAGCCAACGTTGCGCGAGTCGGAGCAACCGGTGTCAAATGTCGAGGTCAAAAGCGGTGAGGGCGCCATGCGGCTGAGCTACATCCGCCATTTGCCTATGGCGAATGAGGCGCAGGTACCGGTTGAGAAAGCAGTGGTGCAGTATCAGCATGCCGCGGAGGAAGTGTTGACGCAGGAGCAGATCCCGCGTGCGTACCGCGAGCAGATTAAGCAGTACTTTTTGTCGCTTGGGATGATGCAATGACCGACATTGAGGCGCAAGTAGCCCAGTTCGGCGAGAATTTTCAGCGTGTCCGCACGGAGATTGCCAAAGTCATCGTGGGCCATGCTGACGTGGTGGAAGGGCTCCTCATTTGTCTCCTGTGTGGCGGCCATGCCCTTCTGGAGGGTGTCCCTGGTCTCGGCAAGACGCTCTTGGTGAAGAGTTTAGGGGCTGCGCTGCATCTGGATTTCTCACGCATTCAGTTCACCCCGGACCTCATGCCGGCCGATATTATTGGCACGCGTATGGTGTCGCAGGATGAGGCAGGACACCGCTATTTTGAGTTTCAACAGGGGCCCATCTTCAGTAACATCGTCCTCGCTGATGAGATCAACCGGGCTACACCCAAGACGCAGTCCGCTCTGCTCGAAGCGATGCAGGAGCACACGGTCACGGTCACTGGCGTTGAATATAAGCTGCACCTGCCATTCCTGGTCATGGCCACGCAAAACCCGCTGGAGATGGAGGGGACCTATCCGCTGCCTGAGGCACAACTGGATCGGTTTTTTTTGAAATTGCAAGTAACCTATCCTTCCTTTGAAGATCTTAGCGAGATTATCGATCGTACCACGCAGCGGCAGGAACGGCTGTTGGAGCCGATCTTACAGGGAGCCAAAATCCTCGAGGCGCAACAGTTTGTACGTGATGTCCCGATTGCTTCGCATGTCAAAAACTATGCTATCCGTACGGTGATGGCCACGCATCCGCAGACGCCAGTGGCATCGGAGCAAGTCAAACGCTATGTGCGCTACGGTTCGAGCCCGCGCGGTGTGCAAAGCCTGGTGCTGGCTGGCAAAGTGCGGGCGCTGTTCCAGGGGCGTTTCCACGTCAGTATCGAGGACCTCCGCGCCGTAGCGCTGCCGTGCCTGCGCCATCGCCTCATCCTGAACTTTGAAGGGGAGGCAGAGGGTGTGGACAGCGCAGACCTCATCCGCGATATTCTGGAACACTTACCAGAGCAGGCGTCCCGATAGGACGTATGCGCCACGATAAGGTATAGGCGTGCAGAGTACCTTGTTCGATGCAGAGTTCATGCGCAAGTTGGAGACCCTGCGTGTGCTGGCGCGCAAGGTCTTTCGGGGGCAGAGTCAAAACGACCGGACTACGCTGCGTCGCGGCATGGGGCTGGAGTTCAGTGATTACCGGCGGTATCACGCTGGGGATGATTTCCGTTATATCGACTGGAATGTCTATAGTCGTCTCGATCGCCTGTTTCTCAAGATCTTTACTGCCGAAGAAGACCTGACCATTCATCTCCTTGTTGATACCAGCCAATCAATGCAGGTGGGGACCCCACCGAAGCTGGACTATGCCAGGCGTGTGGCGGCAGCGCTGGGCTATATCGGTCTCAATGGTCTCGACCGTGTTGGTGCTGTGTCGTTTGCTGACGAACTGGGCAGACCGCTGCCACCGCAGCGTGGCCGGCAGCAGATTTTTGCTCTGTTTCGCTATTTTGAGGCCCTGCAAGGGCAAGGTGGTACGGATCTCAATCGGGTGCTGAGTAATTATGCCAGACAGAGCAGTCAGGGTGGTCTCGCTATCGTGCTCAGTGACCTCCTTGATGCCAATGGCTATGCCAGGGGGTTAGACGCGCTGGCCTATGGTCGTTTTGATGTGCTGATGATTCAGCTCGTGGATGAGACGGAAATCAATCCTCCCGTGGAGGGTGCCCTACGTCTGCATGATATTGAAAGTGACCAGCAACGTCGGTTGACGGTAAACCGGCGCATGCTCGAACTCTATCGCCAAAAAGTAGTCGATTATTTTACCCAGATCGAAACTTTCTGTACCAAACGCAATATCGAGTATCTGCGCGCCAGTACCACGGTCCCCTTTGAAGATTTAATTTTACGGTATTTGCGACGCGGTTTTTATTTGCACTAGCTTCCAGGTACCGGCCCTATGACATGGCTCAACCCGGCTGCCTTTGCCTTTCTGGCGCTGATTCCTGTAGTCCTCCTCTTGCATGCCTTGCGGCATCGACGTCGCGATGTGCGTATCAGTACGCTCTTTTTGTGGGAAAGCGTCCTGCGCGAAGCGCACGGCAGTCTCGGACTGCAACGCTTGGTACAGAATCTACCGCTCCTGCTGCAACTTCTCCTGGTGTGTATGTTCACCGCGGCCCTGGCGAATCCCGTGTTGACCACAACCGTGGCCGAGAATAAAGACATTGTCCTGGTGCTCGATGTCAGCGCCAGCATGCAGACGCGTACTCTACAGGGCCTCCGCTTTGCCCAGGCGCAACAGCGAGCCCTGGAAGTCCTCCAGGCACTGCCGAGGGGGCGGCAGATGGCGCTGATTACGGCTGGTCGACAGCCGCAAGTAGTGCTGTTCTTTACGGCTGACAAAGACGTACTCCGTGAGGCCATTCTGAGCCAGCAGCCCACCGATGCGCCGGGCAACATGCGTGACGCGGTGTTGCTCGCCTTATCCTTTACGCAGGGCAGTGCTACGCACGAGGTCGTCATCGTTGGTGATGGGGCCTATGGGTCGCGGTTCGACCTGGATGTGCAGCGCAGCCCGATCCGCCATATCCAGGTGGCTGGGGGGGAAAAAAATATCGGTATCACGCGCATGGCATTACGGAAAGTGTTGGATACTCCGGATGCCTACGATATCCTCATCGCGGTGAAAAATTTTTCCACGCAGCCGGTGGAGGTCCCTGTACAGGTCACGGCTATCCTGCGCAAGCCGTTACTCGAACGTCGCCTGCAACTCCAGCCAGGCCAGGAGGAGGTGATCGTGTCGACACTCACAGGGCCCTTGAAAGGGATAGTGCAAGCAGACATTACCGTCGAGGATGACTTACCCCTAGATAATCGTGCCTATGGCGTGGTCGCAGCGCCCACACAGACCTGGGTCCTCCTGGTGGGAGAGAGCAACTATTTTCTTGAAACGCTGCTAACGTCGTTTCCTGGTCTGCTGGTGAACGTTGCACCCCAGGTTGCAGAGGAGACCTTACCGCGCTTGCTCGAAGCGAACCAAGTCATCATTTTTAACGGTGTGCAGCCCCCGCCATTACGCCGTGGGAATTTTTTGTTGCTCAATACCACCCCCCAGGACCCACGCTTGCCCTCCCAGGGTACCATAACGCGCCCGCAGGTGCTCGACTGGCAGCGGCAACACCCCTTGCTGCAGTTTGTGGAGATCACTGATCTCCACGTCGAGGAGGCCCTCGTTGTGCACCCCCAGGCTGGTGCCCAGAGCCTGGTCGATGGCACGGGCACCTCGCTCATCAGTGTGATCGACGAGCCCCAATTGCACCTGGTGACGGTGGCATTTGATCTGATGCGCTCTGACTTGCCACTGCGGGTGGCTTTCCCCGTCTTTATCAATAACCTGCTGCGTTGGCTCAGACCCCAGCAGGACGAGACGAGTGCTGGAGACGTGCAAGCCGGTATGCCCCATGCCGTGTTTTTTGATAAGCCGGTGACCCACGCCACCGTGCAAGATCCACAGGGCAAGCAGCGTGACTACAGCGTATCGGGCAATCCCTGGGTCTTTACTGATGCGCAGCGGGTGGGCGTGTATATCGTCCGCGCTGGCGAAGCCAAGCACTATCTGGTGGTCAATCTGCTAGATGAGACGGAGTCCGACATCAACCCGGCTCACAAGCTCACTTCTTTTATACCGAGTACAAGTCCTGGCACGCCCCACCATGCTGGTATTGTTGAAACACCCTTGTGGCTGTATCTCCTTCTGGGTGCTGTTGTGGTGCTGCTAGGCGAATGGTACCTCTGGTGCCGGGATTTTTGACGATGCGACGCACGGTACTGACTTTCCAAAATTCTCGTAGGGTGCCGCTTGGCACCATCTAACTGTCAGAAACAGGGAACAAGGAAATATTCATCAAAATAATGTTATATTTATTATAATATGTAACGAAATAGAGTTGACGAAAAATGAAATTCTTGCCACAATCTATATCCTGGTAGTCTGTTTTGATATTGAAGCTACCAGTTGAAATTAGGTTGGTAGAGAGTACAATACCAGCCGAGAATCTTGAACCCATAACAACACGGCAAGTAAGGAGCCTACCCGTGGAGACAGAATATCTCCCTACAACCTCGTATGTCATCTTGGGCCTGCTGACATTCCGGGAAATGTCTGGATACGACTTGAAGCAGCTCATCAACAAAAGTATCACCCATTTCTACTGGAGCCCAGCGAAGAGCCAGATCTATGGTGAACTACGCCGTCTGGAGTCGCACGGTCTGGTCACCATGCGTGAAGTGCCGCAGACTCTCCGGCCGGATAAGCGACTCTATCAAATCACGCCCCAGGGGACAGAAGCCATGCTACAATGGCTGCGGTCTTCGGGTGTGGAACCAGATTCCTACAAAAGTGCGCTCTTGCTCAAGGTATTTTTTGGGCATATGTTATCGTATGACACCACCGTCGGGCTTCTTGAAGAACGCCGGAAACAGATTACGCAAGAACTGGCAATGTGTGAAAGGAGAGCTCAAGAGATCCAAGAAAAAATGCGGGGAGCTGAGACTGATGATGAAACCTTTTTTCCGCTCCTGACGCTGCAGCGCAGTATTGCGCTGTGTGAGGCGGACCTGGAGTGGCTTGACGGTGCTCTTGGGCAACTCAGGCAACGGCAGGCACACGTCAGTACCCGCAGAGGCAGGCGCAAAACCTCGTCAAATGGCTCTCGCAGCCGGGCGCGGGCGGTGTAGCAGTGTGCTGTGCCCGTGAGGAGGGCACAGACTGCGATTAGCCGGCTGAGGCCCTGCATTATATTAAACGCATGTTGATCGACACGTTGGGGTGCGCCAGCGGAGGGTATGCCAGCGAGCTGAGCATAGTGACTTGGGCCCTGGCTACCACCGTATTCAGCCAACAGCCAGCAACCGTGCTGGGTAGGAGTCAGCAAGGGAGGTTGGAGAACGTTACACGATATGGAGCATGGCCAGGACATGGAGCTATCCCCACATCCGACTGTGGTGATGCGGGCCTTACTGATTGATCTCGACAACTGTCCAAGGCAAATTGAGCGTCTGCCAGAGACGCTTACCGAGTACGCACGTGTCATTGCGTGCTATGGAGGTGCGGAGCCCAAAGTACCCCTTGGCATGGTGCCGTTGCTAGCAACGGCTATTCACGATGGGCGTCTGGCGATTATCGGCATGCAGAAGAAAGGTAAAAATGCCGCTGATTTTGGCCTGGCATTCTGGGCTGGTCGGTTGGCAGCTGAAATGCCGCCGAACACAGAGTTTCTCATCTTGTCTCAGGACACTGATTTGGACCATGTGGTGCATATGCTCCAGGGGGCCAATCGTCGGGTCGAGCGCCTTGACGGGAAAATACACCGAACGAAACGCCTCGCTACTGACCTTCCGAAACCGCAGGTGGAAACCGATGGTGATGCAGTCACCGAGTACTGTACGGTGTACTTACAACCAACCCGGTCGCGCCCGGTGCGCAAAGTAACGCTGTCAAACAGTATTCGGGCCTTCTGCAAGAACCACAAGAAGAATGTTACACCCGAAGAAATTCTCCATGGCTTGGTCGCTCGTGGTGTGGTCGTCATTGATGACAATGGTCGTGTGACCTATCCCGAGACTGCGCCGGCATTGCCAACCGCCGATATGGCGCCTGAACTGAATGGGACACTGCTCAGCTGAGGTGTTTAGGCGCCAGCTCGCAGCGCTGCCGCGACGCTATGCACGTCCTCCACCACATAGATCGCCAAGGGCTCTGTGCGGTTACGAACGGTTATCTCATGGCGTGGATAGGCTGAGAGGTCAAGCCCTACGCACAGGGCGACTTGCTCAGAGAGTACCATTTGGCAGTGGTATTCCTTGGTGAGCCCCTCCAGCCGACTGGCAACGTGGACGGTATCCCCCACCGCTGTGAGATAGGTTGTTTCGGCATAGCCCATGCACCCGACGACGGCTGGCCCGGTGTGGAGCCCAATGCCCATTCTGAGTGGGTCTGGAAGTTCATCCGCCAGGGTCTGCGTGAGTTCAGCCAGACTGCTGATCATGGCACTGGCCGCCAGCAGGGCGCGTCGGCACCCTTCTGCAGGGCCCTGGCCCACCCCAAAGAGGGCCATCACGCCATCGCCCGTGAATTGATTGGCAATGCCGCCAGCATTTTTGATCGCACTGCCAATCGTCTCAAAGTAGCGGTTCAGGAAGAAGACGACATCGTAGGGCAGTTTTGGCTCAGCCAGCCGAGTGAAACCGCGCAGATCAGCGAACAGCACGGCAATCTCCTGCTCCTGCCCGGCATGATGCCCAGGTGCGGCGAAGCCAGCTCTCGCCTGGGCGTTGGCCGGCAAGAGCGGCATTACTGCCAAATTGTGCGTAGGGCGCAACTGACAGGCCAGGCGCACGTTGGGCGGTGCCCCGACTCGGTCAAGGACACGGCGCTCTTCCACACTGGCCGGCGGGGTAAAGGCTCCGCCTTGTACGACACGCACCCTGCACGTTGAGCAACGCCCCCTGCCGCCACACACCGCGGCGTGTGGGATCTTGGCACAGCGGCTCGCCTCGAGCACACTGAAGCCGGATGGGACAATGGCCTTCTGCCCGTCAGGGTATGTGATCTGGATCGTCTCGAGACGCGGTTCGAAGCGCCGACGTATGGCACGCGCCACCAGGATGGCTCCGATAGCCGCACCAAAGGCCACAGGGACAACGGTACGAACCTTGTGGAGACGCTGGCGGGCCGCCTCGCCCGGTGCATTGGTCTCCTGCAGGATGGTTCGACGCCATTCTGCATCACGGGCCTGCAGCGCCACTTCACGCCCGGCCTGCACGAACCCAAGCAAGGCAAGAGTTGGTAGCAGAATAGCCACCCCAAAGAGCCACGGTACCACACGGCCATACCATGGCTGTAAGCGCAGCCAGAAATGCATGCCAATACAGCCATGTAGCCAGGCCAGGAGCAGGACAATGGCCTGGAGGACACCAAGATCGGGTCGATACCACCAGAGGGCCAGTACAACATACGTGTAGGAATCCTGCACGTCAAACCAGGCATGCGCCAGACGCGTTCCCACAACGTGTGTCGTGAGCAGGAAGGGAATCGTCAAGCCCATGAGGAGCTGCACGGCTTCCCAGATGGACATGTGCAGGCGTCGGCGCTGATACAGGGACCACAGGGCGAGGGCGACATGGCTCGCCAGGGCCCCATACAACACTGTAGTGCCCAGTGGATGGCGCCACAGCAGCAGAAACCAGCCGCGTCCGCCTTCAAGCACGGCGAGGGATACGAGTCCCAAAGCGTGATTGGCAAGATGGGTCGAGACATAGGCGAACAGCGCGAGGCCCGACCAGAGGCGTACACGTCGCAGCCAGGCCGTGTAGGAATGCGTCTGAGATGGAGAGCCTAAGTGGGTTGACATAGGTGCTGACATGTGTCGTATCTCTCAACAAGCATGGCGAGTAGAGTAAAGCTGCGGCTGGCCGCAGCATACCACTGTTTGCCAGTGATAGCAAAACGTGTGGGGAAGGCCAGACACACGCCGAGCTGGACATCCTGTCAGACCTATAGGGCATCTTGCATCGCTCCTGGCTTTGCGTCAGAATATTTTGGCACTCGTCGGCATTATAACATTGTAACGTAGTAGGCGAAGAGAGCTGTGGGCGTGGATGCAGTCATCATTGTCGAGCATCTCACGAAGGTCTATGACCTGGGTGAAGTCCGTGTGGAGGCCTTGCGTGGTGTGGATGTGTGTGTCGAGCGCGGGGAGTTCGTCGCCATCATGGGTTCTTCTGGCTCTGGGAAATCGACCTTTCTGAACATTGTGGGCTGTCTGGACCGCCCTTCCACAGGACGCTATCTGCTCGATGGGGTCGACGTGTCACAGATGTCAAGCGATCAACTGGCCGAGGTGCGCAACAAAAAGATTGGCTTTATCTTCCAGAGTTTTAACCTGCTGGCTCGGACCAGTGCGGTCGACAATGTAGAGCTGCCGTTGTTGTATAGCGGTACTGACAGTCGCGACCGCCGAGCACGTGCCCTGGCGGCACTCAAGGCGACGGGGCTGGAAGGGCGAGCTAATCATCAACCGAGCCAACTCTCTGGTGGCCAACAGCAGCGGGTGGCTATTGCCAGAGCCTTGGTGAACCAGCCCTCCATTATTCTGGCGGATGAGCCAACCGGGAACCTCGATAGCCAGACGAGCAACGAGATAATAGGAATTATGCAGACACTCAATGAGCAGCAAGGCATCACGATCATGCTGGTTACTCATGAGCCGGACATCGCGCAGTACGCAAAACGCATCATTCTGTTCAAGGATGGGCTGATAATCGAAGATCGCCCAGTGCTCGACCGTACCCTGGTGCCAGGAGTGGCCTCAAAGCCGGCAGGAGAGATGGGGTAGTGAGAAGTACGATATCTCTCTCAGGTAGGGTAGGCAGGAAAAGCACATATGGGGTATAAGCTATGGATGAGTCTGGTGCTCGTCTTAGTACTAGGGGGTGCGGCCGCGGGGGGCTATCTTTACTATGAGGGTCAGCAACAACCGTTACGGTATCTGATGGCGGCAGTCGAACGTGGGGCCATTACCACGACCGTGAATGCGACAGGAGTCGTAAATGCTGTCACTACAGTGCAGGTAGGTTCGCAAGTCTCGGGTACCATTCAAAAGCTGTTCGTAGACTTTAATTCCCCAGTGAAAGAGGGCGATGTCATTGCGCAGATTGACCCAGCACTGCTGGCGACCAAGGTCGCCCAGGCACGTGCCAATGTGGCCAATGCACTGGCGGCGGTGCAGGTAGCACAGGCAACCACGATCAACGCGAAGGCGGCAGTGGAAACGGCACAAGCCAACGCCGAGAGCGCCAGGGCAAATATCGAGAAAGCCAAAGTCACGCTCGCCGATGCACGTCGTATCCTCGAGCGCAATAAGGCAATGGTGCGTAAATCCCTCATTGCGCAGAATGAACTCGACACCGCGCAAGCGACCTACGATGGTGCAGTCGCGCAGCTCAAGGCCTCCGAAGCGCAGCTGGAGGCTGCCACTGGACAGCTCAAGTCGGCGAGTGCCCAGCAGCGCCTGGCCGCGGCTCAAGAACTGGCTGCTGCGGCCCAGGTCGACCAGACCAGAGCAGCGTTGCAGGCGGCAGAGCTGGACCTCGAACACACCACCATCCGTGCCCCGGTCACCGGTATTGTCGTCTCTCGCAACGTCGATGTTGGCCAGACTGTGGCGGCCAGTTTGCAGGCTCCGATTCTCTTTCTCATCGCTCAGGATCTCACGCAGATGCAGGTCGATACAAACGTCAGTGAAGCGGACATTGGGCACGTGCAGGTAGGGCAAAGGGTCACTTTCACTGTGGATGCCTATCAAAATATCACCTTCACCGGTGAAGTGACGCAGGTACGCAATGCCCCGATCACGGTGCAAAACGTCGTCACATACGATGCCGTAGTACAAGTTGCCAACCCTGACTTGCGCCTGAAGCCAGGAATGACGGCGAACGTCTCCTTTCTCATCGCTGAACGCCAGGATGTCATCAAGGTGCCTACTGCGGCTCTGCGCTTCCAACCGGAGGGTATGGCACCAGATACCAGATCCCAAGACGGTAAGGCACCGGCGCCCCAGCGAGGCGGCAGCAGCGGGGGTGGGCGTTTCCAGGAAATGCAGCAGCAGCTCACCAAGGAGTTAGCCCTGACCACGGAGCAGCAAATCCGTCTCAGCGAGGTGTTCCAAAAGGTTAGGCGGCAGTTCAGGGCCATACGTGAGGAAGAGTCTGAGGAGCGCCGTCAGGCCGTGCGGCGGGAGATGCAGGCGCACATCCGGGAGCAGATTCGGGAGATGCTCACGCCTGAGCAGCGCCAGAAGTATGAGGCATTGCTCAGAGCCAGGGACGACACGCAGCCCCAGACCCGCCCAGGGCGGGTCTGGGTGCTGGGTGCCAATGGGACTCCAGAGCCGCGGCCACTGACTCTTGGGATTGCTAATGATACCCATACAGAAGTCGTGGCGGGGGATCTCACCGTTGGACAGCAAGTCATTACGGGATTCCTCGCGTCGAAAGCGTCCAAACGTCCGGCGCCACCACCTGGCTTTGGTCCTGGTCCACGCCGCTAGGAGAGCGCCATGCGTTTACATATTGTCACTGTACGGATTGCCTTACGGGCCCTACGGCGTAATGCCATGCGTTCGCTCCTCACCATTTTGGGCATTATTATTGGCGTGGCGGCGGTCATCGCTATGATCAGCATTGGCCAGGGAGCGAGTGTCGCTGTACAGGAGCAAATTGCCCGCATGGGCAACAATATGTTGGTGATTCTCTCTGGCAGTGTCACCCAGGGTGGCGTGAGAACAGGGGCGGGTGGGCGCTCGACGCTGCGGGTGAGCGACGCCAAAGCCATTCAGCGCGAATGCCCGGCGGTGAGCGCGGTGACTTACACGCGTCGACAGGTGCAGCAGGTGGTCGTGGGCAACCAGAATTGGAGTACAGCGATCTTTGGGGTGACCCCGGAATATCAGATCGTGCGCGATTGGCCACTGGCTGCTGGCCGTTTCTTGACCAAACAGGAGGACGAGAGCGGTGCCACGGTGGCAGTGCTGGGCCAGACGGTCGTCGAGAATCTTTTTGGCCTTGGCCAAAACCCTCTGGACCAGGTGATTCGCATTCGTAATACGCCCTTTCGCGTTGTCGGTATCCTGACGCCAAAGGGGCAAACGACCCAGGGGAGCGATCAGGACGATACCGTACTCATTCCTTTCACCACTGCCGAGCGTAAGGTGATGGGCACCGCCATGCTGGGTACCGTAGGGAGCATTATGGTCTCTGCCGTCAGCCCAGAGTTCATTCCCGAGGCGGAGCGCCAAATTAAAACGCTCCTCCGCGAGCGGCATCGTCTCAAGAGCAATCAAGACGACGATTTTATGATTCGTAACCTGGCTGATGTTGCCGCGACAGCACAGAGTACTAACCAGAGCATGAGCATTTTGCTGGCGAGTGTGGCCTCGGTGTCTCTCCTAGTCGGTGGTATTGGTATTATGAACATCATGCTGGTGTCGGTGACGGAGCGCACACACGAGATCGGCATCCGGATGGCAGTTGGCGCCAAGCGCCAGGATATTTTGACACAATTTCTCCTGGAAGCTGTGGTATTGAGCACCCTCGGCGGGCTCTTTGGAGTAGTAGTAGGTGTGGTTGGCTCACAGCTCGTCTCAGCCATAGCCGAGTGGCCGACGATTGTGCCGATCCAAGCCATTCTGCTGGCCGTGGCCTTTTCTGGGGCTGTAGGAATTTTCTTCGGTTTTTACCCTGCTCGTAAAGCTGCCCACCTCGATCCGATTCAGGCCCTGCGCTATGAGTAGCGCAGGGCCCACCTCTCCTCCACGCTGCACCGGAGTCGCACCCCTGCTGCCACGTGTGCAACGCATCAGAACAGCGTATAGATAAACGGCGCCACCACCGACCCCTGCGTCAGGACGACCAGGCTCCCAAAGAGCACTAACACGAGCACAATGGGCAGGAGCCAGAACTTCTTGCGCTCTTTCATAAACGCCCATAACTCCCCGACAAATTCGCTCATACGCGTGCTTCCCCGCACTTAAAATTGATGCCGCATGTGCGCAGCGGGCCGTGGCTGGCGCACGACCCGATAACTCTCCGCCTCGGGCGCCAATGTGCGCCGCATGGGATCCGTGCCGCGGAGGCGCATGTACAGCCCCAGCGGCGTGAAAAGGAGATAGAAGATCGCCCCCAGGATCAGGCGGGTATTGATCCATCCCAAGACCTCACCCACCTGCATCCAGAGGCGATAGACGTGGGTGAGACTTCTCGGCCAGGCGAGACCAAGGACCAGCAGGATACCGCCCAGGAGGAGGCTCCAGAGACGGAGCGGCTGCCCGCGCCACACCGCTGGCCAGACCCCAATGAGGGCGAAGATACCCCCAACCATGCAGCCAAAAGACCGTAATTGTTTTATACTGCTCATATACTACTCATATCCGGGTTAATCTAACTCAAACTCCTGACGCCAATCGGTATCGTCCGCCAGGGGTTTCTGGTCGAGTTTATCCAGCACACAATTGCCCAGGACCAGCGTGTCAATCTCCGTCCGCATGAAACAGCGATAAGCCTCCTCTGGCGTACAGACAATGGGCTCGCCACGGACGTTGAAGGAGGTATTGACAATCACGCCACAGCCGGTTTTGGCTTCAAACGCTTTGAGCAGGTTGTAGTAGTGCGGGTTCGTCTCAGGATGGACCGTTTGAATGCGGGCCGAGTAATCGACATGCGTCACCGCTGGAATGTCCGAACGCGGCACGTTGAGCAAATCGATCCCCCACAAGGCTTGCTGGGCTTCGGTCATGGCCGTGCGCCGCGCCTCGACGACCGGGGCCACCAGCAGCATGTATGGACTGTCCGCGTCCATGGCAAAATAGTCGGCGACGCGCTCGCGCAAGACTGAGGGGGCAAAGGGTCTGAAGGACTCGCGGTATTTGAT
>JBMDXC010000212.1:0-1947 GCA_048594805.1 Candidatus Entotheonellaceae bacterium | reverse complement strand
GCACCCTTACACAACCCCGACTACGCCGAGGTTCTGAGGCTGCTTGCAGCCCAAGGAGCAGAGGCCTTTTACCGCGGCCAGCTGGTGGAGGATATGGTGCGGGCTGTCAGGCAGCATCCCACCCGTCCGGGTGACCTGACTGCTGATGACTTTACGGCCTACGAAGCGAAGCAGCGGCAGGCTCTCCAGAGCACCTATCGTGGCTACACCGTCTATGGCATGCCGCCTCCGAGTGCCGGTGGCATCGCCGTCCTGCAAATCCTCGGCATCCTGGAACACTTCGACCTCCAGAGATACCAACCACTGGCGGTCGACAGTGTGCATCTGATTGCTGAAGCCGAGCGCCTGGCCTATGCGGATCGTGCGCGTTACGTCGCGGATGGCGACTTTGTGGACGTCCCCGTGGCTGGATTGCTCGACCGACAATATCTGGCGGCGCGTAGCCGACTCATCAACATGACGCAGTCCCTGGGGATAGCGCCACCTGGCGAGCCAGGCCACACCAGGGCTAGCCAGTTTGGTGATGATCAGGCGCTCGAATTGCCCGGCACCAGTCACATCAGCATCGTCGATACCCAGGGACACGCCCTGGCCATGACCACCTCTATTGAAGCCGCGTTCGGTAGCCGTATCATGGTCAACGGCTATTTGCTGAACAACCAGCTCACCGATTTTTCGTTTGTGCCTACCGAACATGGCAAGCCGGTGGCCAATTGCATCGTCGCACACAAACGCCCGCGCAGTGCTATGGCACCTACGCTGGTGTTTGATCAGCAGGGCCAATACACCATGGAGGTGGGTTCCCCGGGTGGGAGCGCCATTATCAATTATGTGGCGCAGACGTTGGTCGCCGTGTTGGACTGGCACCTCGATCCACAACAGGCCGTGAGCCTGCCGCACTATGGCAGCCGCAACGGGCCAACGGAATTAGAGCAAGGGCGTGATCTGGACGTTTTGGTACCCCAGTTGGAGGCGCGGGACCATACAGTTGCTCTTATTGAAATGCCCAGTGGGTTATCGGCTATCCTCAAAACTGTGCATGGCTATACAGGTGGAGCAGACCCGCGCCGTGAGGGTACGGTCAGGGGATACTAAAGAGCGCATACACCAGCAAGCCTGATCTCATGGTATTACTTCAACCCAGTAGAGAGCTTTACATCCCCCCTGCACAACGTTAAACCACTTTTTCCCGTTGTGCTCTGCTCGGCACACTCCACCCCCAATGTGTGGTTGCAGACGCATCCCTGTCTTCGTGCCTTTTGTGTCGGCCGCTCTGTGCCGCACCACACACCCATCGCTCATTCAACCGATACAGGCCAGCAGAGCGCATCTTTCCCAGGCCTTTCTTTTATCACTGCGGAACGGATGTGCCTCAAACTCCCAGTTATGTCATGGGGAAAAAGACCTCCATGCATAGACGTTTCCATGCTGACACCGCCAATGACTATGGGAAAGAAGGTGAATGTGTAGATCACATTTCCAGCCCGCACGGTCTCGTGCGCTTCGCGGCTGTTGAACAGTCCAGGGAGTTCGGCTGGCATGGGTTTCTCCAGCTGGTATCGATAGTGATAAAGGTAAAACGATAGGTCAAATCTCGTGCTTTCGGCGGCACGGCGAAAGTGCATCGCAGCAAGCAACGCCTGCAAGCGGAACAGGTTTTCTAACCGACATTGAGCAGCCGGTAGCTCCACTCTTAACCGTGGTCACGAGCACCAGCGCTCAACCAGGCATTTGAGTGCACGTGAGGGACGCCCGCGCTGCTTGGGTGGCGTCCAACGAGACGGCGGCACATGAAACGACAACAGGTCCCGGATCGTCCAACAATGATCGGTGATCCCTGCTGCCATGGCTGGCGTCTGCTTGCCACCTACCACACACAAACTCTCGTGCGGCGTGCAGAAGTTATAGACGGTGCCGATCAGGTACATCCCATGCTGCAGCGTCAGT
>JBMDXC010000211.1:0-4675 GCA_048594805.1 Candidatus Entotheonellaceae bacterium | reverse complement strand
GTCGAGCAAGATACGTCGGCCATCCCGGACAGCCGGTAGCTTGCCCTTCCAGATCATCTCCCGAATGGCCCATGGGGTACGCCCCAGATACTCTCCAGCTTCTGGAATGGAATACAGCCGCTTGCGTGGCCGCTCGATTTTGGCTCGCTGTCCTGCCATGCACTGTTCCTATCATGCTAGCGTCCTTGTCTATTCCTGATGGGTCTTAGCCTTCTCGAGTCCTAAGAGCGTGTGCAGCTTCTCAACTTGTTCTTGGCGGAGTGTGCCATAGCCGTGAATGAACTTACTGAGCCGGCTCTCAGGAACACCGAGCTGCTGTGCAATGGCGTATTGCGGCTGGCCGCTCTGCACGATAGCCAGCTTGATGTCAAGACGCATAGGATGCTCCTGCAGGTGTTTGCAGAAGATTGTTTCTCCCTGTTATGTTATAGGGGCTAACATGGTGAATGGACCTTGCGACACAACTTGCGACAGGAGAGAGATGTGGAGCCGATCCAGGTCTGGCTGCCTACTATGGGGCCTTCTCTGTATGTCCCTGAGGTAGGACGGGACGTTCAGCGTGCGTTCCAGCAATGGAATGGAGAGGATCGAGTATGGTTACTTCCGTGGATTGACGAACCCGTACGCTGGCAGGAAAATAGCGGTCGCTGCCTTTTAGTAATACCCTCTGAAACTATTGATCGTATAGATATTTTTCATGTCAATCAGGATGGTTATGTCTGTGGCCCTGGGGCTGCTTTGCGTTTTCCTCATAGTCAGATGAACGGCCTTCTCGACATCTGGCTCAACCTGCATAGAGATCAGGCCATTCATGGGAAATGTTATATTAGGGAAGCCGCTCAGATAGATGACCAAGTTCGCCTGGCTGTCCCTACATTCCATGGCAGCAAAGTAGAATACGTTGAGAAGATATTCTACTTAACTCCTGGGCCATTTTTTCCCATAGAATATCTTGACCAGGGAGGGTTTAGATGCAAGTGGCCACCTGAAGGATTCCCTTTCCCTATTTCCCCCGACGCCGAATCATATGCTTTTTACGAGCATGAGCCTCCGAAAGATCGCTCCCTCCATGTGCAATATCTGTGGCCAGAGCCTTTACGTTCCCTGGCTCCTCAAGGTCAGGGTCTTGATCTGTTATATCAGCAAATGGCTATGGTCAAAATCATACGTGAGAGGACTGACAATCCCAGCAAAGCACGCACAAAAGCCCAATCCTTGGCCACTCCTTATGTCCAGACAGGGTGGAGCACACACGTTCATAGCTGGTATTGGCCAACGTATTGCTTCTGGCTTGAAAAGAGCGGCGGAGCTTATTTCGAGACTGTGCGGCAGAGCAGGAATATGGAAACGCCTGAGGAAGTCTTCTTTTTGGATGAGACCCGTGAGCAATGGAAGTTTACAGCCGAAAGTCTGAAGGAGGCTCTCGATTCAGGTGAATGGTGTACAGTGTTGGGCAAGCGTAGACAGATCAAACGAGTATGGGGAATGCTTGGGCTGTTCTGGTCCCTTTTACTAGAACAGCTTGAGCAAGAGAGACCTCCTACCTGCGGACGATGTCAGCGAGTACTTCAGGGCCGGAAGAAATTCTGCGGTCGTGAGGATGATATTGAGTGCTACCATGAGCGCCTCGCTTTGAACAGGAAGTACGAACGCCAGGCTCGCAATGGATAATGATAATAAGCAGCGTTAGCAGCGGAGAGCTAGTCTGTAATGGACGCCCAGCGCCAGCAGGACCTATGGGCTGTTGCCCTGGAGCACTACCAGGCAGCCGTGCTCACTGCCCAGCAGGGTTGGCATAACGTCAGTGTAGCGTGTAGCTACTACGCCGTCTTCATGGCCATGTGGGTCGCGCTCGGGGACCCCCAAAAGGGTACTGGGAGCACGGTGGCATTGTAGACTGGTTTGCCCGTGGTGACTGGCGTACGCCACCGGCACGAATGGAGCGGGAACTGATTCAAGCCATTCGCTGGCTGTATACCGATCGGGTACGCGCCCAGTATGGGACAGTTCGTCTCCAACCGTTTGAAGGTGAAGCTCGCCTTCATACTGCGCACCGCGTATTACAGATGGTGGCAAACGCCCTCAGGCTCTCCCAAGGAGGGATAACCGTATGAAGCCTGTGCCAACAGAACTCGTAGAACTCGTGAAGAAGGCCGCGCCTCCTGCAGCAGAGATTCTTCCTCTCGCGTGGACCTATGAGCACGAAGATCATAACATTGCCATCGTTGTGCCAGATACCGTCACCTATGAAGAGGCCCGGCAACTCGAAGGCCGTCTGATTGATGCTGTAATGGACTACGATGCTACTCATGGCACCTTCACCTTATGTCTCGTCTGGCGCGAGAGTGAGAAGGCAAATGCGGGGGTACGCTGAGAGGACTCGCACCACGGAGATGGGCTTGAAAGGCTGGATTGACTGTCCATACACTGTCACCGTTTTGTCACTATCACATCCCAAAACCACCCTGTCCAGCCTTACTCCTGCCAACTCACAAAAAATGGCCCAACCCTTTGCAACATACAGAATTGGGCCACAATGCTGGGGCATTGCACAGGAGTGATTTTGCCCCTCGTTAGGACTCAAAATCCCGTGGGGGCAACTCCGTGTCGGTTCGATTCCGACCTCCGGCACCTTGAGAATCAAAGGCTTACAGCCCACCTTCTTTCTGGCCGCCTTCTCCAAGACGCGCCTGGCGCAATTTTGGCGCACTTTCTGCTCACCCAATAGTGCCCACCCTTCCCCACAGGGAGGCACACTCATAGCTACCATCGTCCGACGCCCAGGCAAGAATGGTCAAGTGAGCTATCGCGTCGAGGTACGAGGCCAAAGGCGCACCGCCACAGTCAGCCAGCTTTCAGACCCTCGCTGAAGCCCGAAAATGAACAAAAATCCGTGAAGGCGCTGTGCTTGCAGGTCGGCACTTCCCGTCTACAGCAGCAAAACGCCACACGTGAGCAACCTCATTGACCGGTACATCGGCGATGTCCTGTCCAGCAAGTGCCCATCGACCGCGTACAACCAGCGCTACCAGCTTCGGTGGTGGAAGGCCCAGCGGGCAATACGCCCTTGCCGATGTGACATCAGCCCTACTAATAGAGTACCGCGACAAACTCGCACGCAACAAGGTCCGAAGGCAATCAGGTACGACGGTGAAGCGCTGGCTGGCCGTGTTGAGTCATCGCTTCACTATAGCTGTACGCGAGTAGCAGTGGTGCGATAATAACCCGGTACGCACGATCAGAAAGCCCAGAGAGCCACGGGGGAGAGTCCGCGGCGCTAGGAAGGGTGAGTTGCTCTCCCTGAGATGACCGGATGTCGATCTGAAACGCGGCACGCTGACCTTCCACCAGACCAAGAACGGCGAGCATAGGGCAGTCCCGCTCATTGGCCAAGCATTAATTACACAAGTGCTTCGTGACGACGCCTGTACTCATAGTCATCCTTGCCACAGCCGTGTCACCGGATACGCATCAAAGGCGATGTCACCGCTGATAATTGGAACCTCCTCTACCATCGACTGAGCGATGAGCATACGGTCAAACGGATCACGGTGATGCAGCGGCAAAACCGACACTGCAGCCGCATGATCCACGCCTACGGGCAAGATATCGAAATGGTTGCGAGCAATCTCCCGGCGCATGAAAGCCCGGTATGGCTCGCCCAGATCCAGTTTGCCGATACTCACCTTGATGGCAATTTCCCATACGTTGCCGAGCTGATGAATTTCTGATTGGCAGCATCCACGATGAGGGCTCTAGCGTTGTGAGAAAGTTGCGCATCATCCCACACGAACCACAGAAACGTATGGGCATCCAACAGCAGTTTCATGCCATATACTCTTTGAAGTCTTCCAGGGGCGCATCAAAATCGTCTGCCATCCAATGCTTCTTGTCCCTGGCGCTACCGGGTTGGCATGCCCACGAGGTCCGTGGACTGCGGGTAAGGGTAGCGATGGGATGATCGTCCTCGGTGATGACCAGTTCCTCGCCCTGGAGTAGGTCGTGAATCAGTTGGGGTAACTTGGCTTGCGCTTCTTGAATGCTGACAATGCGCATGACCGTCTCCTCATGGCATATAATCCTTAAAATCTTCCAGGTGTTCGTCATCATCGGCAATAATCGTGACCATTCCTCGCCAGTTTCCATGCTTGCGTAGCTGGTGTATGAGCCGCTGCTGTCCGACCAATTGCGCTACGGGCTGCTGGTTACGCGTAATCATGACTTCCTCGCCTGGTGCCAGTGTGTCGATCAGTTCTGGCAGCTTTGCTTGCGCTTCCTCGAGCGTCCCTGTACTCCGGGTTATCTTGGACATAGGTGTAACGCGGGACAATTTGGTGTCGGTCAGATACTCTGATGGGCTGAATTCCAGCAAGAGTTCAGCCACCTTTCAGAGAACCGACCGACATGAGATTTTGGACCAAAAGCCTGCGGATTTTCAACCGCCTTTGTGAAAACGGCAAGCCGAATATGCGACGGATTGCTCAAAAGACGAGGTGTTCCAAAAGCAGCGTGCATCATCTCAAGCAAGCCATAGAGCGTCGTGATGTCCATCCGGAGTCCTGGTTGTGGGGAACAGAAGCCGGCCGCCATTGGGTGACACGCCTGGTAGACGCTACGGTCTCTATCTTCGGCCTCAAACGCGGCGTGGGGTGGACACAATGGGCGAGTTTTTCGC
>JBMDXC010000210.1:0-15885 GCA_048594805.1 Candidatus Entotheonellaceae bacterium | reverse complement strand
CTGGACGCAAGCTCATCGATGAGAGCGCAACAGGAAAGGTATGTCAGGCGCTGCTTAACGCTCTCCGTTAGGTTGAATACACACGGCAAGGAGAACCGTCCTACCAACATGGAACGTACGCTTGAGCTGAAACGCAGTCGTGTTACTCCTCTGTTATTCGGTATCCAGGACGCGAATTTGCGCTACCTCGAAGAGCAACTGGGCGTCCATATTCGTACGCATGATACGACCGTGACCGTGATCGGTGAGCCCACTCCTACGCTTCTCACTGTGCGCCTGTTGGAAGGGGCCTATGGTCTCCTGGAAGCCGGTATTCGGCTCGATCCCGCTGATCTGAGTTTTTTATTACGCTTACTTGAAAATGGTGAAGAGTTGAGTCCCCAAACCCTCCTGGCCGAGCGTATTGCTGTGCCATCACAGAAGCGTTTTATCAGCCCAAAAAGTTTGGGGCAACGGCGTTACATCCAGGCGATCCGCCAGCATGATATCGTCATCGGTATTGGTCCTGCGGGTACGGGCAAGACGTATCTGGCCATGGCTATGGCCGTGGCTGAACTGGAACGCAAGGAATTCAGCCGCATCATTCTCGCGCGCCCAGCGGTGGAGGCAGGGGAGAAACTTGGCTTTCTCCCCGGAGACTTGCTCGAAAAAGTCAATCCGTATCTGCGCCCACTCTACGATGCCCTCTATGACATGTTAGACGTTGAAAAGGCGCAGCGGTTGCTTGAGCGTGGGGCTATTGAAGTGGCTCCGCTTGCTTTCATGCGGGGGCGGACGCTCAATGACTCTTTCATTATTCTGGACGAGGCACAAAACGCCACTGTGGAGCAGATGAAAATGTTCCTGACGCGTTTAGGATTTTATTCGAAAGCCGTGATCACGGGTGATGTCACACAGGTGGATCTGCCCAGCGGCAAAGATTCTGGGCTCATCCAAATTCAGCATATCCTGCAAGGCATTCAGGGCATTGATTTTGTGTATTTTTCAGAGCGTGATGTGGTGCGTCACCCGCTTGTGCAAGAAATTGTGAAAGCCTATAACCTGTATGAGCAACGCCAGGAGTCTTCAGCCCTCCAGCGCCCGTCCTAAACCCAGACTCAACCCATGCTCGGTCGTTGCATATTCGTATGACTCTCTCTATACACAATCGTCAACGGACTGTGTCCATCCACACTACGACAGTGAAAAAGCGTGTGCTGCAGATCATGGCATACCTGGGTTGTACCACCCAAGAGCTCAGCGTAGTCTTTGGTAATGATCGCTTGCTCCAAGCGCTGAACCATACGTACCGGCACAAAGACTGTGCTACGAATGTGCTTGCTTTTCCGCAGTCTCCAACATACGCGGGGGAACCAGCCAGCGGCATGTTAGGGGATGTGGTTGTCTCATTACCCACGGCGGCACGTGAAGCCCATGACCTCAACCAATCACTTGAAGAACGGGTGGTCTACCTACTGCTGCACGGGATTCTCCATCTTTTAGGCTATGAGCACGAAGGCTCAGCGGCTCAACGTCATCGTATGGAAACTCTCGAACAGGAAGTGCTCGCACACCTGCGGGCGTAACCGTGCCGTGAGGCTGCAAGTGAGAGACGCTATGGTCATGCCCAACGTTACGTCCATCCCTATACCCCCGTCTTCTGTGCCCTCTCCCTTTGCCAACGCTACGCCGATGATGGAACAATATCAGCGCCTCAAGGACAAAGCTGGAGATGCGCTGCTTTTCTTTCGCATGGGTGATTTTTACGAGCTGTTCCAAGACGACGCTGTGATAGCATCCAAGGCGCTGAACATTACCCTCACCGCTCGGAATAAGCAGCACGATGAGCCTATCCCGATGTGCGGCGTGCCTATCCATAGTGCTGAGAGCTATATTGATCGGCTTTTACAGCAAGGCTTCAAGGTGGCAATTGCTGAACAGCTCGAAGATCCGAGTCAGGCTGAGGGCCTGGTGAAACGCGATATTGTGCGTGTGACGACGCCAGGAACTGTCGTCAGTGGCACGACATTAGCCCCCAAAGAACATAACTTTCTTGCCAGCATTGCTGTCACTCCCAGTGGGGCGGCCTTTGCCTATGTCGACATTTCTACCGGGACCTTCGCAGTCACAGTCTGGGACAGTCCTGAGTGGCAACAAGCCTTGCACCGTGAATATACTCGTGTGCAACCACGCGAAGTGCTCATCCCAGAACCCCTGGAGGTGTCTCTCGACATGCTCCAGGCGACATCGCCGGCTTTCCCCACAACCGTGCAGCCGTGGGCTGCACACTATTTCCATCCAGAGCGCGCATACCGCACCTTACTCCAGCAATTTGCTGTGCACACATTGGATGGCTTCGGGTGTGAGGGACAGCCACTGGCTATCGCTGCAGCCGGTGCCTTGGTCGCCTATGTGCACGAGACGCAGCATAATACCATGGCATACCTCAACGGCCTGCGTCTCTATAGCACGAGCGATTTTATGGTGCTCGATGAGACCACCCGACGTCACCTTGAACTCACCACTTCGCCTCTGTCGCAGGGACGCGCCGGCTCTCTCCTGGCGGTCATCGACTGCACTGTCACGGCCATGGGGGGACGCCTCCTGCGGCAGTGGCTGTCGCAGCCGCTCTGTCGACTCCAACCTCTCCAGGAACGCCAGGAAGCGGTCGCCGAATTGGTGGAGCACTCCTCCAGGCGGGCACGCCTGCGTCAGGCCCTGGACACACTCGTCGATTTTGAACGCACGCTCAGCCGCTTGGTACTTGGCACAGTGACGCCGCGTGAGCTTATCGCTTTGCGCCACTCTCTGAGTCGACTACCGGCCATCGCGCTCGAGTTGCGTGCGTGCCACAGTCATGTCCTTACCACCCTCGCTGCCCGGTGGGACCCGCTGGATGACCTCGATACCTTAATTGTGCAGGCTATCGTGGATGATGCGCCGGCGACACTGCGTGATGGTCACGTCATACGCCCTGGTTACCATCCAGAACTGGACGCACTACGTGAGCACGGGGCCTCAGGGACAGCCTGGTTAAACCATTTCGAGGCGCAAGAACGCCAGCGTACCGGCATTGCCTCGCTGCGGATCGGGTTTAACAAAGTTTTTGGCTACTATATCGAAGTCCGTAAAGCCCACCTGTCCCAGGTGCCAGCTGAGTATCTCCGCAAACAAACCCTCGCGCACGCTGAGCGCTTCATTACTCCAGCCTTGAAAGACCGCGAAGTCCATATGCTACGGGCCGCAGAAGAGGCGCGGGCGCTGGAGCGTCAGCTCTATGAAACTCTCCATCAGCAACTTGCCCAACACGCCCAGCGTTTCCAACGCATGGCTCAGATACTCAGTGAGCTTGATGTGCTGGCCGCCCTTGCAGAAGTCGCGGTGACACGGCAGTACTGTCGCCCCACGCTCGATGACAGCGACACCCTGGCTATCACCGAGGGCCGTCATCCCGTCTTGGACGCTGTGGCTCAGGAAGAACGATTTGTGCCCAATGACACGCTCTTGGATCGTGAGCGGCGCCAGATTCTGCTGCTCACTGGGCCGAATATGGCCGGGAAATCGACATACATGCGGCAAGTCGCCCTGATCGTGATTCTTGCCCAGATTGGCAGTTTTGTGCCAGCGCACGCGACCCACATCGGGTTAGTCGATCGGGTATTTACGCGGGTCGGAGCCCAAGACATGCTCGGCAAAGGGCAGAGTACATTTATGGTCGAAATGACTGAAACGGCAAATATCCTGCACAATTTCAGTGCCCGAAGCCTCGTCTTACTGGATGAAATTGGTCGTGGCACCAGTACCTATGACGGTATCAGTATTGCCTGGGCCGTTGTCGAGTATCTGCATGACCATGGTGATCTGCGCCCGCGTACGCTCTTTGCTACGCATTATCACGAGTTGACAGCGTTGGCTACCTCTCTCGCCCGCGTCCATAATTACAGCGCTGCGGTGCAAGAACAGGCTAGTAAGGTTCTTTTCTTACGGCGTATCCTCCCCGGCAGCGCTGATCGCAGCTATGGTGTGCAAGTCGCACGTTTAGCGGGACTTCCAGCCCTTGTCCTGCAACGCGCCCAACAGTTACTCACCCGCTTCGAATCTTCTGGCTCTCTGGCAAGCCTAGCCTCTGGGAGACGTCGAGCCACGCAGCAGGCCCCTGCCCACGCTGGCAGTCAATTGTCACTCTTCGAGTCCCCGACAACGCAACTCCTGCAAACTCTACGCACTTTAGAGATCGATCACCTTTCCCCAACTGAGGCGACGGCCATACTTGCCGAGTTACAGCAACGCGCTCGGCGCCTTCCTTAACCACCTGGCGTCCTGCCAACGCATGTCTCGCCTGTGCGTCAAGGAATTTTCTTGCCTTTTACTGCAAGTCGCTTATAGTATTGACCGATATGTCAAAAAATAGGCCACTACAACATCTTCCTCATACGTTTTTGTCATGTATGCCCTTGGCGCGATCTCACAGTCATGGCTCCATAGTCCTTGTGACAGCAGACGCTATCTTAGGGGCAATTTTTGGCCTTGAGCTTCCCCGGCAGCAGCCACAGGCGATCCATATACCGCAGACACAGTGATTGTAGAAAGAGAGACCTATGGGAAAAGGCCGGATCTTGATTGTGGATGACGATGAGGCTCTTGTGAAGTCCTTGAGTGGCTTACTGTGTGACGAGGGCTTCAACGTGTCTTCGACTGCGGACGGTAGAGAGGCTCTGACCCTTGTTCGCACCGTTGCGCCAGCAGTGATCTTGCTTGACGTATGGTTACCAGGCATGGATGGTGTCGAAATCTTACAGGCGTTGCAGGCTATGCACGCTGACATTGAAGTCATTGTTATGTCAGGGCATGGGAACATTGCCACGGCGGTGCGCATGACGAAGCTGGGGGCGTTCGACTATCTTGAAAAGCCCCTGTCGTTGTATGGAGTACTCGCAAGCATCAAGCGTGCGCTCGAGCACCGAGAACGTCGACACAGGGCAGACGTGCAGGAGCCAGTGCCATCTCAGGTTGCTGCCTTCTCTCTTGAGGCTGCTCAGTTCAGCCTGACAGGCTGTGAGGAAGCTCAACCGCTATCGCCGCCACCCACCCACAATTGGCGGCGTGACACCGCTCCCGAGCAGACCTGTCGTCACTTTCGGCAACGTACGCTCTGCCGCAGCGTGGTCCTGTATGGTCAGGGGCTCCAATCTGGCCTCAAAACAGGGATGATTCTTACCCCGATGCCACCTCACAGTGGCATCCTTTTCAGAAATATCACGACGGGGCGCACCATGCCCGCTTTGGTTGACTGCATTGACTCAACCGATTTCTGTACGAGCCTGAAGCAGGGGTGTCTTATAGCGCGCACCGTTGAACACCTCCTGTCGGCCCTGCATGCGTACCGTATCACCAATGTCCTCATTAAGATTAGTGATGAGGTCCCTATCATGGACGGCTCTGCCGATGCTTTCTGTCATCTTATTGAAGAGGCTGGTATTGCGGAGCAGGATGCGGTTATGGAAGAATTTATTGTGGACCGGTGTTACGCTGTAGGACAGGTGAAGACAGACGCAAAGTTTATCCTCGTGGAGCCATATGATGGATTTCGGGTAACATATCGGTTAGACTATCCATCACCCCTAGGGGTCCAAGAATTCTCGTATGAGCATACAGACAGCACCAGCTATCGCCGTGAAATCGCCCCGGCTCGCACCTTTGGATTTGTGAGAGAGGTGGAGAAAATGCAGGGGTTAGGGCTGATACCGGGAGGGCGATTAACCAATGTTGTGCTCATCGGCGAGGAAAAAATTATCAATAGTACGCCGCTCCGTTTCCCTGATGAATGTGTCCGGCACAAAATTCTCGATATCATTGGGGACTTTTATTTATTAGGCAGAATGGTGCGTGGGCATGTGCAGGCGAATATGACGGGTCATACCGAAAATGTGGCTTTGGTGAAGCAACTGCGTGCCGTGATGCCACCTCTCAGAGGCTGGTAAAGTATTCTTAAGGATAACGTCCGTGTGTAGGCTCTTGTGGAGGTTTTGTGGGGCAGAAGTATGTGTATCTTCACTTAGGATGTCTTGCTCTGGTGTGGCTGTATATAACGAGTGCTTCGAGCTCTGGCCAGCCCCCTGATCTCGACACCTTGCTTGATAAAGTACAACAAACGTATGAGCACACCAGCGCCTTGACCGCTAGGTTTGACCAAACTGCGACCTTAACGTCTCTCAATCGCCAGCAGACCTCTTCTGGTCGTGTCTATATTGAGAAACCCCATTCCATACGGTGGGAGTATACGCAACCAGATGCCCAGACGATCCTCTATGATGGGACGACGCTGCGCATCTACACGCCTAAGCGGCACCAACTGCTGCAGAGCACTGTCGACGAAAATAATCGCACAAATGTGGCTTTGCTTTTTTTAGCCGGCGTTGGGAAACTCCGCGATGCCTTTGAGGTGACATCTTTGTCCAGTCCGGAGCCTCAGTTAGCACACCTTCTCTTAATGCCTCGCTCGAGCCAGGCCGGCTTTTCAGAACTGCATATTGCAGTGAATACGCAAAGTTATTTCGTGGAAAAACTGCTTATTCATGATAGTATTGGCAACTTGACGGAAATTCGTCTCTCCGCGCTCGAGACGTCCGCAGCGTTGCCAGCCACGACATTCGAGTTAGTGCTACCACCAGGAACAGAAATACTGACACCAACGGATTTTACAGGACGTAACAAGTAGTGGCGATGACGCATGAGACTGGCGCGTTCTCGCAGGTGGAGGATGGATTTTGCAATTAGCTATCGCAGCCTTTTTCAATACCTTGGTCTATTTCGCAGTTGTCCTGGGTGCGCTTATTGTGGTGCATGAATTTGGCCATTTCATTGTTGCCAAAAAATCTGGAGTACGCGTTGAGCGTTTTTCCATTGGTTTCGGTCCACCCCTGTGGCGTAAACTATGGCGTGGCACCGAATATCGGCTTGCCCTTGTGCCCCTTGGTGGCTATGTCAAGATGTATGGCGAGCAATTCGATGAGACTGTCAGTGACACGAGGGGTTCTTTCTTGCATCAGTCAGTATGGAGACGTATCCCCATCGTCGCAGCAGGCCCTGGTTTCAATCTGCTTTTTGCCGTCGTACTTATTGCTGTTATCCATATGATGGGTGTGCCAGTGGAGAAATCTGTACGCTTGGGCAAGATTTTGGAGGGCTCTGCCGCAGCTCAAGCTGGCTTGCAAACCGACGATACGGTCATGGCCGTCGATGGCCAACCCATTGAGCGCATTGATGAGCTGAAAGCCTACATTGTGGCGAGTGAAGGGCATACGCTACACATGCAACTGGACCGTGCGGGGCAGGTGCTTACTGTCCCCTTGATGCCACGCAAAGACGTCGATGCTCAGGAATGGCGGATTGGCGTGGAATTGCGGCCTGGGGATACGCGTATACAGCATAGTGACCCGCTCACAGCACTCGGACAGGGTTTTGCATGGACTTGGCGGATTACAACCTTAACGATTACAGGTTTCGGCAAGATCCTTACTGGAGCTATTCCTCTGAAAGAAAGCCTTGCCGGCCCCTTGGGCATTGCACGCGAGATCGGTCGTCAAGCCGACCAAGGGTGGCGTAATGTCGTTTTTTTTGCAGCGGGGATTAGTATCAATCTGGCGGTACTGAATCTCCTCCCTATTCCTGTCCTTGATGGTGGCCATTTGCTGTTCTTTATGTTTGAAATTGTTCTGGGCAAACCGCTCAGTGTGCACGCGCGCGAGATAGCCCAACGGGCTGGTTTACTTGTCCTGGCGGCCTTGATGTTGCTAGCTCTCTCAAACGATGTAAGGATGTTTTACAATGATGTTCTCCATCGTTTATTTCCTTAAGTTTTGCTGCTGCATCTCTGCTTCCCATCCCTGAATTTGTCCCATCGGTTGTCTGCCTGGCTCAGTTGCAAGGGGCGACCACCCCTTGCAATTATGTGTCGTCTTTGTCATACTTACGGTCAAATATCCACTTGTTTGAGTGGGCATCGAGCCCACTTTTTTTTTCCTTATTGCTAGACGACCATGTACCGTGAGACGATACGGCAAAGTATTATGGAGATAGTTGAGCCCTTGCTTCAGGCGCAGGGCTTTGAATTGGTTGAGCTGCAGCTCCAGCAACGCAAAGGACAATGGCTGGTACGGGTGTTTGCTGATGCGGCAGGAGGGATATCACTGGAAGATTGCCAGAGGCTGAGCCGCGACATAGGACAGGCGTTCGACGCAGAAGATCTCATTGCTACTTCCTATGTGCTGGAGGTCTCATCGCCAGGGCTTGATAGGCCTCTACGTACCGCCCGTGATTTTCAGCGCCAATGTCAGCGTATGGTGACGGTGTTCCTCAACTCCCCCCATACGGGTCAGGTCCAACAAACAGGAAGAGTGGCTGCGGTGACTGCGTCCCATCTTGTCCTGCACCTCCCTCCCGATACACCACTCACCATTCCGCTGCCCCAGATTGACTATGGGGTTGTTGAACTGGAGTTCAAATAGCATCGAGTGCTGGCTTAAGGCTCTAGACCTAGCGCACGCTAAGACGAGAGGAGTATGCCGTAGGTGAATCAAGAAATGCTGCATCTTATCGAACAGATCAGTCGCGAAAAGGGTGTGGAGAAGTCTGTAGTGATTGATGCGGTGCTCTCCGCCGTCCTCTCAGCAGCGCGCAAACGTTTTGGCACTGTTGACAATATCAATGCACGTCTCGACGAAGTGACAGGGGCCATCACGCTTTTTTCTTTGAAAACGATTCGGGATGAGGACGATATTGTTGATGATAGCCTCGAAATCAGTCTAGAAGAGGCCCAGACTATACGCCCTGATGCGACCTTAGGAAGCGTGATTGAAGTCCAACATGACATTGATGATTTTGGCCGTATCGCTGCCCAGACCGCCAAACAAGTTATTATTCAGAAAGTGCGTGAGGCTGAACGTGATATGGTCTATAGAGACTTCAAAGACCGCCAGGGTGAGTTGGTGAATGGTTTAGTGGCGCGCATCGAGCGTGAAGGGAATGTGGTTGTCGATTTGGGGAAAACCGAAGGGTTGTTGCCACGCCGGGAGCAATCTTTTCGCGAGGCGTTCAAGCGGAGTGATCGCATCCGCGCCTATATTACTGAGGTGAAACGCGCCTCGAGCGGACCGCAAGTTATTCTCTCACGTACGCATCCGGGATTCCTTATGCGTCTCTTCGAAATGGAAGTGCCTGAAATCTACGAGGGGATTGTCGAGATCAAGGGCGCGGTACGTGATTCGAGCGGTCGTGCCAAGATTGCTGTGGTCTCCCATGACAAAGATGTCGATCCTATTGGTGCGTGTGTAGGGCTCAAAGGCATGCGTGTACAGTCTGTCGTCCAAGAGTTGCGCGGCGAAAAAATTGATATCATTCAATGGACTGATGATCAAGTGCAATATGTCCGCAACGCGCTGAGTCCAGCCAGAGTTTCGCGTGTGTCCGTCAATGAGGCGGACAAGACTATGCATGTTATTGTGCCCGACGATCAGCTCTCATTAGCAATTGGGAAGCGGGGCCAAAACGTACGCTTGGCAGCGAAGCTGACCCATTGGAAAATTGACATCAAAAGTGAAGGTGAAGTGGATTCCGACAGCGAGCGGAAGGAAGCATTGCGCCGCGCCGAAGAGGTTTTTCAGACCCCAAAACGGAGTGTGGCGGACCTGCCTTCTCTCACCGCCAGTCCCTTAAGTACGCCAGGAGAGGAGGGGACTGCTGCGGCAGAGGTAGTGACGGATGTCCCTACACCACGTGATGATATTTCTATCCTAGAGGGTTCGCCCTCGTAGCCTACGGTATCGTGACCTGTCCATGGCCGAGACAAGCGTTAGTCAGCAACACCAAAGGGCGCAGGGACATGCCCTTTCTCGGCACCGCGCCGAGCGTACCTGTATAGGATGCAAAGCACAGCGGGAAACTCATGACTTGCTGCGCTTTGTGTGTACCCCACAAGGGGAAGTCATTTTGGATGCTTCAGGACACGCTCCAGGGCGGGGGATATACGTTTGTTGTGATGTAGTCTGCTTGCGTAAAGCCCTCAAACCTGCCAAGCTGGCTCTTGCACTGAAGCGCCCCGTGACGGTGCCAGATTTTAATACAGTATGTCAGGAAGTCAGGCAGTTGCTCTACAAGCGTCTCAGAACCTGTCTGAGTCTGGGGCAAAAGGCTGGTGCCGTTGTCTCTGGCTATGTACCGCTGCGGCAAGCCTTGGCTCAGGCACGTGTGTTGTACATGATCTTGGCAGAGGACATTGCGAGCGGACGAGCTGAGGAATACCGTTCTTGGTGTACACAACACGGTGTGCCATATGTGACTCTCTTTACAAAAGAAGAGCTAGGCCACATCATCGGCAAGCCTAGCCGGAGTGCTGTGGGATTTACAGCACCGCATTTTCTTGCACTCCTGCTTGCCAGGCTGACCTCACTTGAAAGATTGCAGATGCCTTACAACAGGGCTTAAAGTGCAATGAATTTTGTCCTAACTAACGTTCTCTATTTGGATATGCTTACAGCTTTTGTGCGGAGGATGTTGCATGGCAGGTGTGAGAGTCTATGAATTAGCGCGGGATCTAGGCATCTCAAGCAAAAACCTTATTGAGGAGTTGCGAAATCAAGGTATTGAAGTCAAGAGTCACATGAGTACAATGGACGAAGAAACCGCAGGGTTAGTGCTCGACCTGTATCGTCCTCAAGCGACCACTGTCGCGACCAGTCCTCTTCCAACAGAAAGCCCGATAATGCTCTCGTCTACGCTTACTCAGCCTACGCCACCTCCTATAGAGCTTCTGCCTCCTACGCTTCCATCAGAACCGACGAGTACAATAATACGTCTTCCAGAAGCTCTCACAGTGAAGGATTTCGCTGAAGCGTTGCAGTTTAAGACCAAAGATGTGTTGATGCAGCTTATGAGTCTAGGCACAGTGGCTTCGATCAATACAGTAATTGGGCTTGACCTTGCCAACACTGTCGCTCAGAAACTCGGCAAAGATGTGCTCCTGCTTTCAGAGGAAGAGTCTATCGAGCGTTCTGAAGACAACGTAGATGTAGATCATCTTGAGCCCCGTGCGCCTGTCGTCACCATCATGGGGCATGTCGACCATGGGAAAACCTCGCTCCTTGATGCTATCCGTGAGGCGAATATTCAAGCCACAGAAGTCGGAGGGATCACGCAGCATATTGGGGCCTATGAAGTAGAAACGCCCAAAGGCAAGATTGTCTTTTTAGATACCCCCGGTCACGAGGCGTTTACGGCTATGCGTGCGCGTGGGGCACAAATCACCGATATCGTGGTCTTAGTTGTGGCTGCGAACGATGGCGTTATGCCGCAGACTCGCGAAGCCATTGCCCATGCCAAAGCGGCTGGTGTACCGATTGTGGTAGCCATCAACAAAATCGATCTGCCAGACGCGAACCCTGACCGTGTGAAGCAACAACTCTCTGATTTAGAACTGATCCCAGAGGAATGGGGAGGCAGTACCATCTTTGTGGAAGTCTCCGCCAAGAGGAAAATCGGCCTGGAAGATTTGCTCGAAATGATTTTACTCCAGGCTGAAATCCTTGAATTGCAATCTGATCCTCATCAGTTGGCCAAGGGAACTGTGGTCGAAGCCAAGCTCGATAAAACACGGGGGCCTGTTGCCACTGTCTTGATCCAAAAGGGCGCCTTACACATTGGCGACGCGTATCTAGCCGGTGTGCATTATGGCCGTGTCCGAGCGATGTTTGATGATCGCGGCCGCAAAGTTGCGCTGGCAGGGCCGTCGACGCCTATCGAGGTGCTTGGCTTTGCTGATGTCCCTGCCGCTGGCGATGCCTTTACAGTCGTGGAAGACGAGAGGAAGGCCCGGCATATTAGTAGCATACGTCAAGACCGACTCCGTACCAAGCAACTCTCCCAGACTAACCGCGTGACGCTCGATGATTTGTACCGACGTATTTCTGCCGGTGAGGTCAAGGATTTAAATCTTATTATCAAAGCTGATGTGCAGGGTTCTGTGCAAGCGCTGTGGGATGCTATCTCCAAACTTGCCAGTGACAAAGTCCGCCTACGCTTGATTCATGGCTCGACCGGTGCTATTACTGAATCAGACGTTATGCTTGCTTCAGCCTCGGATGCCATCGTGATAGGCTTCAGTGTCCGTCCTATACCAAAAGCCGCAGAACTCGCTGTCCAGGAGCACGTCGATATACGTCTTTATACAGTGATTTATGAAGCGATATCCGACGTAGAAAAGGCTATGGTTGGGCTGTTGAAGCCGACATATACTGAAAGAATACTTGGGCGTGCTGAGGTGAGAATGCTCTTCCATATCTCCCGGATTGGGGCCATCGCAGGATGCCAGGTTCGTGAAGGGGTGATCCGCCGTAATGCTTCAGCACGTGTACTCCGCGACAATGTAGTCGTCCATGAAGGCAGAGTCGCTTCACTCCGACGCGTGAAAGAAGATATCGAGGAAGTGGCAGCAGGTTTTGAATGTGGGATTGGACTGGGGCGCTATCAGGACATTAAAGAGGGAGACATCATTGAATCTTTTATCCTCGATGAGGTTGCACCCCGGCTCTAACCTGCATGAGGGGAGTAGAGGTACGTATAAGCATGATTGTTGGAGTATGCACTATTGAATTGCGCCTGCGGGAAGCTCGCTCTCTCAAAGAGAAGAGGCAAGTGCTCAAAAGTATTATTACGCGTGTGAAAAATAACTTTAATGTTGCCATTGCAGAAGTGGACTACCAGGATAAATGGCAACGTGCCGTTCTAGGGGTAGCGGTGGTGAGCACCGCGCAGGACCATGCCAATGGTATTCTTAGCAAGGTAGTAAATTTTGTTGAATCGATGTACGTCGCTGAGCTGCTCGATTATCAGATCGAGCTATGGTAAATTGCTATGACCCGATACCGTGCAACCCGTGTGGGGGAACTCCTCCAAGCCGAAATTGCGCGTCTCTTAGTACGTCAGCTGAAGGACCCGCGACTGAGCATGGCAACGATCTCCCGAGTTGAAGTATCGGCGGATCTGCGTCACGCCTGCGTCTATGTTAGCCGGATAGGAAGTGCAGCTGAGCAACAGGCTGCTATCCAGGGATTTGAGCATGCCGCCGGTTTCATTCGTAGTCAGTTGGGCAAACTCCTGGCACTGCGCTATACGCCCGAACTCACCTTTAAACTCGATACCACTATTGCCTATGGCGTGAGAATTTCTCGTATCCTACATGACCTTATGCCAGCCCCTCCCGTAGAATCAGCGGAAAGTGACACGTCGCATGCTTAGTGGTATCTTAAATCTCGATAAGCCGCGGGGTATGACATCACATGACGCGGTTGCCGCGGTGCGGTGCATCTTAGGGATAAAGGCTGTTGGCCATACTGGGACACTCGACCCAGAAGCAAGTGGAGTTTTAGTCCTTTGTCTTGGTGAGGCAACACAGTTTGCGCGTTTTTTTGAAAATTTAGAAAAAACGTATTGGACGGTTTTACAACTGGGGGTATGTACAGATACGCAGGACGCAACAGGTACTGTGACACACCAGCATGAGGTCCCTCCTCTCACCCCCACACAGCTCCACAATGTCCTCGCACGTTTTCAAGGTGCATTACAGCAAGTCCCTCCCATGTATTCAGCCGTGAAGTATCGTGGCCAGCGTCTCTATCGTCTCGCCCGCCAAGGGAAAACGGTGCCGCGCCAAGCACGCGATATTTTTGTCCGGCGTGTAGATCTCCTGGATCAACGTGCGACGCAAATAACACTGCGTATCACGTGCTCAAAAGGAACCTATATCCGTACTTTAGGTGAAGATATAGGCTTGGCCTTAGGATGTGGAGCACATGTATTGCATCTCCAACGTTGCCGTATAGGCCCTTTTTCTCTGCAGGATGCATGCTCACTGAGCATTTTACAACACCAAGCACAGGTCGGGACTGTGTCACACAGGCTCATGCCTGTTATAGACGCCTTGTCCTTTTTGCCGTCGTTAATGTTGACACCGCAACAATATGACGATCTCTGTATGCGACGGGGGGGCGCTCTTGCTCCCATTTTGGATACCTTCCAGCTTGGACCTCAGCAGGCTTCTGGTTATCGTCTGTGTATACCTTCACAGAAGACTGTCGCAGTTATCCAACGCCGATTCTCTCCTTCAAAAGTATCAAAATGGAAATTGTATGTTCCGCCATAGGTTTAGGTATTCCTGGGAGCGAACAATTCTTCAGGTATTTTGCTATGATATACATCTCAACTGCATATCACTTACAGGGGGAGTATGCATTATGCCCTTAGTAAAGGAACAGAAAGATACAATCATTACAGACTTTCGTACCCATGATGTTGACACCGGCTCGTCAGAGGTCCAAATTGCGCTCTTAAGTGCCCGTATCAGTTATCTTACTGAACACTTCAAAACCCACAAAAAGGATCATCATTCTAGACGCGGGTTGCTCAAGCTCGTGGGGCGGCGACGCCGCTTACTCGATTACTTGAGACGACAGGATCACGAGCGCTATCAACGTATCATTACGCGCCTCGGTATTCGCCGCTAAACAGGCTGCAGGTAAGTTTGCGACAAGATTAGAGCCTGCATGGAGGAGCACCCTTGAATCATCAAGCTGTGAGTCATGTCATCAATGGACGTACATTGACTATTGAAACGGGAGAAATAGCCAAACAAGCCAACGGGTCGGCGGTAGTCCGTTATGGAGACACGATGGTATTGGCTGCTGCTACTGCTGCCCCGGAAGACCGCGGGGGGCAAGATTTTTTCCCTCTCACGGTAGATTATCGTGAAAGAGCCTATGCTGCTGGCAAAATTCCTGGAGGCTTCATTAAACGTGAAGGCCGGCCTAGTGAGAAGGAAACCCTTACATCACGTATTATTGATCGACCTATTCGTCCGCTTTTTGCCAATGGTTATGGCAAAGAAACGCAAGTCCTATGTATGGTGCTTTCTGTAGACCAGCAGAACGATCCAGATATCGTGGCTGTTATCGCTGCGTCATCGGCGTTAACCGTCTCAGATATTCCTTTCTTAGGCCCTATTGGTGCTGTCCGCATGGGGTATATTGATGACCAATTAGTGGTGAATCCGACGTATAAAGAGCTTGAGAAGAGCTTGCTCAACATGATCGTTGCTGGCACACGTGATGCTATTGTGATGGTCGAAGGCGGCGCACGCGAATTGCCAGAGTCCATTATCCATGCTGCCTTAGAAACCGCCCATGAGGCGTTGCAGCCTTGTATCGATCTGCAACTGCATCTGCAACGTACCGTAGGCAAGGGCAAGATGCCTGTGACGGCTCCCATGCAGAATGCAGAACTCGAGCACCAAGTGCACACCATGGGTTATGAGCGTCTTAGAGCGGCCCTGGCAATCGAAGGGAAGCTGGAGCGCCAAGAAGCGTTACAGACCCTTGAGAACGAAATCATGCAAGCGCTCCTCGTGGAAGCGGGGGAAAGTCAAGAGGCAGGGCAGCGCAGTAAAATGATTCAGACCCTCGTACACGCTCTAGAGAGCCAGGAGATGCGCCGGCAGATTCTGGAAGAAGGACGTAGGGCTGACGGACGCGGAACTACGGATATTCGTCCGATTAGCGGTCGTGTTTCTTTGTTACCGCGTGTCCATGGTTCAGCCCTTTTTACGCGTGGAGAAACCCAAGCTCTCGTGGTGGCGACGCTGGGCACCCAAGGTGATGAACAGCTCGTTGATGACCTGGAGGGTAGAAGCTCGAAGAATTTTATGTTGCACTACAACTTTCCTCCCTTCAGTGTGGGAGAAGTCGGACGCTTCACCGGACCTGGACGGCGAGAGATTGGCCATGGTGCCTTAGCCGAACGCGCTTTGCGCCCTGTCTTGCCCTCGCGGGAAGCTTTTCCCTATACGGTACGGGTGGTGTC
>JBMDXC010000021.1:0-7979 GCA_048594805.1 Candidatus Entotheonellaceae bacterium | reverse complement strand
AGGGTTGCAAGCATTGCAAGAGTGCTACAATGTCCATTGTGGGCTTCTCGTAGGATGAGGGTTGAGGTCAGGGGTGACATCAACGCTACTCTACTACAGAAGCCCATGAACGTTAGCCAATTTTGGCGAAGGTATTGGTATAAGCTACTGAATTTTTTCGACCCTTTGGCTTATAGTATATATAGACCTGAAAAATAGCTAGAAAAGAATCAATCGGTTCCAAAGGGGTGCGGAATGCGAGCTGTACTGGCGTTTACGATAATTTTATTGCTATCGATGCCGACGAAATCAGAGATCAAGATCGACAGCCCCCGTGCGACTGCAATGACGTCGTCGTCCTTCACACTAACTGCGAACGTCGACACAGTTGGCGCCAGCGTCCGAGCCCTTGGAGACCAGCTCCTCGAAAGCCTTCTGCGGTGTAAGAATAAAGCTGTTCACTGAAGGGCTTTAGAAACCGGGTACTCAGTACCACAGGGATTTTCCCGGATGGATGGCCAATTGTTTCTGGGGACAGCGCTTTGATAGTTTCAGATTTGTCAGGAGAGGTACGTCCAGTCAGGCGCTTCACGACGGAATCCAGCAGCAGGCGCATGCCTTCCGTAATAAACGTGCGCTGAAAGAACAGTACCGGGTCCTGGTATTCGTCTGTGGCATTCCGCGCATGCACTCGGGAGAGATCAGCAGCAAACTCGGCCTGCTGGAACGTACCCCTGAGGACATCTTCGTCATGAGTTTTCACCTTGGATCTGTTGTAACTGTAATCTGAGTACCGGGAGCTTATTCCGCACAATGTCCCACAGGGTTTCGTCCTCAAGACCAAAATAGGCATGCGCCAGAACATCCCGCAGGCCAGCAATCTTGCGCCATTCAACCTGTGGATGCTGCCGCCGAATCTCATCCGGAATATTTTTGGCAGCCTCTCCAAGGATTTCCAGGTTGCGAACAACGGCGTCATACATCATCGCATTGGCCAGGAAATCAGGTAGTTCCAGGCCACGGGTGTAATCTAAGGCCTTGTTGCAACAGATCAGCATATCTTCCAGATAGAGCTGCCAGTCACGTGACACGCACCACGTCCTTTTCCACATAAGGCCGTATGCGTTCCTTCAGGGCACGTCTGGTGACGAGATCAACCCGGCACTGTAACAGGTCTTCCAGGAAGATTTTCAAACCCATGTACTGATCGAAGGTCGGCGGGGCACCAAAGTCTACGAGGACATCCACATCACTGGCGTCTGTTGCTTCATCCCGCGCTACTGAGCCAAACAAGCCGAGTGAAGTAATGCCATAGCTTTCAATGATTTTTGGGTAGTGTTCGTGAAGTGTTCGGAGTACCTCGTCACGTCGCATTATAGAACCTCCATGTATCGAACTTAGCCATCAGCAAACTGGCTGGAAACCGGAACGCCAAGATGTCTTCCGTGATCTACGGCATGACCTTACGCTCCGTCTTGGGTACGCGAGCCAGTTCTTCGTTCAGCGCGGCGGTGCGACTCGCTTGAGGAAGGCGATGACAGACTCTGCAAAAATGTCATTCCGATCACCGGCGACCATGTGAGCGGCATTGGCCACGTTCACATACTCGGCGTGCGGGCACTGTTGGAGGAAACTCTGTGCCCCTGCCTCACTTAACACATCAGAGAGGCCACCCCGGACCAGGAGCGTTGGCAAGTGGAGGTTATTCGCACACGCGTGCAGCCGCTCCCGGTAGACCTTCTGATCGCCCCGCGCGCGACGCCGGGCAGGATCCCAGTGCCAGTAATACTTGCCATCGGCACCGAGGCGCACATTCTTGGCGAGGCCATCGAGCAGCCGAGGTCGGGGGCGATGCGGCTGGTAGTTGGCGATGGCATCAGCTACCTCTTGCAGGGTGTCGAAGCCCTCGGGTTTTTGATCCATAAAGGCCTGGATGCGGCGCGCGCCTTCGGGCTCGATGTGCGGCGCCATGTCAACCAGCACTAGCGCCGATGCCTCCAGGTGGGACTCGCCAATCGCGATGAGGCTGACACCACCACCCATCGATGCCCCCACCAGGATTGGCCGCTTGCCCCCAAGCGCCTCCACCACACAGATCAGGTCCTTGACCATATAGTCCTGGCCGTACTCGTCGGGCGGCGCCCAGTCTGAATCCCCATGCCCTCGGGCATCAAAAGCTACCGCGTGGTAGCCAGCGTTACCCAGGGTCTCGCCAGCACCTTTCCAGGCGTGGCGCGTCTGACCACCGCCGTGCTGAAGGACCACAAGCGGCCCGCTGGGGTCACCCCACGTGTCCCCGGCAATCGTCAGGCCTCCGGCCCCAATCCAGGTATGCATGGGCGTTGGTGTTCCCGGTAGTCGCTCTCCTGCACTCATCAGGGCTCCCTCTTCATGCGTACTGCTGCGGTAGGTTGCGAAGCATCGAAACTATAGCCTGTAGACATCAGGTGCGGCATCAGTCACCATCGCTTATATGATGTTTTTCTCCTTGAGTTCTTGAATCTGGACCTCGGTGTAACCCAGGCGCGTCAGAATGGGCACGTTGTGCTCTCCTAGTTCAGGGGCGATGCCGATGTGTGCCGGGGTCTCGGAGAACTGCCATGGAGAACCGTGGACCTTGAGCTTTTTTCCATACCTGGGATATTCCACCTCAGTAACATATCCATTGGCAAGTACATCGGGGTCATGTGACGCTTCAAGCAGAGTATTAATAGGGGCAGAGACGATATCGGCCTGACGCAGTATTTCGACCCAGGTGTCGCGGCTCTCCGTGGCGAAGAGCGCATCAAGGGTCTTCAGCATGGCTTCCCGTTGTGACGCCGAAGTGACGGCGACCCCAAGGTCATCAAAGCCCCTGGCCTGCATCTCCGCAAAGAAGCCAAGCGTAGTCATTGCCTGCTTCCAGTCTTGCCCGCTCATCTGGAACACAAAGGGTTTGCCATGTTTGTCGTTGAAGCTCGCACTGATGGCCGGACGCTCGGCGGTGCCCGTGATGCGTGCCTGGCCGGTAATGGGATTCTCTTCTTTCCACATCGCCGTGGTCAGCGTCCAGCCCATGAGACGAATCTGTCCCCCCAGCAGGGAGGTGTCAATCTTCTGCCCGATGCCGGTGGTCTTGGCGCAGTATAACCCGGCCATAATGCCCCCGAAAGTCAAGATGGCACACGTCTCATCAGCCACCGAGACGATGCCGGTTTTGAAGGGCTGACCCGGCGTAGCAAAGGCTTCAGCAATACCGCCGAGCGCCTGCGCCATAGCGTCGGTGCCTGGAAGCATGGCATGGGGGCCACGGGGACCATAGCCCGAGATGGAGACATAGACGAGGCGCGGATTGACTTGCTTGAGGGTTTCGTAGCCAAAACCGTGCTTCTCCGCCACCCCGGGACGGAAGTTCTGGCCGAAGACATCCGCTTCCCGGACGAGCTTGTAAAGGATATCCTTCCCTTCGGCGGCTTTCAGGTTGAGAGTCAGGCTCTGCACCCCCCGGTTATTGGTCTCAAAATACGTGCTCGGGAAGCCTGGCATGCGTCCGGCTCTTCTCGAACTGTCGCCAGCTCCCGGCACCTCAATCTTGATGACCTCAGCCCCCAGGTCAGCCATCAGCATATAGGGAACGGTCCCGGCCTGAGCAGTCGAACAGGCAACTACCTTGACGCCTGCGAGTGGACCATGTGGTTGAACCATACTTGTCTCCCTTGCTCTGTTGCCTCTGCGCATCACCGCCGCTGAGAGCCAGGAGGCGCGCTGCAGTTGCGACAGGCCCCCGCACGGACGACCGCCACATGAGTCATGTGACGCTATCTCCCGGTGAAATGCGGTGGACGCTTCTCCAGGAAGGCCCGCACGCCTTCCTTATGGTCCTCGGTCTGCCGCGCTAACTGCTGCGCGCGGGCGGCTTGCGCCAGATGTTCGGCGAGGTCTTGCTGTTGGGCTTTATGCACGAGCATCTTAATCAGTGACATGGAGAATGTCGGTCCCTTAGCGAGCCGCGTTGCTAACGCCATGGTGGTGGCCATCAGTTCCGCATGGGGCACCACTTTACTACACAGTCCCAGGCGGAACGCCTCCTGGCCGTCGACCGCGTCACCAGTGTACTGCAGGAGCAGGGTGTTGGACAGGCCAATGAGGCGAGGCAGTTGCCAGGCACTGCCATCGGCCGGGATCAAGCCGTTGCGGATAAACGCCTCGGAGAACCGGGCGGCTTCCGAGGCGATGCGAATATCGCAGGAGAGGGCTATACCACACCCCAGCCCATACGCCGCACCGTTCACTGCCGCAATCGTCGGCTTTTGGAGGTTCCACAGTTTGCGCACAATGGCCGGTCCCATAGCCTCATGGAGGCTATCGGCCATGTAGGCAGGATCCAGAAGCTCCCAGGGACTGGGGGGTGGCGGGGCGCCTTGCGCCTCACGCTCCTGGACGGCACGATTGAACCCTCGGACATTGGCGCCAGAACAGAAGGCCGGATCAGTCCCCGTAAGCACTAGCACCCGCAGCGTCGGGTCTTGCCCGCAGCGGTCGACTTCCCCTTCGAGCTCCTCGCTCAATTGGCCGCCGAGCGCATTGCGTGTGGCGGGATCATTTAAGGTCAGGACCAACACGCCGTCCTCGGTCGTCTCCGAGCGGATGTACTCGAACGCCATAAGGTTTTCCTCTCATATGTGTATGACACGGCATGGGATTGTATAATACCGTACCCTACCCTATCCTGCCGCGCGTGTCCAGCCTCCAGTCAGCCGCGCTGCGCTGCTCTCGGCCTTGAGGTGCTCTGGCACGGCGGGGCCGCCGCGCGCGCCTATGCCACCGCGGGCTGCCCACAAGATGCATGCCCGATGGTGTTGTGGCACAATAGCTTTTGCATTTCTGCATTGCGCACCATCACTGGTGACATGGGGCGCTGTTCTACGACGGAGCTGTCCCACCCTGTCAGGGAGGTACCATTATGCCATTTGGAGGCAAGGACTGGCTTGCGTTGACTTCGGAACCTACGCTGGAACCAGAGCTGCCCATCCGTGATCCCCATCACCATTTCTGGGACTTTCGTGCAGATCGTATGCCCTACCAACGCTATCTTCTCCACGAGTTGATGGCGGACATCCAGAGTGGCCACAACGTGCGCTCCACCGTGTTTATTGAAGCCCGCGCCATGTACCGCGCTGACGGACCGGAGGAGATGCGTCCCGTGGGCGAAGTCGAATTCGTCCAGGGCCTGGCTGCGGCCAGTGCCAGTGGGCTGTACGGTCCGAGCCGGGCAGCGGCAGCCATCATCGGCCACGCCAACCTGAACCTCGGGGAGCGCGTTGCGCCGGTGCTGGACGCGTTACAGAAGGCGAGCCCCAACCGGTTTCGGGGGATTCGTCACTCCGCGAGTTGGGATCCACATCCGGAGGTGGAAAACCGAGGCTTTGAGGGGCAACTCGCCAGCGACCAATTTCGGGCTGGCGCACGGGTGCTGGCGCGTCGGGGGCTATGTCTCGAGAATACGGTGTACTTTCCCCAGCTCCCCGAGCTAGTGGCGTTTGCCCAGGCCATCCCCGATCTGACCATTATCTCGAACCATATTGGTGGCCTGATGCGGGTCGGACCGTATGCCAACCGGGACACCGAGGTGCTGGCCACGTGGCGCCGCGGCATCGCGGCGGTGGCGGCGTGCCCGAACGTCATGATGAAACTCGGTGGCCTTGGCATGCCGCGCCTCGGTTTCGACTGGCATACCCGGCAGAAGCCCATCGGCTCGGAAGAACTTGCTGCGACGATGGCCCCCTTGCTGACATACTGCATCGAGCAGTTCGGCCCTAACCGGTGCATGTTTGAAAGCAACTTCCCGGTTGATAAGGTGTCCTTCTCCTACAACGTGCTGTATAACGCCTTCAAACAGTTGTCCAGGGGCTACTCGGCTGCTGAGCGCACCGCCATGTTCCATGACACGGCGGCGCGGGTCTACCGGATAGACGTCTAGCGTTCCAGGACTGCGACGACGCCCGCCGGTCCCTTACTTTTTGACTCTGCTCCACCGTGCTCCTGCTATACTTGGGGGGCACGTCGAGGCCATTTCGGAAATGTTCCTAATGCGGAGGAACTCACTCGATGATCGAAGCGACTGTGGACATCACCACGGCAGATGGCGCGATGGAAACCTTTATCTGCCGTCCCGAACGGGGTGGGCCGTATCCCGCCGTGTTTTTGCTGATGGATGCCCATGGCATCCGCGAGGAGCTTCGGGACATGGCGCGGCGCCTCGCGACGGTTGGCTACTACGTGCTGCTACCCAACCTGTATTACCGCGCGGGACGAGACACGATCTTTGGACCAGATGTCGGCGAGACGGGCAGCCCGGAGTACACACGCATGCGCACTATTCGCACCAAGATGACAATCCCTCCTGTCATGCAGGATGTTGCCGCCATGCTCGCGTTTGTCGATCACCAGGAGACGGTGACACCGGGCACGGTAGGCTGCCATGGCTACTGCATGAGTGGTCCCTACGCGTTGGCAGCGGCGGTGCGCTATCCCGATCGCATCGCTGCGGCCGCGTCGTTTTACGGGACATGGCTGGTCAGCGAGGCGGAGGAGAGCCCGCATCGCTCGTTCGACAAGGTCAGGGGCGAGATCTATATCGCCTGCGCCGAGCACGATGCGCTCGCACCGCTGCCTATGGTCGAAGAACTGCAAGGCTGGTTCACACGGGCAGGTGTGGCCGGTGAGATTGAAATGTACCCCGGGGTGCATCATGGCTTCGCCTTTCCACAACGCTGGTGCTATGACAAGACGGCGGCAGAACGCCATTGGGAGCGGCTCCTGGCACTCTATTGGCGTCAGCTGCACGCATGCTAAATCTCTGCCCTTACCGTCTGGGTAGGGCGTGTGCCGTAAGGGTTTTCAAGGTACAGACAGGAGTGTGCTATCATGACAGTCGAAGAAATCGCCGCACGGTTAGTGGCGCAGGCAAAGCGCGTGTCCGTGGCCGAGGCGGATACGTGTGGGCTGGTAGGATATTTGCTCAGTACCGTGCCGGGAAGTTCGCAATTTTTTCCAGGTGGCGTGATTGCCTATACAGGAGGGCTCAAGCAGAGCATTCTGGGTGTGTCGGACGAGTTATACAAGACCAAGGGGAGTGTCAGTCCTGAAATGGCGATTGCCATGGCTCGGGGCGTACGCCATCTGACAGGGACGGATTATGGGATTTCTGTCACGGGCGTTGCCGGGCCAACCGGTGGGCGCTCCGGGCTGCCGATTGGGACATTTTATCTTGGGCTCGCAGGTCCGGATGATCTCGAAGTGGCGGAACGGTTTCATGCCGATGCGGGCGATCGCGACGGCAATAAACGCCAGGCAGCCCAGGCGCTGCTCGATTTGCTGGGTCACCATTTAACGATGGCTGGCTAAAGAGGCACGGGCAATCGCCCCTTGCGCGCAGTTTTAACGAGAGTTCGTGGGCAGCGCGTCCAACACGGGATGATCCGGCCAGGTAAGGGTAGTGGAGCTGTAGGGGGTTAACGGTGTGCTGGCCCCTTCGGGAGCACGTCCATAATTCCACTGCGAGGGCCACCCAGCAGGGCGCGCGGTGGCAGCGCACCGCGGCACGGGCGAGCGCCTGGAGCCTCTTAGTACTGTACGCAGTCAATACGCAGTGAGTTCCAAACGCAGTATGCGAGCCCCGCACTTAGCGCCGAAGCACTATTACCTCCTCGTGCTGGAAATAGACCGAGGTTTCGGGGAGTTCGTCGGGAGTGAGGCCGAACCATGCCACGGCGTTGCGGCCGAGGACATGGCGCCTCTGCTCGTCGGTCAGGCCCGGGAGAGAGGCTACCAGGCGCACCGATTCGGGGAACTCGCTGTCCCAGTGGGCGTAGTCAGAAGCATACATGACCAGGTGCTGGCCCATAGTCTCGAGCACGTAGGGGAGGATGGTCTCTTCTGGCTCGCAGGTGAGGGCGACCTGACCACTGGTAATGATCTCCGAGGGCTTGCGCTGGCAGAGGTGCCACTGCGGACGCAGC
>JBMDXC010000209.1:0-29955 GCA_048594805.1 Candidatus Entotheonellaceae bacterium | reverse complement strand
AACGTGCGCCCAGTCTGGACCAGATCAACGACGAGATCACTCAACCCGACCAAGGGGGCAAGTTCCACAGCGCCTCCCAGGTAGATGATCTCAACCTGCACGCCTTTGCGGTTAAAGTGTTCCTCAGTCAACCGTGGAAATTTGGTAGCGACTTTGAGGTTCGACCAATGCAGGGCATTGGCCGTATGCTGGCGCTCTCTGGGCTGGGCGACAACCAGACGACAGAAGCCGAACTTAAGATCGAGAGGCTCATATATGTCTTTTTGCTGCTCGAGCAAGATATCTTTCCCAACGATCCCCATGTCGGCAGCCCCGTATTCCACATACGTCGGCACATCAGAGCCACGTAAGAGCAAAAAACGTACCTGGCGCTCCGGGAAGTCCAGGATCAGCTTACGGCCTTCGTCCAATGCCTGGCAATCAAAACCAATTTTTTTTAACAGTGCCAGTGCGCCCTCTAACGTCCTGCCTTTCGGTAGCGCAATGGTTACCCCCCCAGCGAGCCCTGCCTCCATAATGGTGCTCCCAGCGCAGCCTCCTGCGCTTCAAAACGCCTTGTTAGAGCACTTGCGCCCAGACAACGCGCGCAATCCCGTCCAAATCATGGTAGACACCAGTAGCACTAAAATGCCCCTGCTGTCGGATCATTTTCTGTACTGCCGTGGCCTGTTGCCACCCTACTTCCAGCAGTAAAACGCCGCCTGGGGCCAGAACCCCAGGACTAGAAGCGACCAGGGGTCGTATCAGCTCTAAGCCGTCCTCGCCCCCACACAAAGCCTCTGGAGGTTCATAGTCCTTGATTTCGCGTGGTAAACGGTGCCACTCAGCCGTTGTGACGTACGGCAAGTTCGCCACGCAGATGGCAAAATATCGTGAGCCATCGTGGAACGCCGTAATCAGATCACTGCAGAGCCAGTGCAACCGCTCAACCACACCAAGACGTTGCGCATTCTGGCGGGCTATCTGTAATGCCTCATGGGCGCGATCAATCGCCCACACGTGTGCCTGTGGCAGCGTCCGGGCCAGACTGATCGCCAGGTTGCCACTCCCGGTCCCCACATCCAGGACAGCGAGACGAGCATATGGATGCGCTGTACACCACTCCTGTGCCAGACGTACGCCCTGCTCAATCAGTATTTCGCTTTCCGGGCGTGGGATGAGCACGTGCGGACTCACGGCGAATTCCAGCGACCAGAATTCTTGTTTGCCCGTGATGTATTGCACCGGCTCACCACGCAGCCGGCGTTGCAGGCGCCGGCGGTAGGCTTCCTGCTGGTCTGGGCCGAGAGGGCATGCCGCATCCACATAGAGCTGCGGTCGTGTCGTCCCCAACAAGTCACTCAGGAGCACTTCTGCTGCAGCGCGCGGCTCAGACACCCCGTGTTGCTCCAGGCAGCCTATGGCGTGTCTCAGAGCAGCCCCAATGGTCTGGCTCATCCTTCCACAGCCTGGAGCTTGGCCGTGCGATCGGCCAGAGATAACGCTTCAAGCACCTCGTCCAGCCGCCCTTCCATGATCTCCTCGAGCTTATACAAGGTGAGCTGGATACGATGGTCGGTGAGGCGGCTCTGGGGGAAATTGTAGGTCCGAATACGCTCGCTACGATCACCGCTGCCAATTTGGGAGCGGCGCTGCTCGGAGAGCTGGGCCTGACGCTCACTTTCGAGGAGGTCCATCAGTCTCGCGCGCAGCACTTTTAACGCTTTCGCACGATTTTTGTGCTGCGACTTCTCGTCCTGACAGGTCACGACAATGCGTAGCCCCTTACGGTCTTTCGGCTCGTAGGTGACCCGCACCGCCGAATCCGTGGTATTGACACTCTGCCCCCCTGGGCCGGAGGAACGAAACACGTCAATACGCAGATCCGCCGGGTCGATACCGACCTCAACCTCCTCGGCCTCAGGCAAAATGGCCACAGTCACGGCCGAGGTGTGGATGCGTCCTTGCGCTTCGGTGGCGGGCACGCGTTGCACGCGGTGGGTGCCGCTTTCAAATTTGAGCTTGCTATAGACGTCTTTGCCCTCTATCGAAGCAATGATCTCTTTAAAGCCCCCGGTTTCCGTCGGGCTCGCATTCATCACTTCGACCCGCCAACGCTGGGAGTCGGCATACCGGCTATACATGCGAAACAAGTCCGCCGCAAAGAGTGCCGCCTCATCCCCACCGGTGCCCGCCCGGATCTCCATGATGACCCCACGCTCGTCGTTGGGGTCACGCGGTAACAGCATCGTACGCAACTCGGTTTCCAGGGTCACCAGGCGCGCCGATAGCGAGGCCACTTCCTCCTTGATCAAGGCGGTAAACTCGCTGTCCTGGCCCTCACTGTCGAGCAACTCCTGATTCTCCATGAGCTCCTGCTGGAGCTTGCGATATTCGTGATAGGCGCTCACCACGGGTCGCAGGTCCGCCTGTTCCTTGGCATAGCGACGCAGCGTCTCGGGCTCCGCAAGCACCGCTGGGTCACTCAGCAGCTTCGTGAGCTCTTCAGAGCGTCGGGCTACTGACTCAAGCTTTTCAAACATACGGCACGTCCGTCCTGATGGTGTACTCAGTTACTCGCATTGTTCCGCGCATACTTCCTCTGGAATTTCTCCACGCGCCCGGCCGTATCCACGAGCTTTTGCCGACCGGTAAAAAACGGATGGCACTTGGAGCAAATAGCCACGCGGAGATTCGGGACCGTCGAACGTGTCGGATACGTCGCGCCACACGCGCACACGATCGAGGTCTCCACATACTTAGGATGGATATCAGCCTTCATACACTTCTCCTAACTGTTCATGGATGCTAGGAAATCAGCGTTGCTCTGCGTCTCTTTAATCTTATCGATCAGCAGCTCCATACTATCAACAGTATTGAGAGGATTGAGTACCTTGCGCAGGATCCAGACGCGGTTGAGCTCATAATCATCCAGCAAGAGCTCCTCTTTCCGGGTCCCGGAGCGGTTGACATCAATAGCCGGGAAGACCCGCTTGTCAACCAGCCGGCGATCGAGATGGATTTCCATATTACCGGTACCTTTGAACTCTTCAAAGATGACCTCATCCATGCGACTCCCGGTGTCCACCAAGGCAGTCGCGATAATGGTGAGACTCCCCCCTTCCTCGATATTACGGGCTGCCCCAAAAAAGCGCTTGGGCTTTTGTAGCGCGTTAGAGTCAACACCGCCTGACAGCACTTTCCCACTTGGCGGTACAATGGTGTTATAGGCACGCGCCAATCGGGTAATGCTATCCAGGAGGATAACCACATCACGCTTATGCTCGACCAGGCGTTTGGCCTTCTCGATGACCATTTCAGCCACCTGCACGTGGCGTGACGCCGGCTCATCGAACGTGGAGCTGACCACTTCCCCTTTCACGGAGCGCTGCATATCGGTGACTTCTTCCGGCCGTTCGTCAATGAGGAGGACAATAAGGATGATTTCGGGGTGATTCTGGGTCACGCTGTGGGCAATGGACTGAAGCAGCATCGTCTTCCCGGTACGGGGCGGAGCGACAATCAGGCCGCGTTGCCCTTTGCCTATGGGCGTCAGCAGGTCCATGATGCGCGTTGAGATATCACCATTTTTTGTTTCCAGATGGACCCGTTCGTCGGGATACAACGGCGTGAGGTTATCAAAGAGGATTTTATCTTTGGCCAGCTCAGGGTTCTCATAATTAATCGCTTCGACCTTGAGCAAGGCAAAGTAGCGTTCGCTCTCTTTCGGCGGTCGGACCTGGCCCGACACGGTATCACCGGTGTGCAGGTCAAAGCGCCGAATCTGTGAAGGGGAAACGTAGATATCGTCCGGGCCTGGCAGATAATTGTAACTTGGCGCCCGTAAAAATCCAAAACCATCTGGCAAGATTTCGAGAACTCCTTCACCAAAGATCAAGCCATTTTTTTCCGTTTGGGCCTCAAGAATTTTGAAGATGAGCTCTTGCTTGCGTAAGCCGCTGGCGCCAGTCACATTGAGCTGTTTGGCAACCTCCGATAACTCGGAAATACTCATCTCTTTCAGCTCTACGATGTTCAGACGTCCTTTGTGCAGCACACTGCTTACGTCGATTACTGTCTCTTCTGCTGGCATATGACTCATCAACCTCCCTGGTCATTATGAGCTAGGATAATCAGGTAAGTACTACTCAATGCGGACCATACAGGTCCCAGATAAGCAGCCCGAGAAACCACAGGACGGCACCCCATGTCCAGGGAGTCAAATCCCTTCTTGCCATAGGCGCCATCATTAAATCTTTGAGACGGCATCTTGCAGGGCAAACGACCGATAGGCGTATCGACAGCGGCTAAACACCATACGTTGGCACTGGTAAGATGCATTTTCAATTTGGCTAGACGCAAAAGGTGAGAGATGTCACGATGTTCATGGCCCTTGGCCATAGCTGCGCATGCAGCACAGCGTCCTCCATGAGGTGGCTATCCATCATTACAAACGGGATTTCACGCGCGAGCGGTTCCCGCCGTCCTCAAACTACAAGTACACTCTGGAGCCTCATCTATGCAGGAAACAATGTAGCTAACAGGCAATGCTGAGCCTTTTAGCCCCGAGATAACAACGAGGGTTACCGGCAATGAAAGCCTACATCAGAGGGATGCTGTATTTGTTAAAAAGCGAGAAGCAATCTGACAACACTTTCATGAGGGCTCTGAAGTAGGATTAAGCTAAATATACGCAGCCTATCAACAAGTGTCAACTTTTTTCTGTGCCACGCGGCAGCCAAGTACAGTTTCTAGAGCGTGTTGTGCGACCTTTCCAGGACGGTACACGCACGGTGGCTCCACAGTGACATCGAGGATAGTAGAGACAACCGGACTCGTCACGGCACCGGCATCGAGGACGAGATCAACGGCTGGAGCCAATTGTGCAATGACGTCGGCAGCAGTAAGCGCCGTGGGTACGCCAGAACGATTGGCACTCGACGCGGTGATCGCCCCGCCCAGGCCCACCGCGAGCTGTTGGCTGATGGGGGAGGCGGGCCAGCGCACGCCGATGCGGTCACTGTCGCCCAATAAAGCGGCAGGGACACGTGGGTGTGGCGGCAGCAACAAGGTCAGCGGGCCAGGCCAGAAGGCTGCGATGAGGCGCTCCGCCCTCGCAGGAACTGCGGTGACCACAGCGGCGAGCTGCGTCAGCGCTCCAATAATCACCGGTAAAGCTTTTGATTCCGGTCGCCCTTTCACAGTGTACAGGCGTGTAATAGCGTCTGGGCGCATGGCATCAACTGCCAAACCATACACTGTATCTGTCGGATAGGCCACCACCCCGCCGCCCCGGAGCACAGCCAGCGCTTCCGCCAGCACAGTCGGCGCGGGGCACTGGGGGTCAACGACGAGCCGGCGAGCCATCGCCTTGCCCCTGGAGTTGTGCTTGTAAGGTCGCGTCCGTCCGCTCTACGCCCGCTGCCAGCTCCGCTTTATAGTAGCGCAGGCGCGCGGCGAGATCGGGATCCTGGAGCGCTAGAATCTGAGCCGCCAGGATGCCAGCGTTGGCCGCCCCGGTTTTGCCAATGGCAACCGTAGCAACTGGCACACCCTGGGGCATCTGCACTATGGCCAGGAGCGCATCCAGCCCTTGTAATGAGGAGGAATCAATTGGCACGCCGATGACCGGCAGGGTGGTCTCCGCCGCCATGACGCCAGGCAGGTGCGCGGCGCCACCAGCCCCGGCTATGAGCACTTGCACACCTCGTTGGGCTGCCTCACGCGCCAGTGCAGCCGTACGCTGCGGCGCCCGGTGGGCAGAACTGACTGTAACTTCGTACGGAATGTGAAAACGCGCCAGCATCTCGGCGGCGCCTTGCATAACTGGCCAGTCGTTCGCGCTTCCCATCACAATGCATACCACCGCTTGTGTCATGCTGCCTATCCTTCCTCTAGCCCGCTCCCACAGGAGAGAGCATGACATTCTCCTGGACACGCTCTGTATGCAGAGCGTAGCATTTTCTCGCGCTTGGCGCGAGGGTCTCCATACCGCCGACCGCAGGCGCAGACCCACAAGGCCAACGACCAGTATCATTTGCTGGCATTGCTGCAACATCACATGCAGAGGTGAAAATCCCGTGCAACATCGCCTGGTGCGTCTCTTCTGCTGGCTCGGTCTCCTGTGTGGCACTGTCCTCGGAGGGCTTCACGTCCTGGCTGTCTCAACAGCGGCTGATGCGGCGTCAAATCCCTTACTGGCTGCCTTTGATGAGGTGCTCCAGCGTGTCGTGAGCCTGCGGCAGCTGCAGCCCAAGGGCGCCATCAAGCGCGCGGTGCGTAACCGCCAGCAGATACGTACGGCGGTGTTGGCACTGGCGCAGGAGGCGTTGTCGCCAGCGGAGTGGGAAGCAGAGAGGAAAGCGATGGTGCAGTGGGGACTCCTCACCCCGGATTTTCGCCTCAAGGAATTTGTGCTCGATCTCCTCACTGAACAGGCAGCAGGCTACTACGATCCCAAACAGCAGACGTTTTTCATTGCCGACTGGCTGCCGCACCTCGTCCAAAAACCGGTTATGGCACACGAACTTGTGCACGCGTTACAAGATCAGCACTATAACCTGCAAAAAAATTTTGACCTCGTCAAGGACCAAGCCGATCTCAGTCTCGCCCGTAAAGCCCTCGTCGAAGGCGATGCCATGGCGGTGATGCTGGTGTATCTCCTCGAGCCACTGGGGCTGACCATGGCAGCCTTGCCCGATATGGGCACGCTGTTGCAGGGCAGCGCGTCACTCCTGGGGGAGCAGTTTCAGGTCTATACGCGTGCGCCGCTCATTCTACGCCAACAGCTTCTATTTCCCTATGTGCATGGGCTGGCCTTCGTCAAAGCTGCCCTGGCGCATGGTGGCTGGCCGGGGCTGCAACGCGTCTATCAGTATCCCCCCGTTTCCACACAACAGATTATGCATCCAGAGACCTACTTTACTGAGACACCGGTGTTGCCAAACGAGGTGACCCTGGACGTTCCTGAAGGGATGCTGAGTACACCCTGGCACAAGCTGAAACGCGATGTCCTGGGAGAATTTTTCCTCTCCGTGATTTTGCAGCAGTTTCTCCCAGAGGAGGAGGCACGACGGAGCGCCGCCGGGTGGCGCGGCGATCGCTATGAGCTGTTTGAGCAGCAGGACTCGGGGCGCTTACTCCTCGTGTGTGTGACCGACTGGGGCACGCCAGCGCAGGCCACGGCATTTTTCCAGAGCTATCACAAGCTCCTGGCGCTAAAATATCCCGGGTGGTACATGCAGGCTCTTGAGGACCAGAGCGGCCAGTTCTGGCGACAGGATCAGACGCATGTCATGCTCCGGCAACAGGAACGCTTCGTGCACATTGTCGAAGGCGCTCTGGCAGAGGATCTCCCACGTCTGCAGGCGCTGCTGATGCGTGTCACGGACGTACCAGCACAACCCCGGTGAGCTATGACGCCATCGCAATTTTTTTCGCCTGATCCCACTGCACGCATCGAACCAGCGGACTTCATGCAGCATGTCCTGGGGCAGCGCGGGCTTGACACCACCAGTGTCAGCCTGCGGCAGACCGTAATAGTGCCGTTGATCCCAGTACTGGAGCGCCGTCTCTTGCGTCAGCTTGGCGCCCCAGACCCCCAGCCGTACCCCATTCAACACCAGGCCTTGTACCACCCTGTGGGCCATACCTTTTCTGTGATTGCTTCGCCTATGGGTGCCCCCATGGCCGTCATGCTCCTGGAGCAGCTCATTGCCCTGGGAGCACGGCGGCTGCTCTATCTGGGATTTTGTGGCGCCCTGACACCGTCCTACCGCATTGGCGACTTGTTTCTGCCCATGCACGCGATCCGGGAGGAAGGCACGTCCTATCACTACCTGCCAGCCGACGTCGTGCCCTGCGCCTCCCCCCATGTGCAGGCCGTCCTCCAGGCTCAGGCACAGCGACGGCAGTTGTCCGTCCAGCAAGGACCCATCTGGACGACTGACGCCCCGTACCGCGAAACACCACGCAAGATCCAGCAGTTTCAAGAGGCCGGGGTGCACGCAGTGGACATGGAAATGGCCGCCTTATTCGCTGTGGGCCACTATCGTCACTGCGAGGTAGGGGCGTTGCTGGTGGTATCGGATGAGTGCTATCACCCCGTCTGGAAACCGGGGTTCGGCGCCGCACGCCTGCGCCAGGCCTGCGATGCAGCGGTCAGCGTCGCAGTGGCCGCTGCGTGTGGCTAGGCGTGGTGGAGTGCCCGGCGCTTGCTCACTGCTCAGGCGCGTAGTATCCTTGTCGCCGTGAGCGTCCTGATCGTCTTCTTGAGCCAGTGTCTCTCCTATTTCCAGCGCCAATATTAGGATGGACATCCCAGACACGCTGTGGTCAGTCTATGGATACTTTCGCACAGACACCCTCCAGTTCCCATCCGACGGAACACCTTACTGGTGCGGTCGAACGCGTGACCTTCCACAGTGAAGAGACCGGTTTCTGCGTCTTGCGTGTCAAAGTCCGCGGCCACAAGGACCTCGTGACGGTGGTCGGCACGGCGGCTACGATCACGCCTGGGGAGTATATCGAAGCGGAAGGCTGGTGGGTCACGGACCGGACGCATGGCTTGCAGTTCAAGACGCAGCACTTACGCGTCGTGCCGCCTAGTACCCTCGAAGGCATTGAAAAGTATCTCGGCTCTGGGATGGTGAAAGGCATTGGGCCGCACTTTGCCAAAAAACTGGTCCGGGCGTTTGGTGAAGCAGTTTTTGATGTCATTGAGCAGACACCCGAACGCCTGACCGAGCTCGACGGCATTGGTCCGAAACGCAAGCAACGGGTCGTCGAAGCGTGGGAAGCACAGAAAATGATCCGCGAGATCATGGTGTTCCTCCATTCCCATGGGGTCGGGACGGCTCGCGCTGTCCGCATTTACAAGACCTATGGCCATGAGGCTATCGTGCGCGTCCGGGAGAATCCCTATCGCCTGGCCCTGGACATCCATGGTATTGGCTTCAAGACGGCGGATACACTCGCGCAACGGTTGGGCATTCCACGTGACGCCGTGATCCGCGCCCAGGCTGGCGTGTGTCATGTCCTCCAGGAGTTCGCCGAGGACGGCCACTGTGCCGTGCACCAGGATGAGCTGATGGAGACGGCGGTGGCACTGCTAGAGATTCCTGCCTCGACAATTGCGCAGGCGGTCGAGCTCGAATGCCAGGAGGAGCGTCTCGTGGCCGAAGATATCGATGGGAAGCCGTGTCTGTTCTTGACGCCACTCCATCGGGCAGAGGTCGGTGTTGCCGCACATCTCCTGCGACTCCTCCAGGGTACACCGCCCTGGGGAGCGATCGATCCCGCACGCGCTATCCCCTGGGTCGAGCAGAGGACAGGTCGGACGCTCTCGCCCTCGCAGCGTGAGGCTGTCGTCACGGCACTGCACAGCAAAGTGACGGTGATCACAGGCGGCCCTGGGGTCGGCAAAACCACGATTGTCACCAGTATCCTCCAGATTCTCCAGGCCAAAAAGATGGCGGTACTCCTCTGCGCACCAACCGGACGTGCCGCCAAGCGTCTGACGGAGACGACGGGGCTGGAGGCGAAAACCATCCACCGCCTGTTAGAATTTGACCCGACCTCTATGGGCTTTGTGCACGGGCAGACCAATCCCTTACGAGCAGATCTCGTCGTTGTCGATGAGGTCTCCATGGTCGATGTCGTGTTGATGTCCCAGTTACTCCGCGCCATTCCGGACCATGCGGCTGTACTGCTGGTCGGGGATGTGGATCAACTCCCATCGGTGGGACCTGGGACTGTACTGGCGGATATCATTGCGTCAGGACGTATCCCGACAGTCACGCTGACCGAAATTTTCCGCCAGGCCGTGACGTCCCAGATCATCGTCAATGCGCACCGCATGAATCAGGGCCAGCTCCCGGTAATGCGCGACAACAACCAGAGTGATTTCTATGTCATTCGTGCGGACAGTCCTGAGGAGATTCAGGCCAAGCTGCTCCGCGTTGTGACCGAACGCATTCCACAGCGCTTTGGGCTGCATCCGATTCACGATGTGCAAGTCCTGACGCCCATGAACCGGGGCAGTCTCGGCGCTCGGGCGCTCAACGGCGTGCTCCAGGAGGCCCTCAATCCTGAGGCGACGCCACGCGTCACCAGGTTTGGCTGGACCTATGCCCCTGGAGATAAAGTCATTCAGACGGTTAATAATTACGAAAAGGACGTCTTCAACGGCGACATTGGACGTGTGACCCAGGTTGATGTCGAGGAAGGCCAGGTCCAGATTGACTTTGACGGGCGGCTCGTCAGCTATGATATCGGCGAACTGGATGAAGTGGCCCTGGCCTACGCGGCCACCGTGCATAAAAGCCAAGGATCTGAATATCCGGTGGTGGTGCTTCCCCTGGCGACGCAACACTACCCGATGCTGGCACGGAATCTCCTCTATACTGGAGTGACCCGGGGCAAGCAGTTGGTGGTCGTCATCGGGCAACCCCGTGCCGTGGCCATTGCAGTCCGGAATGTGCGCTCGGTGCAGCGTTTGACCAACCTCGCAGTGCGGTTGCGGCAGGCAGGATCACAGGACGAACGGCATGGATAAAGAGTGCCTCTTTACCTTCTGACCGCTAGTCTGCCCTGCCCAAGTGACGAGGTCTCCCTCGAAGGACGTTTTCTCAGGTTATTCCCCGCGAAAGACCGGAGAGCGCTTCTCTAACCAGGCCCGTACGCCTTCACGGGCATCGGCACTGCGCCGGGTACGTTCGACCAATGCATCGAGGTCGGCGTGGGCAATCTGCTCACGGAGTGAGAGAGTCCGCTGGATGGTGGCCTTGATACCCTGTAATGCTAAGGGTGCATTGCCGGCGATAGCGCGCGCCATGGTGTACGTGGCCGACTCCAGGTCAGCCGCCGGTACTACCTGGTGCACCAGGCCGATCTCATATGCCCTGGTGGCATCAATCGGCTGGGCCGTCAGGAGAAACTGCTTCGTGCAGGCAGTCCCGAGCACTTCGATCAGTTTACACATCAGTTCAAAAGGCACCATAAGCCCGAGGCGCGCCAGCGGCATCCCGAAGCGTGCCACATCCGCCGCTACACGCAAGTCACAATGCAGGGCCATCTCGCAGCCCCCAGCCAGTGCGTCACCATGCACCATGGCGAGGGTGGGATGATGCAACGCCTCCAGCTGGTGAAAGAGTTCGACCACGCCCGTGCGGGTCGTCTCTGTGGTATTTTGCTGCTGGCCCATCTCGCGCAGGTCACGCCCGGCGCAAAACACCTTGCCAGCGCCGCGTATGACGACCACACGGACATCGCGGTGCTGCTCCAAAGCGGTGAAATGGGCGGTTAAGCTTTCTATCATGGCCTGGTTGATGGCATTCCGCTTCTCGGGGCGATTCAGGGTAAGCGTTGCAATACCATCCTGGATAGCGCAGAGGACCTCGTCAGCCATAAGGGCTCCTGTATACTCAGATGACAGGGGGATATTATGCCACGTGTTGAGGCGACGTTCGAGCGCATTACACCTGAAAGTCGCGGCGTTGTCCAGCCTGGGCCATACCGACCGTGCTGCAGTGCTCTGACGGGCGCGTCGGGGTTATGGTATGGTATAGTGAAAGAAAACGCACGTGTGGCGAGGAGGAGCAAAGAGAATGGCACAGCACACAGTTTACTGCGTAAAACTCCAGAAAGAGGCGCCGGGCATTGACGAAGAGGATCTCCAGGGGCAAGTCGCCCTGGAAATGATTGAGTCTATTGGTGGACCCGAGTTCCGCCAGCGTATTCATGAAAATGTCTCGATGGAAGCCTGGGAACTCTGGAAGGGCTTCCTGACCATGATTATGAACGAATATCGTCTCAACACCATGGACCCTGAAGTAGATCCCTTCATCCTGCAACAGATGGAAGATTTTTTCTTTGGTGAAGGCGCGGCTCTGCCACCGGGCTATGTGCCGCCCCAGGGCAAAGGCTAAGTGCTGCGCACGGCAATTGCCCCGCCAGTTTGGCGGGGTGCGTTGTGCCGTTGCGAGGCTCGTACACTGCGTTTGGAACTCGCTGCGGATGTACCGCGCACGGTACTAAGCCGGGCACCTGGACAGGAAGGACCTGTGTCATGCGTGTTGTGCTCATTTCGACGTATGAGATGGGGCGCCAGCCTTTTGGGCTTGCCTCACCGGCGGCCTGGCTCCGGCAGGCCGGTGCCACGGTGGTGTGTCAGGATCTGTCGCGTAGCCGCTTGGACCCGGAGGCCATTACTGCCGCCGATGTGGTGGCGTTCTATGTCCCCATGCATACTGCCACGCGCATAGCCGCGCATGTGGTGCAGCACATCAAAGCGTTGAACCCGCGCGCCCATGTCTGCTTCTATGGTCTCTATGCGCCGGTGAATGAGGCGTTCCTGCGTAGCGTAGGAGCGCATACCATCCTCGGCGGGGAGTTTGAGGCCGGACTGCTCTCCCTGATCCGCCGTCTCCAAGACGGGCAGTCATACACAGCCCCACAACCTGAGCCAGTGATTTCTCTGGAGCGCCAGCAGTTTCTGGTGCCAGATCGCCAGGACCTGCCACCGCCGTTTACCTATGCCAAGCTCATCATGGAGCCAGGGCAACAGCGCACGACTGGCTACACGGAAGCAAGCCGTGGCTGTAAACACCTGTGTCGCCACTGCCCAATTGTGCCAGTGTATGCCGGACGCTTTCGCATTGTGCAACGTGAGGTGGTCTTAGACGACATTCGACAACAGGTAGCAGCCGGGGTGGAGCACATGACCTTTGGCGATCCAGATTTTTTCAATGGCATTGGTCATGCCATCCCGCTAGTGCAGGCCCTGCACGCGGAATTTCCCCACCTCACCTATGATGTGACCATTAAAATCGAACACCTCCTGCGCTACGCCGAGCATCTGCCGACACTACGCGAGACTGGCTGTGTGCTGATCACCAGCGCGGTGGAAGCTGTCCAGGACCGCATCCTGCACCTGCTGGACAAAGGGCATACGCGCCAGGATTTTTTTGACGCTTTAGCGCTGTGTCAGCAGGTAGGATTGAATCTTAATCCGACCTTTGTAGCCTTTACACCCTGGACAACGCTGGACGACTACATCGAGCTGCTCACCGTCCTGGCCACGCAGGACCTTATCGCGTATGTGGCCCCGATTCAGTTGGCGATGCGCCTCCTGCTGCCGGCGGGCTCGACCCTCCTAGCGGTGCCAGAGATGCGTCCGTATCTTCAGGACTTTGATGCCAGTGCCTTGACGTACCGTTGGGTGCACCCGGATGCGCGTGTCGATCAGCTCTGTGACGAGGCCTTGAAACTGGTCCAGAGCGGTGAGGCTGCGGCAGCCAGTCGGCACGAGATTTTCGCACGCCTGTGGGCTGCGGCGCACAAGGCCGCTGGTCTACTGGCTGGCGCGGTGCCGGAACCCGTCGTTGCTCCACGGCGTGGGCCCATTCCGTACCTGGATGAGCCCTGGTACTGTTGAGCAGAACCCACCGAGGAGCAGGTTGCTCCGTTTTAATGGGAAGTCATATCATGGGTACACTTTATAGGCCGCGCCCGCGTCTCATGCTCCTCTTTACCACCACCGGGTACGAAGCGCGTGAGTTCGTACAGGCAGCGCAGCAGCTTGGTGTTGACACGGTCCTGGGGAGTGATCGCTGTCATGTGCTGGACGACCCCTGGCAGGACGGGGCCCTGCCGCTACGCTTCGAGAGGCCCCGGGAAGCCGCGCAGCATATTCTAGACTACGCGCGCTCGCAGCCGCTCGATGCTATTCTCCCCATCGGTGACACCCCGGTGCTCACTGCTGCCCTGGCAAACGAGGCTTTACACTTGCAGCACCACAGCCCAGATGCTGCAGCTGCCAGTCGCAACAAATTCCTCATGCGCCAGCTTCTGCGCGATGCGGGTCTGCGCGTTCCGTGGTTCGCGTGTTTCCCCCTGCAGGCAGATCCCCATATTTTGCAGTATGAGGTGCCGTACCCATGCGTGCTGAAACCGCTAGCGCTGTCAGCCAGCCGTGGCGTGATGCGGGCCAATACCCCCGAGGAGTTTGTGCAGGCTTTCTGGCGCCTGCGAGCCTTGCTTGAGACGCCAGCCATACGCCGCCAGCACGATGAAGTGCACGACGCCATTCTCGTGGAAAAGTTTATTCCGGGCTGCGAGGTGGCTCTGGAGGGACTGCTGACGGCGGGGAGCCTGCAGGTACTGGCGCTATTTGACAAGCCTGATCCGCTCGAGGGCCCTTTCTTCGAGGAAACCCTCTACATCACGCCCTCACGCCTGCAGTCTGAGACCCAGGACGCCATCACGCGCTGTACGGAGCAGGCCGCGCGGGCACTGGGCCTGGTGCACGGCCCGCTGCACGCCGAGCTGCGGATTAATCAGGAGGGGCCCTGGATTCTGGAGGTCGCCGCCCGTGCTATCGGCGGCTTGTGAAGCCGCACGCTACGTTTTGGGACCGGGATGTCCCTTGCCGAACTCCTCATTCGACACGCCTGTGGCCTTACCATTCCCGCGCTGATGCGTGAGCAGAGCGCGGCTGGAGCAATGATGCTGCCCATCCCACGCGCCGGTTTCTTGCGAGGGGTAGAGGGACTTGAGAGGGCTCTCAGCGTTCCTGGCATTGAAGATATCGCCATCACGGCCAAACCCGCCGAAAAACTCCTACCCTTCCCCGAGGGAGCGAGTTATCCTGGCTTTATCTTTGCGCGTGGCGCCACACCGCAGGAGGTGGAACTGGCCCTGCGGACAGCGTACCGGCAGCTCCGTCTGATCATCGCACCAGCGCTGGAGCTGCTATAGTCCCGGAGTATACGCACTACAAAGCCATTTTTCACGCCCACCCTCCGGAGCCCCCCACACCCCGCCAGCGACTACCCCGCGCCCCTGGGAGTCCACCCCCTAGCCTCGCCAGAGCTCCAGCTGGGCAGCCTGGCAGGCCGCCAGCAGGCCGCCTGCCGTCGCTCTGGCTTGACACCTATCAGTGAGCGATGTAGCCTGAGCGGCGGATAGCTGCGGAGGAAGGGGCTCCCAGCCGCTGGCTGCGTATGTACGAGATGACCAGACTTACGAAGGGGCGATGATGTATTCACCAGAACTCCGGTCGGACATGATCCGCTATCCGAGCCAGGATGGCACGCAGATCAATGCCTATTTCAGCCGCCCGGTAGCACCAGGACGCTACCCGGGTGTGGTCGTCATCATGGAAGCTTTTGGCTTGATTGAGCACATCAAAGATATCGCCCGGCGTTTTGCCGAGCAGGGGTATCTCGCCATTGCCCCGGATATGTACACGCGTGAGGGGTCGCCTGACCCGAGCGTCATGGACCAGGTGCTCAAGACTATGTTCTCGGTACCTGACGCACAGGCGGTGGCGGATCTGGAAGGAGCTATTACCTATCTCAAGAGCCAGTCGGATTCCAATGGTAAGGTTGGTGCCATTGGCTTTTGCTCCGGTGGAAGGTACACACTCATCTTAGGATGTAAGAGCAAGAACCTGGAAGCCGCCGTCGATTCGGCTGGCGGCTTTATTATTCAGGAGCAGCATACTCCACAACGGCCAGTTTCTCCTATCGATATGGTTCCGACTCTGTCCTGTCCGCTCCTAGCGCTGTTCGGGGAGGAAGACCCCAACCCGTCACCGGCGCATGCTGCCCGTCTGCAGGAAGAACTCGACAAGCATGGAAAAACCTACGAATTTCGGATGTACCGTAACGCCGGCCACGCTTTCTTCGCGGACTATAGGCCGAGCTATCGTGCGGCGGCGGCTCAGGACATGTGGCATCGCGTCCTGGTGTTCTACGAGAAATACCTCACAGCATAACTCCTGAGCACGCGACAACAGAGCGCCAGGGCTACTGCCACGGGCTGCCCTGGCTCCTGTATTCGCGTGCCCTGCTCCCAATGTGGGCACGCGTGGCTTACACGTGTGCCTCTTCCGTGTAGGAAATATCCTCGGCACCGGCCTCCTCAAAGATGGTCTTGGCGCGGTTCCGCTCAGTACTATCTTCTGCATGGACGGAAATTAGCACGTTCCCTTCTTTGACTTTGCCCTCGTACCGCTTGGCCTCATATTCTGGAATACCCATACCAATCAGGGCTCCCGTGAGGCCCCCGAGCGCCGCCCCGGCTGCGGCCCCGCTGAGCGCCGCCATGATAGGTCCAGCAGCGATGAATGGCCCCAAGCCTGGAATGGCTAGAGCCCCAATACCCACTAACCAGCCCAGGGCACCTCCTAATAACCCCCCGGTACCCGCGCCTGCAGCCGCGCCTTCTGGCGCTTTGGTATGCTGTTCGTGCGCAAAGTCCTTCGTGCCTGCTTTGTCAGGAAACAGGACTGAGATATCGTTACTCGAAAATCCAGCTGCCTTTAGCCGTTCTACAATATTGATGGCCTGGGCTTCGCTACGTGCAATACAAAAAACGGCCTTTGCCATACTTGCCTCCTGATGTGTGATAAGTTACCGCCGGACAATTTCCAGCTGGCTATCTACGTTGCTCGCCCCAGCGATGCTCTGGGCCTTGGCCTCAATAGTCGCCTTCTCCTGGGGCGTGTTAACCGGGCCCCGCAGCGTGACGACACCATTGGCAGTAATAATCTTGACGTTCTTGGCGTTCATCGACAGTGAATCGTCAGCCATAATCGCTTTACGGATCTCTTGGGTTAGATTCAGATCCGCTTTCTCGTTGGATTGGTCGCCTGGCGTCATGGTTTCCCCGCCTCGGTCCCTGACAGTACGCCCTGTTTTATCCGGGGCTGTCTGTGACGGAGTCGCTGCAGTCTTGTCGGCCGCATGCGCAGTCCCGGTATAGCCAGCGAGGACCAGCAGAGCGAGGGCGCATAACAGCACCTTCTTTATCATGTCTCTTCCTCCTTATATCGTCTCGGTATTCCTGAACGCAACGCCGGAAACTCCAGCGCTTGCGATCATGGTCTGCTCTAGAGACTTATGCTCAATCGCTGCTGAGAGGAACTAGAGCAATTTCTATGCCATGAACCCTCAAGTTGCTCATTGGGCTAGCTGTACGGAGCGGTGGATACGCTCACCGCGGCTAGAAGCGGAAACATCAATGACACGCCGGCAGTTCCAAAATGAGAGGAATCTCTCAGACTGAGAGTCCCTTGTCTCAAGGAGAGAGTCACCACAGCGCAGCGCGTTAGTGGGCCATGAGCGACGCCATGAGATCAGTCTTTTGCCGAGCCAGCCGCCGGAAAATGGTCTTGAGATTGTAGCGGCGAGGATCCAGTGCAGGCGTCAGTTCTGCCCAGGTCAGCGGCATTGACACTGTTGCCCGCGGGACGGCCCGCAATACGTACGGTGGTACGACATGATGACCGCGAGTATTTTGCAGCACATCTACATACACTTTCTTCTGTCGTCTGTCTTTACGCCGCTCTACGGTGGCTATATCAGGCAGGTCTGCCACCACCCGTTCAGCAATGCCCATTGCCCAGTCCCGCGCTGCGTCGTAGCCTTCGGCCTGGTACCACGACACCATGATATGTAAACCAGTTTTGCCAGAAGTTTTGAGATAGGATGCGACCTTTTCGCCTTCTAAGATAGCGTGGAGCTGTTTGGCCACGGCAACAGTATCGGCGAAAGTGGCTGTCCCAGGATCCAGATCAAAGATGACGAAGTCAGGCCGGTCGAGATTCTGTACGCGCGACAACCAGGGGTGAAACGTCAGAGTGCCCTGATTTACCAGGTAGAGCAAGGTGGCAGCATCATTCACCAGGGCATAGGTGACCAGTTGTCCAGCCTCGCTTGGGAGCGTCACGCGTGGTATCCACTGTGGGTAATACGAGGGCGTGTTCTTTTGCCAAAAATGCGGCGCCTGTTCCCCTATTAAGCCTTCAGGAAAGCGCTCTACCGTCATCGGACGGTCGCGCAGATACGGCAGGAGATGCGGCGCGATGCGCTCATAGAAGCGGAGGACGTCTCCTTTGGTAATGCCAACCTCAGGAAACATGATTTTATCCTCATTGGTGAACGCAAACGGTGCTGGATGCTGGGACGGCGTGCCAGGGCGCAGCACCGCAGGACGTGTCCGCACGGGTTGAGGCGTGGAAGCCGTCGTGGTGCTCTCTGCAGGCACAGGGCCGGGACGGGCCTCTTTATCCTGCATCTTGATCAACAACCAGGACGCTTTTTGGCCATCCTTGGACATACGGATCAGTACAAAATTCCCTTTGAGCTTACGGCCATGCAGTCGTACCTCAAGGTGTCCGGCGTCGATGCCTTCAGCAATGCTCTGGGGCTGTGGCTGGCGTGCCAGGATATTCTTGTATGTGCCCTTGTCCCAGATGTGCACCAGGCCAGCACCATACTGCCCTGCCGGGATTTCGCCGCTGAAGTTGGCATACTCGAGGGGGTGATCCTCCACCTGCACGGCCAGACGTTTAATTGTCGGATTGAGGCTCGGTTGCTTGGGCACAGCCCAGCTCTTCAGTACGCCATCCGCCTCCAAACGAAAATCATAGTGCAACCTCGAGGCGTGATGTTCCTGCACTACAAAAATAGGCCGCCGATGCGCCCGGCCAATACGGGGGCGTGGCTCCGGTGTGATGTCAAAGCGCCGTTTCTGCTTATACGTTGTGAGTGCCATAGCCGCCCTCCGCCTCATAGTCCTGAAAGAAATGTCTCGGGAGCCTCACCCTTCTGCCACGTACCGTACGCTCCAGGGGCTCCATAGCACGTGTTTCATCAAAGTACAGCACAGCGTCAAATTGCTCGGGCAAGCTGGCAGAGAAGTGGTAACTGAGTCGCTCTGTCTCTGGACGAGAGATAACACCAACGGCCCGCGCCAGCCTAAGTACTAAAGCCGATAAGCGCGAGAAGCGGCTCATAGTCCGCAGATGTGCCTGTAAGCGGATGTGCCACAGCCCCGAGCCGTCTACCGAGGCTCGCCTTTGCCATGGATCTGTCTCTCCTGCTCATCCTGTCTGTGCTAGTGCGACTGGCCTGTGTGCTGCCTGTGCGAGCAAGTCGCAGACCTCTGCATCGCTGGTTTGTTCAAAGTTCTCGTACCACAGACCAACGGCATAGAACGGTTCTGGTGTCGCTGCACACACGACCTCGTCGGCAACAGCTTCCAACTCATGGCACACGGTACCGGAAGCAACAGGAACGGCAACGACAATGCGGACCGGCTGCTGTTGACGCAGTGCCAGGACGGCAGCGCGCATGGTCGCTCCAGTCGCCAGACCGTCATCAACCAGGATGACCGTGCGTCCATGCACGTCAAGCGGCGGTCGGCCACTGCGATAGCGCAGCGCGCGGCGGTCCAGTTCCAGTTGCTCTCGGGCCGCTATGGTGTCGATGACGGTGCCAGGAATTTGTAGGAAGTTCACGACCTCCTCGTTGAGGACACGCACCCCACCGCTAGCGATGGCGCCCATGGCCAGCTCCTCGTGTCCGGGGACTCCCAGTTTGCGCACGAGAAGGACATCAAGCGGTGCGTGCAGCCCCTCTGCCACGGCAAAGCCGACCGGGACGCCACCTCGCGGCAACGCCAGCACCAGCACGTCCGCACGGTTGGCGTACATGATCAGCTTCTCGGCCAACTGCTGCCCCGCTTCAAGGCGATCGCGATAGCACATAATCTTCTCCTTCAGTGCCTACTCATCTGCACATACGCAAGGAATGTTGTGATATAACACTACGGCCAAGGGGATGAGTGTATCGCCATGCAGGCACCCTTTTAACGAGCTGCGCCACCACGACTGGCAATCTTCCTGCCCCCTGCTCTATGGATGGCCTTACTCAGATCATCCTTACTCATTTTGCTTCGGCCCTTGATGTCAAGTTCTTGCGCCAGGTTGTACAGCTCATCACGCGAGCGTTCCTCAAGAGCCACGTTCGGGTTCCCTGTGCCCTGGGTCCTCTTGTTTGGCGTACGCCCTGCTTCACGACGATGCTTGTTCACTGTCCTGGCGGCAATCTCCTTGGCTCGGTCGTCTGATGCACCGCGTTCCAGTTCACTTTCCTTAATGTGCTCGTACTGTCGTTCGTCTTTCCTACTCCAGGATGGCATGTAGGTAATCCTCCTATCATAAGAGTGAGAGGAATCACTGTCTCATTTTGAAAGGCCGTTCAGCTCTACAGCGGGCCTTTATCTACCCTGTTGCTCCTACTCGCACCTTTGGAACTCAGGCACGAGCACTGAGCAATGCCACTCAGAGCTGAACGAGGGTTTTACTATGCTTAAGTGCAACAAGCGTGCCAGAAAGAAGGGGCAGGAAGAGATTGCAAAGCTGAAACGCTCTAGCTATGGTCGCAGATTTGACCTATTATAGTGCTGTAGGAAAGGTACGACGGCAATTTTTCCTGGAGAGGAGAAGCAGCCATGGCACAGGATTTCACGCTCTGCGTTGGGACCGTTGGCGGTGGCCTGTCTTGCAGCCCGGATGGAGGTATGATGTGGAACCGCATCAGGAATCCCATCCCATCGGAGTGCAATGTTCGAGCCCTGGCAGTGTACCCCGATCATCCCCATCGCATTCTGGCTGGTACGGATGTGGGACTCTATCGTAGTGAAGATACGGGGAGCACATGGGAAAAGATAGAATCGCCCATGGATGGCACCCAGATCTGGTCGGTGACTGTCGATGCTGAGGACCCTGAGACGATTTTCGTTGGCACCAGGCCGGACGCCTTTCGTTCGCACGATGGTGGTAAGACCTGGGAAGCGCTGTCGTTAGGCGTGACGCTGCCCTGCCCGATTGGTATCCCGCGTACGACCAACATGATCGTGGACCCCAGAGACCACCGAGTTGTCTGGGCTGGCATTGAAGTGGATGGCGTGTACCAGAGTCGTGATGGTGGTGACAACTGGGTGCATCTGCCTGCGCTTGGCCCCGACCCCTTCCAGGGCGATATTCATGGACTGGCCCTGCGCACGGGGAAGACGACGGCTGTCTATGCCACCACGCCATTTGGCATCGCTACCAGCACGGATGAGGGGGAGAACTGGGAATATCACAATTTCCCCAAGTTCCACGAAACGGATAACCGCTCGTACTGCCGAGGCGTCATGCTCAAGGCTGATGACCCCGATGTCATCTTTGTTGGGAATGGCGACGCGATTCCAGGGGTGACCGGCACTATCCAACGCTCCAAGGATGGTGGCAAGTCGTGGGAAGCCATCCAGCTGCCAGTAGAGCCAAACTCGGTCGTTTACTGGTTCGCGACGCACCCGGAGCGGCCCAACGTAGTCGCTGCGGCGAGCCTCTATGGCTACGTCTACGTGAGTACAGACGGCGGAGAATCCTGGAAGAAATTAAAGAAAGAGTTCGGAGAAATTCGTACTCTGGCGGTGACACCGACTGACGCGTAGTCGGCTCATCTCCGCTCCACGCCCTCTCCCCCTGGGAGAGGGTTTTAGCCGGGTGGGGGGTGCCTGTCTACCCCCTGCTCCACTGCGGTCGATAACTCCAGGCTGGCAGTTTGCCGTATCCTGCGAGCACCTCTGCCAGCAGCTTGCCCACACGCACGGAGAGAGCCACCCCGTGCCCACGATAGCCTGTCGCTACCAGAACGCAGCAGTCCTTGTCTATACTGGTAATGATGGGCTTGCTGTCGTTTGCTGCACATAGAGGCCCCATCCAGCGATGGGTAATACGCACGTTACCCAGCGCCGGGTGCAGACCACGAATGCGGCGCTCCAAGCTCTCAAAGAGGCGGATGGCATCAGAGGTGTCCGCCCAGGTATGGTCCACGTTTCCACGCCCAACGGTTCCTCCTCCAATCACCGCACAACCATTTGCGGTCACACGCCCCCACAGGTACGGCAGGTCCAACGTATAAAATGGTGTGCGCGTGGCCCAACCAATGGCGTCGAAGATGGCGTCCGTGAGCGGTTCTGTCGCCACCGCAACCGTGTGCACGCCCTCGGCCTGGTCGTGCAGACCGAGCAGCGACAGACACCAGGGGTTGGTGGCAAACACCACGCGCTCAGCGTACACGGTGTGCCCTGCGACGGTCAGCCGCACGCCGCCGCGCTGCTCTATGTCCAGTCCCGTCACGGGCGCGTGCTCAAAAATCTGCCCCTCAGCCCGCTGCACGATCCCTGCCAGTCCCGCTAAAAACTTCCTTGGGTCAAAGGCACCACCGGGTATGGTGTGCACCACCCGTAACGTGCCCTGATCTGCCCACCTTATCGGCGACACTCGCTGCCCGCGCCGCCGCCCGATTTCCCAGCAACCGTGCACCTGTAAATCGCACTGAATGCCCTGCGTGCTCACTAATTCTTGTAGCGTGGCGATGCAGTTCTCAACACCGGGCAGCGGACCGACAGCCGTGTCCTCTAGCACCAAACCGCCGGTGCGTCCACTGGCCCCGTTTCCGACCTGTTGCGCCTCAAACACTGCAACGCGCAGGTCGGGACAGAGTTGGCGCACGTAGTGCGCGGTGGCCAGGCCAGTGAATCCTGCGCCAGCGATGGCAACGTCGATATGCAAACCGTCTGTGAGCGGGTACGGGGTCACAGGGATAGGAAAGGACCAGAGGGGCTCACCCCAGGGATGGGATAGGTTCTGCAAGCGCTCGCTCCTCGCCAAGTGTTCTCGCGATTCTAGCGGAGATGGGGCATCACCTCTTTGGAGAACAGTGCCATGGAACGCAGCACCTTGTGGTGTTCCATGGCCCCGAAGTCGAAATTACAGCCGAAGTAGTCAATGCCATGTGCCTGGAGTGCCTTGATGCGGCCCACACACTGCTCGGGCGTGCCAATAATGGCCCGATTCTGGGCCAATGTGTCATAGCTGACAGGCAGCTCAGTGCGGCTCCTCCTCCAGTCATCCATGCGGCGATAGACCTCGCTCCCCTCTTTGATGAAGCGTCGCCATTGCATGATATCTACAACCCAGTTCAGGTGGGCCTCGGTGTCCTGGCGGGCCTGCGCCTCGGTCTCCGCGACGTAGAAGTAGCGGAAGAACGGGATGTCGGCCATAGAGCGGTGAAACCCGCCCTCTCGGGACATGCTGACAAAGCGCTGGCACAGGTCCAGGGCATCGGCGGTATCCTGGACGACGGCAATGCACAGGCTGTGGCCGGTAGACACGGCAAACTCCAGGGTCGCGGGTGTGCGGGTGGCGGCAAGGTATATGGGTGGATGAGGTTGCTGCACTGGGGGAGGCACCAGGTTGAGCCGGTGGAGCTTGTTATACTTGCTCTCATAGCTAAAATCCGGGGTGGTCCAGAGACCCTGGACGATTTTGATGGAATCCTGGAACCGTTCCTGGCTTTCTTCCGGAGCCACATTGTAGCCACTGTACTCATAGCCAGAGGTGCCCCGCCCAAATCCTACATCCAGCCTGCCACCACTGACCAAGTCCAGCATGGCCGTATCCTCGGCGATGCGTATGGGATTATGTAACGGAGATACGACAACGGCGGTGCCGACTCGGATCTTGGTGGTGCGGGCGGCAATATGAGTCGCCAGGATCAGGGAGGAGGACGCCATGCTGTACCGCGTAAAATGGTGCTCCGCCAACCAGGCCCCGTGAAATCCCAGTTCCTCAGCATATTGCACTTGCTCCGTCGTCTGCGCAATGATCTGGGGTAGGTCCGTGCCTTCTGGCCAGGGCACATGGGTAAAAAAGGCGAATTTCATATGTTCCCGCTTAGTTGAGAGGTTACAGTGTCTGTATTGGGCTCACAGAGCACACGCCGGTGGTGTTGCACATCTGCATAGGGGATGCCGAAGCTGCTGTCCTGTGCGCGACTGCGAAAGCATCAAGACGCCTGGGAGGATAGGCACTCCACAGGCACTTTGCAACTCTGGGACGCCTAGAAGTATCCTTGGACGTGCCCTGTGGAGTGCGAGCCTACGCCCCCATTCGCTTCATTGCTGCCTGCAATTCAGCCTGAAAGGCGCGGTGGCGCTGGAACTGCTGGCGCACATCGTCCAGCAGCCCGCGCGCCTCCTGGGCTTGCCCGCGGAGGCGCAGCACTTCCGTGCAGGAGGTCAGGAGCAACGCCGCGCGGTCGTAGCTGCCACGGTGCTGGTTGCGCACAATGGCATCGACCCGTCGCCGCACTACGTCCAGACACCAGACTAGCAATGCCGCTTGCTGCTCTCTCGTCAAGGAGACCTCGGGCAGGCACTCTGTGTAGGCGTGCTGCAAGCGTACGAGCAGACTGGCTTCGCCTGCATCTGCGCTATACCAAGACACAAAACCCGTGCTGTTCTGGAGTTCCCAATGCCACAGTTGCGTGAGGTTTGGCGGGAGCTGGCCAGGCATTGCCCCAGACATCTTAACGAGGCAGCATGCCACGACCAGTCCTTGCGTATTGTGGCTGCTGCTCCAGCCCAGGACCTGCTCAGGGACGGCCAGCCGGTACGCCGCGTCCCAGTCACCGGCCAGCAAATAGGCATGCGCCAGGACGGTCCTGTCAGGCCATACCGGTCTCTCGATGGCATCTGCCCAGACGTAGGTCCCCTCACCAGGAGGGTTGGCCAGAGTGTCCTCGACATGCTGTGCCGCCTGAGACATCTGCCTTGTCCTTGCTGCACCGGCGGGGGTCACTTCCCACACGTCCAGGAGCCGAGCCAGGGTTGGTTTGGCATCAAATGCCTCCCAACGCCCGACACGCAGGTTAGCGGTGTCGTGCAAGTGCATAGCAGCGGTGCACAGGTAATCCGCCACGGCAGCGCGGATGGGTAGTGGCCGCGGGAGTGTCCGTAAGGCCTCGTGCGCAGCGATGAGCACGACGCGCTGTTTGCCCTCTGCCGCCAGCGCGGCACACCAGTCCAGATAGGCACGCGGGCGCTGCACCCCCTCGGTACGCGCCAGGGTTTCCAAGCCTGCTGTGCCCTGCGATAGTCGCACGGCCTCGCGCAGCCAGGCGTCGGCCTCAGGCTCGCTCTGAGTGCGTAGGAAGGCGATCCAGTTGAGCAAGAATTGCTCCTGGTCAAGTAGCGCCTGGGGAGAAATCTGTATGATGTCTTCAAGCATCGGGCGTGCGTCCGACAGCCAGGCACAGACCTGAAGCATGGCTGCATACAGCCCAGAGGGACGCTGCGCTGACGGCTCAGTCGCGTACACGGCTCGCAGGTAACGGGCACAGGCCTCGCTGACAGCGACGGCCGGCAAATGCTCGGCTCGTACGCCGCGCCCGTAGTTATCTTCATATGTCAATGTCGCAAACAGGTTGTGATAAGCGGTGCGGGCAAGCGTCATATGGCCGGCAGCGAACGCTGCAGCCGCACGGTCGAATAAGGCAGTCAGCGGTGCCACGTACTCCGCGTATGGTCCCAGGCTGTCCTCCTCGTGATACTCGTCCCAGCCTTCGGCTTGCTCCGTTGCCGCTCGCAGCTCGTCTGCCAGAGCAGCAATGTCCACGAGCAGTTCTTCAGGTGCAGGCGCTGGCAGCATGACCGGGGTGGTTTCCGGCAGCAGCTGCATCGTCTTGAGAAATGCCTGCCGCTGCAGCGCTGGCGTCGCCCGTGCTAGCGCCCGCACGACGGCACGGAGTTCCTCAGCGGAGCATACCGCTAGCCGTTGCTCCACGGCGTTCCAAAATGCTTGCAATGACAGCTGCTGCTCCATACGCGGGCTAGAAGTCCCTGTGTATTGTCTTTAAGCATGACGATAGGTATAGTGGTACTATTATTGTATCCCTCTATCTTAAAGTATAACACCATAATATATAAGATGGTCTATTGCTGGAGAATGATATGGTCCCTCCTCAAATCCTGAAAGGAGCCGATGATGCAGGGCAAGGGATGCGTCTTTGTCATGGCATATCAATGTTATCGTCTCCCGCCCCACCTCTATACGCCTAGCAAAGGAGGGGCGTGGCCTCACCAATGTCGTACGTGCCTCAGTGCACTACTATAATAGTGAAGCAGAGATCGACTGTTTCTGTACCACATTGGCAAGGCTACGCGGAACGAGACGTGCCACCGCAGAGGGAGATGAGAGTATGGCCGAACGCAAGAGTATCAGCACTGTGCACGTGTTCTGGAAGGAGCAGGAGGGTGCTTCTGGCGGGTGGTATATCGAAACCCGCAATGCCTACAGTGAAGCCGTTGGCGATTCGCGGCAGCCAGACTGGGATGGACCGCCCCCAAAGAATTATCAGAAGGACGACGCCGAGAAGCTCTGTGCCCATTTGCAGCTCTGGGAACCTGAGGCACGCGTGGTCATGCACCTTTAGGGAAAAACCTGCTCCAGCAGCCTGTGCAGCTCATGTGGATCAAACTGGCGCGGGCTTTTACCCAGCCTGTACTGAGGGTCTACCATGACCATATCGGTAAACTGCATCTGCTGCACCTGTTCGTGGAGGATCAGGATAGGAATACGCTGAGTGGCGACGTGTTGGTGTAACATGGCGCGCAGCGCCTCCATGGCAGGAAGCGTATCGTACAGCAGCACCGCGTCTGGATGCACACGGCTCGCCTGGTGCAGCACGTCCAAGCTGTTCTCGGCCTCGACTACCTCATAGCCCCAGGCCCGTAAAGTGGACACCAACGGGCTGCCCAGCGCCAGGAAATCATCCCGACCATAATCCGCCGCCAGTATCGTGGCCATCGCCTTGCTTCCCATGCCCTATCGTAGTGCCTATGTGCGACCCGCGTCGACGTATCTCTGCACGGGTATCGGGCGCACCAGTTCCCCAAACATAAGGCGTATGATATCCTCATCGAGGATTTTTGGCGAGAGTCTACGAATGCGATACGGAGGACAGACATGTTGCGGCTGCAGAGGTTCTCGAAGCGTATGACCCAGCAGAGTCCGACTGGGCTCGCCAGTGGCTCACAGAGGCTCCATTACGCCTGGGTCATCGTCACAGTGGCCTCGCTGATATGTATGATCACCTCCCCCGTGCGCTTCGCCATCAGCATGCTGGTGCCCTACCTGCAAAGCCCCCAGGGGTTCGGTTGGAGCTACTTCGCGATCTCCATCGCCTTCGCCCTGCAGTGGTTGGCCACAGCGCTCATCAGCCCGCTGGTGGGCTGGCTCGGGGATCGGTATGGGGTCCGCCGCATCATGCTCCTGGGGGCCTACTTGTTCATTATGGGCATGGCACTCACCGGCAGCATGACTCGCCTCTGGCATTTTTATCTGTCCTTTGGCATCCTCCTGGCCATCCCGCTGACGATCTATCAGGTACCGCTGGTGGCCGGGGTCGCTGTCTGGTTCAGGACCAACTTGGGTGTGGCGATGGGCATCCTGCAGGCCATGCAGGGCATGGGAACAGTAGTGGCCATCCCTCTGGTCTCGGTGCTGTTTGCCCATGTCGGTCTGACCTGGACATTTTGGGGGCCTGGCCTGGTCGGTGGCGCCTTCGTGCTTCTCCTGATCCAGCTGTTTCACAATGAACCTGCGCAACTCGGGCTGCGGCCATTCGGGGCTGCGCCGGACACACCTATTCAGCGCCTGCATGAAGGGCCTGTGGCCCAGATCCGAGCAAAAACCTTTCTCCGGCAAGCCCAACGCACCGGGGCATTCTGGAACCTAATCGGCATCCATTTCTGGGGTTGTGTGGGTCATAACAGCCTCCTGCTCTTCTTACCGACGATAGCCATGGCACGGGGCCTAACGCCGAGTCTAGCCGCTGGCGTCTATGCCACCCTCAATGCCAGCGGTCTTGTGACCCGGTTTGCGGTGCCGGTGGTGGCGGATTACATCGGGAGCAAAAAGGTCATGGCGTGCTGTTTCTGCATGCAGACCTTCCCCATACTTCTCCTCCTCTTTGTGCAGGATGCCTGGGCGTTCTTCCTCTTTGCCATCCTGTTCGGCATTGGTGTAGGGGGGGAAGTGCCCATTTTCCCCGTGATTAGTCGCCAGTACTATGGCCACGCCCCCATGAGTAGCCTGTACGGCTGGCAGAACATCGGGAATGGTGTGGGTATGGCCCTCGGGCCAGCCCTCGGGGGATTCATCTGGACGCAGACAGGTGACTACACAGGGGTACTGATCCTCTCGTTCGGTGCGAGCCTGGCCGGGGTGCTGTCCATCTTCGTCCTGCCCAGTACCTCCTGCTGCCTGCTGCCGCGTTGGGAGGAGCAATTACCGCCTGAGGCCCGATCGGGTGAGATGAGGTAGGGAGACTCACGATGCCGCATATTCACGACAAGATCGATTTCACCGTGGCGATCTTTGTAGTCCAGCAGGCGAAAGTCTTGCTCGTCCATCACCGGGCCCTGGACAAGTGGCTGCCGCTTGGCGGACATATTGAGCTTGACGAGGATCCGGAACAGGCCGCGCTGCGCGAAGCGCGTGAAGAAAGTGGGCTCGACGTTGAACTGCTCGGCGAACGGCCACCCACAACGGAACCGGGAACGCGGGCGCTGCTGGCGCCCCGGTTTCTCGATATCCACCGGATCAGCCCTACGCATGAGCATGTCGGCATGATCTATTTTGCGCGGCCGCGCGATGCCTCCGCTTCCCTGCAGCTCGCTGCCACAGAACATCACGCCATCCGGTGGTGCACATGCGAGGATCTGCGGACACTGTCCCCCCCGCTCAGTGGTGCCATACAGTGGTATTGCGAGCAGGCCATCCGGGAGATCGCGTCAAACCAGCGCGCCTGGATAGCCTCGCGCTGATGATGGGGACAGTCCGCCAGGTGTGGGACATCTTGCGGACGCAAAGCCACTCGACCTCCCAGTTTGTGCTCCGTGCCAAAGATGTCTTTCGAACTCGGTGCGCCCTGCCCATCAGGGCGCGCCAAGCTCGCAGGCATTGCATCTAGCGGCAGATCCGAATTGATGGCAAGGACTTCATCTCGGGGGCACCTCTTTGAGCCAGTGGCGCGCGATGTCCTCGCGGCGCGCAAACCAGGCTCCCCCCTTCGCTTGCATGTGCTGCAGCGCCTGCTCGAGGCCGCCGATGCGCGCCGCGCGGCCGATAATCCGCGTGTGGAGCCCGATTGAGAGCATCTTCGGCTGCCGCGCGCCTTCCGCTCACAGCCGGTCGAACGCGTCGATGACGTACCCGGCGAAATCGGACCCTCGCACGAAGGCATAGCCGTCAAAGAACCGCATGTCGTTGGTATCGAACGCATACGGCAGCACGAGATGCGGCTGGCCGGCGACCTGGACGTAGTATGGCGCGTCATCGTTGTAGGCGTCGGAGTCGTACAAGAATCCCCCGTGCTCGACGAGCAGGCGGCGCGTATTGACCGAAGCAGAGGACTTCGTGTGCCAGCCGACCGGCGGCTTGCCGTACACGCGACGGATCGTCTCGACGCATTGTGCGATCAGCGCGCGCTCCTTCGCCTCGTCCATCCTGGCGTGCGGCTCCCAGCGCCAGCCGTGGCATTGGATCTCGTAGCCGCGCTGCGCAGCGTCCGCACCGACCCACGGTGTCGCCTCGAGCGCACGGGCACAGGCATTGAGCGTGAGCGGCACGCCGTAATGGTCGGCGAGATCGCAGATGCGCCAGTAGCCGACGCGCGCGCCATATTCGAAATGACTCTCGAGACAAAGATCAGGCGCACCCTCGACCTTCTGGATCGCCTCGTGAATGGCTTCGTTACCCTCGTCGCCAGCGGAGAGGAGCAGCTCCGCGCCCTCCTCGATGTTCAGCACCACCGACACCGCGACGCGCGCGCCGCCTGGCCAGCGTATGTCCGGGTAGTGATTAGCATAACCCTTCAAATCTCTCGTCACAAATCGGCCCTCGTCCATAGCCCAGCGGCCGCCTTTTGGGCGTCCGAAAGCATTGGTTCTCCTTTTATCGTCCTCGGCAAGCACCTTCTGCACAGAGAATAACTATGTCTAGATATAATGACTTCCGATGCTCGACGCGTCCTCGTCGAAGGCGCCTGGGCCTATCGCTCTCCCGCCAAGGTCAGTCGACATTTGCAACTGTGACTCGAAAAACCGCCCACAGTGATCCAGGACATCAGCTGGACAGCCCAGGTCCGGCTGTGCCACCGCTACCGACGCCTCGTGGCGCGAGGCAAACACGCCACCGTGGGCACGGTGGCTCGTGCCCGTGAGCTGGCGGGCTGCATGTGGGCCATGGCCACAGAGGTGCCGGGAACACCGTAAGACGACACGAGAAAG
>JBMDXC010000208.1:0-7893 GCA_048594805.1 Candidatus Entotheonellaceae bacterium | reverse complement strand
TAGCTGCTGCTCCGCCTGCTCCACGCTCTGCGCATCATAATTGGGACCCCTGTGCCCCCCGCGTAACACCACATGGCCCCAGGGATTACCCGTCGTGCGCAGCAGGCACGTGTGGCCCTCTTGATTGATGCCGAAGAAGGTGTGGGGCTGGCGGGCGGCTTGCAGGGCGTTGACCGCAACCTGCACATTGCCCTCGGTGGAGTTTTTGAAGCCCACGGGCATGGCGAGCCCGCTGGCCATCTCGCGGTGGATTTGACTTTCGCTGGTGCGCGCCCCAATCGCCGCCCAGGTGAGCAGATCCGCGTGATAGTGCGGGGTGATGGTGTCGAGCAACTCCGCCCCGGCCGGCAGGCCCATGGCGTTGATAGCGAGCAAGAGCTGGCGCGCCAGGCGCAACCCTGTCCCGATGTCGTCGGAGCCGTCAAGGTGTGGATCGTAGATGAGCCCCTTCCAGCCAACGGTGGTGCGCGGTTTTTCGAAATACACGCGCATCACGATACAGAGGCGGGCGCTGAGTTCCTGACGCAGGGCATTGAGGCGGGTGGCATACTCGAGGGCTGCCTCTGGGTCGTGGATGGAGCAGGGGCCCACGACGACCAAGAGGCGGTGGTCTTCCCGGCGCAGGATACGTCGGATGGCAGCACGGCCCTCCACCACCGTGCGATGGGCCATCGCGTTCATGGGCACTTCGGCCTTTAAGGCACGCGGGGACAGCAGCGGAGATATGTCGCGGATGGGCAGTTCCTGCGTCGCTTGCATGGGGCTCCTTTCCTCAAAAAAAAAGCCCCTGATTTTCATCAGGGGCTTGCAGTATGGATTGACAGGCGCGTACCGCTACATCAAGCCCCCGGGGTCGAAGGCGTAAAAATAAAAGTAGCTGTACGCAGCAGTCAGATGCATGGTATTAGCCATTTGCTTGCATGATTCAGTATTCTCAAAAGACAGATGCGACAGCGTACCACTCTCTTGAGGAAGCGTCAACCCTTTTCTGAACAGCATAAGGGCATACTGTCTGGCTATGATAAGCCCAAAGCCGCCCGCTGCCCTGCGAGGAGTTGCTCGATACCACGCCGGGCCAGAGCCAGCGTCTCGAGGAGGCCCTCCTGGGTAAAGGGGTGTCGTTCGGCTGTGCCCTGGATCTCTACCAGCGCTCCGCTGCCGGTCATGACAATGTTTAAGTCAGCCTCAGAGGTAGAGTCTTCTGCATAGTTGAGATCCAGATATGGCACGCCTTGAAAAATCCCCAGGCTCACCGCCGCCACCGCGTCGGTGAGGGGTATGGACGACAAAGTCCCCCGCTGCACCAGGTATTGCAGCGCCATATGCAAGGCCACATAGGCCCCCGTGATGGAGGCGGTGCGGGTACCACCGTCGGCCTGCAGCACATCACAGTCGAGCCAGATGGTACGCTCGCCGAGTCGTGTCAGGTCGATCACTGCACGCAGCGACCGCCCAATGAGCCGCTGAATTTCCTGCGTGCGTCCGCCCAGACGGCCGCGTGCGGCCTCACGCACATTGCGCGTGCCGGTGGCGCGCGGCAGCATGCCATACTCGGCAGTCACCCAGCCAGCACCACTGCCGCGCCGGAAGGGAGGTACAGCTTCCTCTACAGAGGCTGTACATAAGACGCGGGTATCGCCCATGGCGATCAAGACGGAACCCTCGGCGTATTTATTCACCCCGGTGCTGATAGTGACTGGTCGTAATTCATCACTGCGGCGCCCGTCTACGCGCATAGTTGTGCCTCTATCTGGTATTACCCTAGCTTGCCTGCCCTCACAAAGGCTGACCTTAGCATGTCCCGCCCTGGTGCGCAAGGGGGTGTCTGTCCCACGCCTGGCTCGACTGATTGACCGGGCCCAGAAGGCAATGCTAGACTCCCCAGTACCAAGGAAGCAGGGAACTGGTGCCTCGACGAGGCGAAAGGGAGACATACCGTGGCCAGCCATCCGCTGATTGAACGTGCCCGTCACCAAGGGCGTACGCTGCTGACAGAACTCGAATCAAAACAGGTTCTGCACGACTTGGGGATCTCGACCACCCTCGGCCAACTGGCGACCTCAGAAGAGGACGCCATGCGGGCAGCGGATGCCATCGGCTATCCAGTGGTCCTGAAAATTGCCTCGCCGGACATTGTGCACAAGTCAGACGTGGGCGGCGTGCAACTGCATCTCCAGGACGGAGAGGCAGTGCGCCAGGCCTTCCGTACCATGCAGCAGAGCGTAGCGGCCCGTGCCCCCGGAGCGCGGATTGATGGCATTATCGTCCAGCCGATGGCCACCCCGGGGGTGGAAGTGATCGTCGGCATGTCCAAGGATGCGACGTTTGGCCCGGTGCTCATGTTTGGGCTGGGCGGCGTTCTGGTGGAGGTGCTCAAGGACGTCACATTTCGTATTGTGCCGCTGAGCCGGCGTGATGCGCGTGAGATGATTCACGACATCCAAGGCTTCCCAGTACTGGCTGGCTACCGGGGCGCTGCACCGGCGGACCTGGAAGCCCTCCACAACATTTTGCTGACGCTGTCAGCCTTTGTCGAGAGCACACCAGAGGTCAAAGAGATCGATCTCAACCCCATCTATGCCTATGCCCAGGGGGCGCTGGTGGTAGATGCGCGTGTGGTCCTCGAACAGGCCCCAACGTCAGGGTAGGCTAGGAGCTGTCTCTGGCGACGTCCCGAGCGCTTGGGTTACCGCCGTTGTCAGCGAGGATCCACCAGTTGCGGGACCGGCCGTAAGCAGGCCAGCCAGGCCACTACACACAATGCTCGCGATGGTGAGCCGCGTGCTTCGAGGCTCCACCTTCGCAAGGAAGAGCCTAATCTGTGACTTCTTCTCGTGAATCCGCTACTGAAGTTTCTCGTGAGTGTCAAGCGTGTCGCTCATGGGCACCTCCGATCCTGCTCATGCTGTAGCACACGGCAGTTATCAAGGCATCAGCTCAGCGCCCTTTGGGCCTCGGTGAAAGTTGCTCATGACCCTCCACAAGATAGAAGAACGCGCCTTCTGGCAATTGCACGCCTCCGCCGGGGTCTTTTGGGTTGTGAAAGGAGATCGTTGGCACGCCATCTTCTCCGCTCCAGAAGTGGATGTCCCACGCCCGTGGATGCCAGAAGTAGATGCCAACCTTGAGCTGCGGGCGGGACGGCTCGCCTGTCGCGTCCGGGGTGAGGAGCATACCGCCATCCATGAGGTGCCAGCCTGCCTCGTGGAGGAACCACTCGCTCGCAGCAACGCACTGACGGCGCGGCGGATCAGCTCCCGGCTTATATGGGGCGATATACCCCCAGCCAATCAGGCGGTAAGGTCCATCGGGGCCGTCGAAGTCGAGCCAATCGGCAGGTGCAGTCGAGGGCGAGGGCGCATACAGCAGAAGGGGTGGCATTGGGTCTTTCGCCTCGAGATTATCCAGGGGCACGCCTCCTCCGCCCGCTATCACCACATGCCCATGTGATAAACGCCACCCCGTCAGAGGTCCGCCCGGCTGGACGGCTTTCTCCAGCGAATCGAGTTGCCGAGGAGCGACCTCCAGCACTTGCATCTGCAACATACGTAGGACTTCACGGCGCTGCTCGGGCGTGCAGCCTGTTTGCTGTACCATGACCGGCGGCGGCGCAGACTCAGACTGCTGCGAAGAGGTGCCCCCGAAAACTGCGAAAGCTATCAGTACTATGGGTCCTAGCAAGGAAAGGGGCAGCTTGCGAGTTGATGCGTTCATACTCGTCGTGCTCCTTGTTCAAGAAATAATCTATCCTCAAAAGACCTATACATCTCATGCTGGTCTATGCCGTTTTATGCCGGGCATCAGGCACAGGGGCGGAGCGCGAGTATAACCCTCGTCGCCTGCATGCCTTGATTCGACAGCATTGCTAAGCGATGTGTGCTTGCCAGGCTCTCTACATAGGTCTCTTCAGCCAAGAAAGAGCGTACAGGAAACACACGCATGAGATGATGTCGAGAGGTTCTCTCAACCACGTCCAAAAAGTCCAGCTAGCGACTCTCGCCGACAGTTCCGCAGATGGCGGGGAGTCAATAGGCACTTTTTGAAACGCGAGCATTTCACGGATGAATAACAGACCACTCCACATGCGCATGACGATATACGAGCCGAGTCCGATAAGAAGGAAGCGGCGCACCTCAACCTGCCTCCACGTCAAGGCTAGGGACAGCACGAGGAAGATGGTGATGGCCGTATGGACGGGAATCCAGAACTTTTGCAGAGGTACTCCAGTACCGGGTTGTATAATCGCGCAGGATGAGGGTGGCGACGCACTCCACAGCGGTGTAAGCACAATGTGTTCGTACAGTCCTCCGCCGAGGGCGCTGGCCATCGAGAGGCAGAGAAGCATCACGGACCATTCTGCAAAGTTGGCGTTCATGGACACCTCCTGCTGAGGCGCGAACGTTTGTTAGTGCACGCCCCTCTTCCACTCTGGACAACTCCCAAGCCAACGCGTGTTGGTGAACGCCAAGTCAGTATCTGAAGGGTTCTGGAAAATGTCTCACCGTGTGAAACCGCATCGCCCATACGCCTCAGGAGATTGAGGTGCTCTCCTGGCTTATGATCCAGGAAGATACGGTGTACGATCAGCGCTCAAAAGCCAGCAGAGGTATCAGACAGGTGAAACATAATATCGAAAAACCTCACGCGGAACAAGCTGTACGCATCTCACCCTCCAACGCACATATCACTTTGAATACGTGGCGCAGAAAGACAAGTGTGGTTACAATCCCTATCCATCTGATGCCCCTGAGAGCAATTGCCTGGCGATAGCCCCCACAATCTATCGAGAGCTCGCGAGCATGACCATAGCAAACACGCAATCCTGGAGAAGCGGAGAGCGCGTCTCTCTGGCGAGCGCTTTTCTCCAGGTTGAGTATGACCTCGGGAGTGGGCGTGCCTCTCTCTCCACGGCATCCTCCCGGCCTCTCGTGCTGTCTGCCACGGCCGGTGTCGCTTTGCAACAGGGTAATGTCCTGGCTTCCGACCCACACTACACGCGCCACTATCGTATCGCCACGCTGACAGAGCCTCCCCTGGGTGGCCTACAACTGCTCGTCCAGTGCCACGATATGCACCGGCATATTGACCTGGAACAGCGTATCACCCTGCTGCACGACCGCTCAGGTGCCATCGTTGAGATCATCCTGACCAATGCCTCGCCTGAGCCTGTGGTCATGCCGTATGCTGAGCCGCTGCGTGCGCTCCTCGATGAACGCTCCGGGTGCTTTTTCGGCACTGGGGGTATCTATAGCCGTGTGCACCGGGTCCTGCGTCAGGGCTATCTGTATTCGGATCCGGGTGAAATTATTGATCTCGCCTGGCAGGGGCGACGTGATATCAGCAGCTCCTGGCATACGGCTTTTTATATGCCGTCTTCCCAGGAAACTCTGGTGCTAGGATACCTCGAAAACCGCGACGCGGAAGGCCAGATCCTCGCCTCCTGGGATATGTCCCGAGTGTGGCGCCAGGGACAGCCGGCGTTTGACCTTACCGCCCGGTCACTCTATCACCGCGCCTTTGTGCTCCCCCCGGGCAGGCGCGTCAGTTCCGGTCGCTGCCTCATTTTACTCGCTCCCGATCCCTGCACAGGGCTGGAGGAGTACACTGCCCTGTGTGGGCGACTGCATAACGTGCAGCGCAAGCCCATCCTGCACGGCTGGTGCTCCTGGTTCTATACGCGTATCCAGGCCACAGAGGCAGAGCAACTGCGTAACGCATCGTTCATTGCACAGCATCTCAAACCGTATGGTATGCAATGGGTACAGATCGACGATGGCTATCAACGGGCTTTCGGGGACTGGGAAGCGAATGAGCTGTACCCACACGGCATGGCGTGGCTGGCCGCAGAAATTCGCCGCCTGGGATTACAGCCTGGCATCTGGATTGCCCCCTATGCTGTCTCAGAACACGCTTCCCTGGTGCAGATGCATCCCGAATGGCTCGCGCACGACGCCGAGGGGAACTTGCAGACCACAGCCAGCACTCGCGGGGTCCGGTATATTCTCGACATCACCCATCCGGGAGCACAGCAATGGCTCCGGGAACGTATCCACACTATCGTTGACGTCTGGGGGTATGATTTCATCAAGATCGATTTCGTCGAGTGGACGCTGCTGGCTATCGAGCGCTATTACGACCCCACCGTAAGCCGTGCGCAGGCCTATCGACTCGGCATGGAAATCATACGCGCGGCGATGGGACCGCAGCGCCATCTCCTCGACTGTGGTCCAGGGCAAGTGACCATGGGACTCATTGATAGCCTGCGCATCGAGCAAGACTTGCCTCGGCCTACCTGGGAGCACTACGTCAAACACAGCAGTAGTACGGCTCCAGCAGTCGCCAAGTGTTATTACTTCAACCAGCGCACCTGGATAAACGATGCTGATCACCTCTGTTTGGCGCTGCTCACCCTACCTCAGGCCGAGATTGTGGCATCGCTCATTGCCCTCTCTGGCGGTACAGTGCTTTCTGGAGATCGCCTGTACGACCTGGATAGCGCGCGGCTCGCCATCCTTACCAAGGTGTTGCCAACATACGGTGAGGCAGCGCGGCCTCTCGACCTGTTTGAAAAGGACCGTCCTGAGCTGTTTGCCCTGCCTATTCGCACAGATTTCAGCTCATGGTGGCTCGTCGGCTATTTTAATTGGGATGAGGAGGCCGAAGTGACGCGTGACTTTGTCGTATCACGCCTCGGTCTGGAGAGCACTGCTTCCTATCTGGTATACGACTTCTGGGAGCAACGCCTCCTCCCCATAAGCAATGGCACTGTGCGACTCCGCTTTGCCCCTGCGTCCGTGCGCCTGCTCGCTATCCGTGAGCAACGTGGCATTCCTCAGGTCGCCGGCACGGACCGGCACTACACCCAGGGCGCTGTAGAACTCGCACAGGTGCAGTGGGATGCGACCCAACGTACCTTCTCCGGCCTTGGGCTAGGAGCTCCTGGCATGCACTGGACGCTCACAATCTCGGTGCCTGAGGGTTTGACCTGGCAGGCCGAGCAACGTGAAACCCCAGGCATAGCCGTTATTTCCTATGCAGACAACCTCTTACGGGCGCGCCTGCATTTTGCAGAGACGGACCGTGTGGCCTGGTCCTTCACCTTTGCTGCCGTGGGAGCCCTCAGTTGACTTAGCGCGTGAAGACGAACGGCTCGTCACGATCTTCACGCCCCTGGCGGAACATCTCCAGCGCGTTGGGCAATTCATAGTAGATCTCGAGCCGATTGCCGTCCGGATCGTGAAAATAAATGCTCTTTTGGCTCACGTGATCGATCACCCGTACCACCTCGACGCCGTGGTCCTGCAGCGTAAAGTAGGCGTCCTGCAGGGCCTCGAAGCTATCAACCTGAAACGCCAAGTGATGCACACCGAGGCGATTCGGCACCAGCGGTTGCGCCGTCGCGGGATCATCCACGGGCGAGAGGTCGATCGTATGGCCGTGCTCCCCGAGCGTCATAAACACGCCGCCATGCACCGGATCCTGCTCCACCACTTCAAAGCCGAGCAGATCGGAGTAGAATGCCTTGGAGCGCTCCACATCAGCAACTTTTAACAGGACGTGGCCAAGCCTTTTGAGCTGGATCATGGTTGAAACTCCTGTGCAGTCAGTACGTGTAGGACACCTAGTATAGGCGCTATTCTAAGATATGACTGTTATCCTGTCACGCCCTATGGTGACCTATAGAGCGGCCATGACAGATGATGACAAAGAGCATCCCTCAATCCCGAGGGTTGACACCCTGCGCCAGCCCGCGTAGTATGCGACTGACGCCCGGTTGTCCGGCAGCAGAGCCAGCACGCCGATGCGTAGTGGGATAGGCCAGCTTGCGCAGCCGAGAGAAGGAGGAACGGCATGAGTTACACCGGCCAGCCCTTGAAACGCCTTGAAGACCCT
>JBMDXC010000207.1:0-3870 GCA_048594805.1 Candidatus Entotheonellaceae bacterium | reverse complement strand
ATATTGCTTATAGTACTCCTACCACTTACAGCTTATGCGAATGACGAACTGCTCAAGCTCCAGAAAGACCCTGGCCAGTGGGTAATGCAGCGGAAGAACTACGCGGCAACTGGTTATAGCGATCTCAATCAGATTACCGTCGAGAACGTCAAGAAGTTAAAAGTGGCCTGGACGTTCTCGACGGGAGCACTGCGAGGCCATGAAGGGGCACCGTTGGTCGTCGGCACCACCATGTATGTTCACTCGGCTTTCCCCAACCATGTCTATGCCCTGGATCTCACGAAGCAGCCCTATGCCATCAAGTGGAACTACTCTCCGAAGCAGGATACCAAGGCAGTGCCCGTGGCCTGCTGCGACGTGGTCCATCGCGGTCTGAATTATGTCGAGGGCAAGATCATCATGCACACGTTGGATGGACAGGTTATTGCGCTCGATGCGAATACGGGGAAGGAGATCTGGAAGGTGAAAAACGCCGACCCGGCGAAGGGAGAGACCATGACGGGGGCCGGCCTGGTGATCAGAGACAAGTATATCGCCAGCATTTCGGGTGGCGAGTTCGGGGTGCGTTGCCACGTCACGGCCTATAATATCAATACCGGCCAGCAGGTCTGGCGGGCCTATAGCATGGGCCCGGACCAGGACCTGCTGCTAGCACCTGACTTCAATGCGGCGAATCCGCACTATGGACAGGCCGGCGAGGGGACGAAGACCTGGCCTGGTGAAGCGTGGAAGCAAGGGGGAGGCTGCACCTGGGGCTGGTACTCCTACGATCCAGAGCTGAATCTGCTGTACTATTCGACCGGTAACCCGGGCACGTGGAACCCCGACCAGCGCAAAGGGGACAACAAGTGGTCCATGACGATTTTCGCCAGAGATCCCGATACTGGCATGGCGAAATGGGGCTATCAGATGACCCCGTGGGATGCCTGGGACTACGATGGCGTGAATGAGAATGTCCTGGCCGACCTCAACATGGATGGCAAGACCGTCAAAGCCCTGGTCCACTTTGATCGCAATGGCTTTGGCTACACCCTCGACCGGACGAATGGAACGCTACTCGTCGCCGAGCCCTTTGTCTATGTGAATTGGGCCAAGGGGATCGACAAGAAGACGGGACGCCCCATCGAGGATCCAACGAAGCGCACGAAGCAGGGAGCTGACACAAAGGAAATCTGTCCCTGTGCTATGGGCGGCAAGGACCAGCAGCCCTCCGCCTATTCCCCGCGTACTGGCCTGTTCTACGTGCCAACCAACAATATGTGCATGAACTACGAAGGGGTCGAGGCCAAGTACACGGCAGGGGCACCCTATGTTGGGGCTAATGTTCTCATGTTTCCAGGCCGTGGCGGCCATCTGGGTGAGCTGGTTGCCTGGGATGCGACGACGGGCAAACACGTGTGGGGTATTAAGGAGCCACAGCCAGCCTGGAGCGGCGTGTTGGCAACGGCGGGTGATGTGGTCTTCTACGGCACGCTGGACGGTTGGTTTAAGGCCGTGCATGCCAAAACCGGTGAAGTCCTCTGGAAGTTTAAGGTGGGCTCCGGCATCATCGCTGCCCCAATGACTTTCCTGGGGCCGACGGATGGTAAACAGTATGTCGCGGTCTACTCAGGTGCGGGCGGCTGGTACGCTCTGCCCGTGGCTGCTGGGCTCCCACCTGGCGATCCATTTGGGGCCTTGGGTGCGGTAGGGGTTGCCTACCAGACAGGTCTGGATCGCATGACCACGTTAGGTGGCATGCTGTACGTGTTCGAACTCGAGTAAGTCTATGTGCACCTCCTGGCGTCAGGTGCTTGGCCACACTTGGTGCCAGTGAGGGCTGGACATGCCTGGCTCTACGTTTGTCCCGCTTGGCCAGCGGGGTCATGGAGGAACGTATCGTGCGACGCGCAGGGGTAAGCCTCATTGGCGGGTGTTTCTTTGCCCTCCTGCTACTGTGTGGCGGCAGTTCTGGAGGCGCAGAGCCTAAGGTCCTGCGGGTCTGTGCTGATCCGGATAACCTCCCGTTTTCCAATGACAAATTAGAAGGGTTCGAGACCAAGATCGCCGAGCTGGTGACCCAGGATTTGGGAGCACAGCTCAACTATACGTGGTGGCCGCACCAGCGTGGCTTGGTGCGTCGCACGCTCAATCAGGACCTGTGCGATGTGCTCATCGGTATTCCCAAAGGGTACGATCTGGTGCTCTGGACGACACCGTATTATCGCACGGCCTATGTCCTTGCCTCTATGAAGGAGCGTGGCCTCCAGATCACCTCGCTGGATGACCCGCGCTTGGCACAGCTCAAGATCGGTGTCCATGTCAATACCCCACCGCATGACGCGCTCACGCAACGAGGCATTGTAGGCGACAATGTCATCGTCTATCGGCTGTTTTATACACCCCACCCCCACCCGGACGAGCAACCCAGCACACCTCTCGAAGATCTCCTGGCTGGCAAGATCGATGTGGCACTCGTCTGGGGGCCTTGGGCTGGCTATTTTGTTACCAAACGCGCTGCGCCTCTCGAGTTAATTCCCCTGCGTGGTGGTAGCCGCGCCACGCCTTTTACCTTTGACATCTCAATGGGAGTCAGAAAAGGCAATAAGGCCCTCAAAGCCGAGTTAGAAGAGGCCCTCAAGCACAAGGCAGCCGACATCAAGGCGATTCTAGAGGCGTATGGCGTACCGCTCATGACCGCAGAAGCTGCTCCCCCTGCAGAGAAAGGACCAGAGGCCCCACGCGAAGGACACCAGCATGAAGAAGGCTCGCATCGTCACTAAACAAGTCCCGCTCTGCTGGCTCGTGGGACTTCTCGTGGTGGGGTTGCTCGGCGCACACCTCAGCAGGGTGACAGCCGAGGAGCCAGCCAAGCCCGGGAAAGTAAACCCGTATACTGGGAATGCTGAGGCGATCCAGCAAGGGCGCACGCTCTACCTTCAGACTGGCTGCTCTGCCTGCCACGGTGCCGGTGGCGGCGGTGGCATGGGCCCAGCCCTCCTCGACGACGAATGGAAATTTGGCAGTGATGATCGCACCCTGTTCAAGTTGATTAAAGGAGAGATCCCTCAGCAAACCATGCCAGCAGCGTTTGCGGGTGTGCTCAAAGACGACGAGATCTGGAAGATCCTTGCCTTCGTCCGTTCTCTGTATCAGGGTGACCCGAACAAAATTGACTGGTAGTCGGTCTCGCGTGGTCTCTCCCGGGTGTTCAGAGGCTTTCTGCAGCGAGGACGTGGGTGCAAATACCCAGTTATAATTTCGACGGTCTCACCTATGAGGAGGTCAAATAATAAGCAGAGAAGTACTCCTGTGATGTTATGTGCATTGGGGCGGCGAAATATGGGTACAAAACCCTAGAAGTCCAGGCATCTATGCTGGAGAGTCGTCACTCCAGCCTGCTCTAGCATGCCCCAGTCCCAATTGGCTGGCAGCCGCACGCTGCTGACGGAGGTGAAGCATGAAGGTACCGCAGATCTGGCTCGCTGTGCTGCGGATCGTTGTGGGCGCATGGTTCCTCAAAGCGGTGTGGACGAAGCTCACGGTAGAGTTTGCGTGGGGTGTCGTGCCTTATCTCGCTGTGTCGCCGCGCTACCTCGGATTCCAGCCGAAGCGTGTGGCAGAATTTGCCAATGGCAATCCGGTTACTTGGTACAAGCAGTTCCTAGAAGACACGGTCTTGCCGCATGCGCAGCTCTTCGCGAACCTCCAGGCGTATGGCGAGGCTGCCGTAGGTTTAGCGCTACTCCTGGGCTTTTGTATAGGCCTGACAGCTCTAATAGGGCTTTTGCTCACGCTCAACTACGGTCTGGCAACACAATGGATGAGCTTCGGTCAGCAGGGATTTCATGTGCTGCTCATCACCTCGATGATCATATTCCTTGGGGCGCG
>JBMDXC010000206.1:0-9180 GCA_048594805.1 Candidatus Entotheonellaceae bacterium | reverse complement strand
ATGGGGTGGACCTGGCGGAATCGCGCGCCCGTTTTGAGGAGGCGTGGGAAATTATCAAGCGCGCGTGGACCGAGGAGGTGTTCTCATACCAGGGCAAATTCTGGTCCTACCACGATGTCGCCATTTGGCCGCGCCCGGTCCAGCAGCCGCATCCGCCCGTATGGGTGCCAGTGACTGTGAGCAAGGAAACGCTTGAGTGGGCAGCACGGGAAAACGTCCCGATCACCCCTGGTGCCAATGCTACCATGCCTGTACGACAAGATATGGTGCGCTATTACGCCCAGTGTCTGGCCCAGCATGGCCACACCATTACACCGAACCACATTATCATGGGTGCCAGCGTGTACGTGGCCGATAGTCGTGAGCAAGCCTTCCAGGAGGCCGGACCCTATATGCTGTATTTCCTCCATACCCTATTTAGCCACGGGAACATTGCCAATGTGCAGCGCCAGATGCAGACGGGGTACCGGCGAGAAGCGGACTACGACTATATCCGACCTGAGCATCGGGAGGGCTTTCTGCGTGCTCTGCAAGGGTTCCGCCAGACGACGCTGGCGGATCTGGAGCGCAGCGAACGGTTAGCGTGGGGTACGCCAGAGCAGGTGCGGGATACGCTGATCGAGCTCGCCGACACCCTGGGCGCTGGGACCTTGATGCTGAACTTCAACCAGGGGGCCATGCCGCACGAGCTGTTTGTGCGGAATGTGGAACGGTTTGGGAAGGAGGTGCTGCCAGCCATCCAGGCGCATCAGGTCACCACTGTGCCTCTCACCTGAGAGAACTGGCCAACCAGGATCAGGCAATATGCTCTTCCCTCGCCCCTCGCGGGGCGAGGGGCAGGTAAGGAGGCATGCAGACTGTGGTTGCTGGCCTATGACTGTCCTGTTTAAGTGAATACCTAATAGGTTCGAGCCCTGGATGAACCGTCCCCCAGGCTCACTGCGTTCGGTAACTTTGATTTGCAGAGCCGGCTGCCGTATGCGGTTCGCGCCTTGCACCCTTCGCTTCAAGTTGTGCGATAGTCCATTGCACGCGTCTGCATATCCCTTGCTCCTCGAGGCTTTCTTTCTGCTGGCAGGGAGCGTCCACTGGCCCTGGAACCAGGCTCTTGAGCCTCTGCAAGTCTTGCGCATCGCCTTCAGCTTCCAACCTGAGGAGAATATGATCAATCGCCTGGTAGGCAGCACGGCGAAAGAAAGGATTGGCGCTTCCCCGCAGTTTCTGAAACCAAGATTGATTGCTGGTCTTCAACTTCTGACGCAGCTCCTCTACCAGTGCCACGCTGCCCACCCTGCCCAGGCCTTGCCAGGCGCCCTGCCTGACGTCGGCAAGATCATGGTCTAACAGACGCACGCCACTCTCATTGGGATCGATACGAGCGATATTATACGCCAGTTCAAATGCCAAGGGAGGTTTAAATCTCGCGATCTCCCGCTTATCTTGCTCTGATTGAGCTTGTTTTTCCGCTGCATCTCGCTCGTGGCGCCAGGCGTGCTGCCTTACCACCTCCTTGTCCAAACGTTTCTGCAAATAGTCCAGTGCTTGAGGGGCTTGCAAATCGCCAAACAGTTTGTAAGTTCGCATACCTAAGCTGGCTTCATCTTTCTTAATGGCTTGCAACATCGCATCGAGAATTTTCTGCCGTCCGTCGGTGCCGGTTTCTGGGTTTTTGGCAATATGATACAATGCTTGAAGGCAGGCCAGGCGGGTTGGGATACTGATGTTGTCGCTGCCGTTGAGGCTCGCCGCCAAGGCATCAATGCTGGCCGCCGAGGCTATTGCTGCCAGGGCCTCGGCAGCAGCCTTCTGCAGCCTGAAGTTCTCATCCCCCAGGTAGCGGTGCAGCGTCGGCAGCATGTCCTGGGCCTTGGACTGCCCGAGCGACTTTATAACATTCTCCCGCACGCTGAGATTTGTATCTTTGAGCAATTGCAGCAGTATGTGTCTGCCTGGCTCCGATGGAAACTCGCCCAGCATTTCACTAAGTTCTCTCCTGTTGCTGATACTCTGCGAACCATCAATATATCCTTCTGCCAGGAACTGCATAATCGCGGCATCAGGCGGGGTGAGGGGTTGGAGCTCCAGCAAGGCAACGGCCGCCGCCAGCCTTATTCTCTTATGTTCGGCATCATCGTTGAATACCGCCCGTAACTCGCCGGCTGTTTGCTCAGGATCTGACTTGCGGCCAATTTTGGCATAGGCCAGTAAGGCTGCACGCCGTGCATCCTCGATACCGTCCTTCCAACCCTGGTCACCCCCCTTAAATCCGCTTAACAATGGCTGCAAAGCTCGGTCATTTCCCAGTCTTCCCAGCGCTTCTGCCGCGGCCTGACGCACATCGCCCTGGCTGTCCTGCAGCAAGGCTATCAGAGGCGCGACCGCTCTAGGGTACCCGAGCTGACCCAGGGCCTCTGCGGCATTGTAACGCACGCCACTATCACCATCACCTAAGTGGGTAATTAAGAGGTCCACCGTGCGTATATCCCCGCCCCCCAGGCGTCCCAAGGCACGTGCTGCACCCCGCTGCACGAGGATGCTACCATCTCTGAGTCGGGCTCGGAGGAGATCGAGGGGTCTGATACTATCAAACGCCCCTAGGACTTCCACCGCGGCCTGACGGACGTAGCCTTCCTCTCCGCTCTCAGAGAGGATCCGGCGCATTATCCAGTTTGCCGTAGATGCCCCCACCATAGACTCCAAGTTGCCCCGCCGCATCAGACTATCCCCCTGCTGCAGCCAGGCGATTAAATCGTCGAGGACCCGGACATCTCCTAACCGACCAAGGGCTTCTAAGGCGCCGAGATAGATGATGTCCTGCCTATCAACTCCCTGTTGCTCCTGCACCATCTTGTGTAAAGGTTCGAGCGCGTCTTTATGCCCCAGGCGTCCCAGAGCGCCCACCACACTTAGGCGCATTTTGCCGGTCTTCGCGTCGACCAATCTCTCTTGAGTAGTGTGGAGGACATGCTTGAGATGCGTCACTGCAGAGGCATCACCCAGGCGTCCCAGAGCCACCGCAATCCTCTGTTGGATCTCAGGATCGTTCGACGCCCCTCCTCCTAGTAAATTTTTTAAGTAGTCAACCGCCCTTATATCATCCAGTGCTCTCAAAGCATCTATGAATACGCTCTGATCAAGATAGCTCCTATTCTTGATAAGCGCATCATAGGTTTCTATATTGCCTACTTTGCCTAGCGCTTCCATGGTCGTGCGAATCATGGGAGCGGTGAGAAGATTCTTGTCTTTTAGAACATTCTGGAGTATATGTTCACGCGCTGCATGATTGTCTGCACTCCGGCCTAGCGCTTCCACTATACTTATCCGTACCAACTGTTCGTCTTCTTCTTCTTTACTGCGGCTGGCTTCTTCATTTTTTAGCCTCTGGAGGAGTGGCTCCACTCCGGGGGTTCCTATTCGTCCCAGCGCTTCTACCGCAACTTGCCGAATGCGGACACTGTCATCCCCTATCAATCCTTCTAACGTCTCAACGACCTTTGAGTCGCCTATTTGTGCTAAAGCTTCTATGATGCGCCTTCGCATCCAGGGCGTTCTCTCCTCATGCACTTGCTGGTACAGGAATTCAACGACTTTATAGTCTCTGCTCCCCATCAAGGCTGCCAAGGCTTCTTGTCTTAACTGGCGATCACTAGTAAGAGAGTGATGATCACGAGCCAGCGCTATCAGTTCGTCAACACCTCTTTGATCTCCTAACCACATCAATATCCGTGCAGCTATCAACCTTACCTGTTTTTCTTTCGCTGTTGATTGATTCAATGGATCCTTCAATAGCAATGTCAAAGATGACCTTATAGTTTTATGAATATCACTATGGGGAAAATCAGTACGGCTTATGCTTTCCAAAGCTTCTACCATCACACGGCGTACTTCGGAAGGATATGTCTCCTTGTTAAGCTCGGATGTAAGCATCTTCATTATTGTGGTAGTAGGGAATAGAGCCATAACATCGACGATTGTTCCACGCATATCTGCCAATGCAGGCTTGCGAAGCCAATCTTTTAATTTTTCAATGGTCTCCAGAGAGCGAAAATCCGACATGACACCTATGATGTCCTGTTTACGCTCAGGATACTGTTCAATAGAGCTCAAAATAGTAGAGAATGCTCCATCAGTATTGCCACTCTTCCAATAGGCTCTAAGTTTTTCTATTGGTTTTAATGTCTTAATCAATTCCGAATCTATTTGATTGTAACCATTGATTGTTTTTTTGTTGAATAGTGTAGACAGCTCAATTTGCCAGCGCTGATAATCTGTCTCAGCAATATATCTCCTGACATTCAAGATATCCCGTGTCTTTGGATTTCCTCGGTATAGTTCAACGTTTTCTGATGGCACTTGTTTAGCACTGAGATTGAAGTGGTTATAACGCATATTTTGGTAACCGTCATAAAGGATTGGCAGGGTAGCAAGCATAATCCCTGTCAGACCCAGCACTTGGCGCCGATGGCGACGACGTTGCATGGCCTTTGCTTTGGCTTCTTTTTCTTTGGCCTCTGCGGCTGCTTTGGCCTGCTGGCTTTGCTCGAGATACCACATCGCCACGTCGAAATCGTCATCATTCGTGCTGTAACGCTTGGCCCAGGCCGCCGTTGGATGGTTTCTATCCCGCCAATCCAGGGCGATTTGTAGATCAGGGTTCTGTAAGAGGGCGAGTTCGCGACGACCACGGCCTACTAATTCGAGAAGCTGATTGCGTGACTCTCGCTCCTCATCGACCCACGCTTTCAACTTGTTCCACTGACGGATTAAGCTTTCATGCGAGATGTCAACACGCAGGTCGTCCGCATTGGCACTCGTCGCAATCACCAGGAAGTTGCGGCCGCCTTCCCGGAAGCGGTCGAGGATGGCCCGGACTGCTTGCGGTGATTGGCCGGTGACTGCGGCCAATTCGCTCAGCCGAGCCGGCCGACGCACCCGCCGATGATGGGGGTCCGTATCGGTGAGACATTTAAAAATCATGGCTGTGGTGTCGAGGTCATCCGGGCGCAAGGCCTCGTCAGCGTGTTGCGAGAGGGCATGGCGCAGGGTCCCGGCGGCTTCGTAGTGTTGGAGGTCCATGGGGCCCGCCTGCGCTTCGCGTTGCCAGATGTCCCATGTGCGTAAAAGCGCGTGTTGCAGGACAGGTAAGCGGTCCGAACGGTTCGCGAATTGATTGAGTAGTCGATCCAGGAGACGGGGGGTCAGGGATGTCCCTGACAAGAGGGCTGGGCCTTCGATGGCTTGGCGGAGCTGCTGTCGGGTCAAACGCGGTACCAGGTAGCGGCTCTGATTCATCGCTTCGGGCAACCCATAGAACAGATCGCAATCGCCCAGGAAATCCGTGCGCATGGTTAAGACGGTATAGACGGGAAGATGGGTATAGGCCTTGAGTCCCAGCATCAGATCAACAAAATCATCGGCTTCGGCACGGCGACGAGCACGTTCGCGGCGTTGTTGGAGACCCAGCTGTACCGTTTGCTCTTCTTCCTCAGTGCCTCGAAAACTGAAGACTTCCTCAAACTGGTCGATGAGTAGGAGTACGTTGGTATTTGTCCCCAGGTGCAGACTCAGATACGTGAGGACCGCCTGGATGTGATCGGCGACGATGGCCTCGTATAAATCAGCAATTGCGGCAGCGCTAGGCGCTTTGTCGAACGCCTGGCACAACGCTACGGCAAGATTCCGCAGGGGGGCATCACCCGGTTTCATGACGGCAATTTGCCAGGCGTCGCGTTCTTCGACGAGAAAACCGCCCAGCAGCGCCGGGATGAGACCGGCCCGAATGAGGGATGACTTGCCGCACCCGGAGCTGCCGACCACCGCCAGAAAGCGAGTTTGGGATAACTGTTCTAACAGCTCCACGATTTGCTCGCGACGGCCGAAGAAATACAGGCTATCTTCTTGCTCGAACGGGCGCAGCCCAACATAAGGATTAGTGGCTTTTGGCTCAGTGCTCACGCTTCACTCCACGCTGGCTTTGTGCAGCAGCCGTTCAAGGGTGCTGGCGTCAAATTTGTCTGTATTGACCATGACCTCGAAGAAGACCGGGAATCTGACCTCAGCAGGTGATTTTCGAGGTGGGGCAACGTAAATGCCAATCTGGGTGGCAAGCTGCTGACTGAGAATCAACTTAAAGGCCTCTTGGAGGCGGTACTCGACCCATGTACGAGCAACAGCACCAAAAATGATGATAAAGAGCTGGGCCTTTTTGAGGTTTTCATGGAACAAGGACATGCCCGCTGCAGGGGTCAGATCTGCAGAGGGGATCATCATAGGAACGACCCGCTTTTGGCTCAGATAACTGACTAAGTCTGCCGCGTTGACGACATCGTTTATATGTAAATCGATAAAGGCGGTTCGGCTCCTATCATCAGCTATCTCTGGTTGCTGTTTAGCCCGCTCCTCCAGTGCCTTCTTTTTCAGGAGAATGGCATCGATCATCTGATGGCGCCCGGTACGGACCACCTCCAGGCGGTCCGCATCCCTGGGCCTTTCTGTCAGTTCACGCATGAACGCGGCAAAGGCTGCGTCTTCGATATCGGCAATGGCGAATTCGTCGGGGGCCAGGATCAATTGCGAACGCGCGTGCTCCAGTCCGAGACGCACCTGTTCCACAGGAAAGGTTTTGCCGGGGATATCTGGATCCAGGGGTTCTCCCGGTGAGGTGCTCATGAGATGGACACAGAGGTCGGCTTCCTGGATGGCTTGCGTGACCACGTTGGCATGGGGCGATTCCTCATATGGGGGCGGAATATCGCCAACGACTGTGATGCCCTGCTGTGCAAGCTTCTTGCTCACTTGCCTATGCATGGGCCGCAAATCATCAGATGACGAGGCCATAAAAATGGTGAAGTCAGACGATGCATCGGCATCGTCCCGTGGGGGCGCGGCTTCGTGCTGCTTGAGCCGCGTCAGAATCGCGTGGAGTTCGTCTACCACGCTGCGGAGCTGCTTGCTAAATGCCTCGGAGTCCGGGTTGAGGGGCTCGCCGAATTCTGTACCACGGGCATCGTGGAACGGAAAAGCCGATGTACCATGACAGGCCTGCGGCCAGCTCTCCGGAGGAATATTGTAGAGGAGCACAGGAAAAACGCGCACAGAATCATCCACGATAAGACCGCCAGGTTCCTGCACGGCTTTATCGCAGAACCATTTAATTTCTTGCTGACAGTATTCCGAGTGTAGATAACGGTTGGTAATCAGGGAGATCATAACCCCGGCGCCCTGCACGGCTTTCCCAATAACTTGATCGAAAAGTTGTGACCGCTTGAGTACCGGGTCGCGCCAGATATCCACTGGCTCACCAAAACGTCTTAACAGTCTAATGGAAAGCTGCTGCGCAAATTGTTCTACCCAACCTTTTTCTCCCTCTCGATCCGGCATGTTGTCGTCATGAGCGTAGCTGATAAAGATGTCATGGTCGAAGCTTTTCAGGTAAGGACCAATCAATTAATTACTGTCGCATGTTGTGGAATAGCACGATAGTTCCATTTTGGTAGGAGATGATCGAATACGATTTTCAAGTTTTGCTTCATGTGCTCCGTGGCCTTGCGTCCCGTCTCATAATGGCGGCGAATCACATTGACTGTCGTGCGCAGCCCGGTGCTCGTTGCGGCTTTGCGCATCAGGGTGACCACGGTGTCAAGCGTGTCGAACAACAGGCCCTGGCACGCTCGCGTGATATGAGGAAAGAGACGACGCTCAATCAAATTGTACTTCGAACAATAGCTCGGGTAGTGTGCCACACGAATTTCCACACCAATCTGCTCAACCAGCAGTTGCAAATCATGCTTGAAGAGAGAGGTGTTGGCCGCATTGCTGCCGCCACAGTCGCACAGCCATAGGATCGAGGTCGCCTGCGGATAACACCGCTTGCCGATGCGATTCCAATACCAGCGAAAGCTGTCACAGGCAAACTGGCTGGTGTCATGTGACAAGCCCAGGTTCATATGCCCACGGTTGCGCACCCGATCGTAAATACCGTGCGGAATCAGCACGCCATCGGCCCAGCTGGGAAAATCATGATCGAAGGCACGAAAGGCCTGCGTACTGCGCACGCGACCGGCTCGAAACAGCTTGCCCAGATGCTCTTTCGCTTTGGTGTCAATCGAAAAATAGGGATTCCCAGCTCGTTCATATTCCGCGATGAGTGCAGCAATCCGCTCGAACTGCGTATCGCGATCCGGCGAGTGACCGCCGGCGAGGTCTTTCGCAATCTTGCGTAACCGCAGGTCTTGTTCCTCCATCCAGTGCCGAATCACCTCGGCACATACCGGCGTTCCCAGTTTGGTCATGGTGCTGGAAAGGATGGTCGGAGACAGATCGGTGAAAACGATTTTTGCGTCGTCGGGATCGCCTGCCGTCCGTGTTTCCAACACCGACTTCAAATTTTGTTCAAGGGGCGCGCCGGGCAGGACTTTTTTTTCGACCGGCACCGGGGCGCCGCACCTGTCCGACCGCAGGGTCATGGGGCAGCTCATCGAGCTCGGCAAGCCCCCGCTCGATCGTGCGCCGCGAGCACCCCAAGACCTCGGCCATAGCCCTCACGCCGCCATAGCCCAACTGCCGCGCCTGCACCGCCGCAAAGCGCCGCCGGTCTTTTTCGGACAGGGTTTCATAAAAATCCCGTACGTTCTTTTCGACCGCCGCACCCCATGGTTTCGTCAATCCAACCGCCATCGTTGGTCTCCCGCAACATGATCCCATCCTCAAACCGATCGACGCGAGACCTTTCTAACAAAAAACACGAAAGAATGCGACACTAATTAATCGAGTGATACTTAGCAGGCGACGCAGAGGCGAGAAAACGGGATCAAGACCCCCGATGCCCCACCTCGAGAGGGAGACGCGGGACCAGGGCTCCACATGTTAGGGGCCTCAGACCCCCATAGAGACGCACGTCCCCTGGGGGCTCTGAAGAACCCGTTATGGTCTCTGCTACGGCAGCCTTGGGAAGCTCCGCGGGCTCATGACGAGTCATCGATTGGCACCTCCACAGGAGGGCCTCGGCTGACCCCAGGTGCAATAGTGTCCGGCTCAATTTTTGCACGGCGGTGGGGCTTTCAGATGCAAGCGGTCAAGATGAGCAATCAATTCAGTTTCCGTGGCCCATCCACTGAGGTAGAAGCAGAGCATCTCATACGTCCGCTGGGTCGGAGCTCGTCCGACCCACAGGCTGATCAA
>JBMDXC010000205.1:0-5980 GCA_048594805.1 Candidatus Entotheonellaceae bacterium | reverse complement strand
ACAGTGGCGACCGATAGTGCTGCTGACGTGGTGCAGGCTGCCGCCCTGGCGGATGACAGGCTGCGCCGCCATGTTGCTGAGAAGACGATCGTCAAGACGATCTTCGTACCGAACCGGATCCTGAATCTCATTGTACGTTAGCTCCCGGACCACTATGCTGATTGGCGAACTCGGTGAATTTGCGCTTATTGATCGCTTGCAGCAGCGCCTGCAGAAGGCAGCCCCCGCACAGCTTGTGCGCGGCATTGGCGACGACTGTGCGGTGCTGCGGCCGGCGGCCGGCGTGGATCTCCTCCTGACCACCGATACCCAAGAGGAAGGCGTGCACTTTCGGTGGGACTGGGCGACGCCCCAGGACATTGGCTGGCGCTGCCTCGCCGTGAACGTCAGCGATATCGCGGCTATGGGCGGAAACCCCTTGGGTGCGGTGATTGCCCTGTCTATCCCCGCGACACTCGAGGTCGCCTTTATTGAGGCGCTCTATGATGGCTTGCAAGAGCTCGCGACCGCCTATGATTGCCCAATCATTGGTGGGAATATCAGCAAAGCCTCAGCGCACCTGACCGTGACCATTACCGTGCTCGGTGATGTGCCATGCGGCCAGGGCGTGTACCGCTCGGGGGCCCAGGTGGGCGACGAGGTCTGGGTAACGGGGGACCTCGGTGGCGCGAAAGCCGGGTTGGAAGTGCTGCTGCATGCAGAAACGCTGACGGGTGTATCCACCTCCGAGGTCCTCAGGCGTTACCGGCGCCCACGTCCACGCCTGCGGGAGGCGCAATATCTCCGCCAGCATGGCGTGCTTCATAGTCTCATTGACATCAGCGATGGCCTGTCGAGCGATCTCACGCACATCTGCACAGAGAGCGGCGTGGGCGCCCAGATCGAGGCCGCGTGTATTCCCGTGTCAGAGGAAGTCCGCCACATCGCACGTGCCCTGCAGGTGGCGCCGCTTACCCTGGCGTTACACGGCGGTGAGGATTTTGAGTTATGTCTCACCGCGCCGGCTGGTGCCATCTCCCGGCTGCAACAGGCCTTCGCCGCACACTTCGAGTGTCCTCTGAGGCGCGTCGGCACTATCCAACCGGGCCGGGGAGTGACGCTACGCCTGCCCGATGGCACTCAACAGCCTCTCAGTGCCCGGGGCTATGACCACTTTCGGACCCATGCTGATGACACCACAGAGACACCAGATGCCTGAAGCGGGCCCTTGTCCAGCGAAACCGTTATCTCGTGTCGCTGCTCCCGATGTGATCACGTGCGGGTATCTGGTGCTCATTGGACTGCTCGCGACCGTGTTCGCCGAGCGCATTTCGCAGTGGTGGTGGTATCCTCTGGCGCACGCCATGCTCATCCTGGCCCTGGGTATTTTCCTCATGAGACTTCGTCCCATACCCACTGGCTGGGTGCGGTTCTTGCGCTGGTGGTACCCTGCCCTGCTCATCCCGTTCATCTTTAATGAACTCCAATACTTAGTGCATCCAATCAACCCTGTTGATATCGATGCGCAACTGATGGCCATTGATTATGCGCTCTTTGGCGTTCATCCTACGGTATGGTTCGAACGCTTCACGGTGCCCTGGCTCACCGAGTACATGCAACTCGCCTATGTAACGTTTTACTTTTTGCCCTTTATCCTGTGTACACCGCTGTATCGCCAGAGCCAGTTCCTGGCCTTTCGTATGTCCCTCTGTGCCTTGCTGTTGGGCTATTATGTGTCGTATCTCCTCTACTTCCTGACCCCGGCCAGAGGGCCGCGTTTTTATCTTGCCGCGTACCATACGCTCCCCTTGACTGGCCTGTGGCTCACCACGCCTCTTCAGACTACGTTGGATGCTCTTGAAGGTATTCAGCGGGACGCTTTCCCCAGTGGTCATACGGCGATAGCTATCATTGTCCTGGCCATGGCGGCACGGTACCAACGTCGCCTGCTCTACCCCCTGCTGGTGATGACGGTGAGTCTCATGATCTCGACCGTCTACTTGCGCTACCACTACGTCATAGATGTCATAGCAGGTGTGCTCCTGGCGGTATGGTGTCTCAGTGTAACGTTCTGGCTGTACCGTGAGCATGAGGAGCGCTACCCTGCTCTGGCGCTGTCGACACACAGCGGCAGCGAGCCCAGAGCCTAGAACCATCGCAACTGTTCCCTTGCGACGATGCAGGGGTGTGATATACCCTACGCCATCAGGCCGCCTTGTTAACGCAGCGTAACGCCCAGGGAGATGCTTATGAAACATTGTATGTTCCTGCTCATTGGTATGCTTATGTATACGGTTGGGCTCCACCAGAACGCTCTGGCACAGTCCACCCCAGCAGGGGAACTCATGTATGCCCTGCACGTCTCGCTGAGCCCAAACTGGTTCGACCCTGCCGAGACACCGGCTCAGATTACCCCCTTTGGCATTCTGTACGCGCTCCACGATGCGGTGGTGCGCCCGCTGCCAGGGGAGCGCATGGGACCAGCCCTGGCAGAATCCTGGAGCGAAAGTCAGGATGGCCTGACGTACGAGTTTAAGCTGCGCTCGGGTCTAAAATTCCACAATGGTGATCCCTGTACGGCCGAGGATGTGGTCTTTAGCTTCACCCGCTACAAAGGGGTTGGCGCTGCGGAATTCAAGGCAAAGGTGAAAAACGTGGAAGTGGTAGATGCCCGTACCGTGCGCTTCCATCTACATCAGCCCTGGCCCGACTTCATGACCTTTTATGGCACCACTGCGACGGCGGCGGGGATAGTTGTACCTAAGAATTACCTGGAGCAGGTTGGAGAGGACGGTTTCAAAAAGCATCCGATCGGGATGGGCCCGTATAAGTTCGTGAGCCATACGCCTGGTATAGAACTGGTCTTAGATGCCAATGAAGCGTACTGGCGGCATCCGCCGTACATCAAACGTATCACCATGAAGGGTGTGCCCGAGCCGACGACCCGCCTGGCCATGCTCAAGCGGGGCGAGGCTGACATCGCGTTTGCTCTGGAAGGTGAGATGGCTGAAGAGGTCAAGCGTGATCCGAAGTTGACCCTGGTCGATACCCGGCACGCCTCTATTCAGTGGCTCGATTTCGCCGAGCAGTGGGATCCAAAGTCACCCTGGCATGACAAGCGGGTGCGTCTGGCGGCCAATCATGCCCTCGATCGGCAGGCCATTAACGAGGCTGCCTGTCTGGGCTTCTGCCCACCGACTGCCGTGATCATTCCACGCGTCATGGATTTTGCCTTACAGACGGAACCGCTACCGTATGACCCGAAGAAAGCCAAGGAGCTGCTCAAGGAAGCCGGCTATCCCAACGGTTTTGACGCCGGGGAGCTGGCTCCTATTCCGCCCTTCTATGTGATGGGGGAGGCGGTGGTGAACTATTTAAATGCCGTTGGCATTCGGGTCAAGATGCGGACGATGGAACGCGCCGCGTTCTACACCGCCTGGAAGGAGAAAAAACTCCCGGGCCTCTCAATTGTCGGTGCGGGAGCGTCTGGGAATGCAGCGACTCGCGTCGAGGCGTTTATCTACTCGAAGGGCACCTATGCCTATGGCGGCTATCCTGATATTGACGAACTCTTCCAGCAGCAAGCAGTTGAGCGTGACAAAGCCAAACGCGAAGCCCTCCTGCATCGCATTCAGCAGCTTACTATGGAGCGTGTCATGTATGCCCCGATCATGGACTTCCGGGCCCTCATAGGCGTGGGACCACGGGTAGCCGAACACGCTATCCACAGCCTGCCGGTGCATCCGTTCCCACCGCTGGAGGAGATACGGCTCAAGTGAACGACGCATGACGCTGCCCGTCCTAGCCTGCCTGAGCATGGGGAGAAGGCCGCTGGCAGCTCCCCATCTGCTGTTACCACTCGCGACAGGTGGATCTGCTTCTGACCCAACCCGCACTCGGCTCTGATGCTTGGGTGAAGCACCTTTTCTCGATGGAGTACGCTGCACATCCTCCTCTTACTGAGCCCTCCCTTGCTCCCTGCCGCGGCGATCACAAACCAACGGGCTCAGGCTGTGTGCCTGGCGGGCTTCAAAGGTAACATTTTGAAGGCGAGCTAGCAGGTCATAATCTCTCGCTTGAGAAGTTATTTCCTCTTGTACTTTCCCATCCCTCACTTCATTTCGGCTGCAATAATTGTCTCCCTTTACCTCTGGAAAACGTGTATAATAGGCATACCGGTAACGAGCTGGTCATCGACACACGACCCAGGGGGAATTGCGCTCATGAATGAACCAACGCAGGAACTCATTGTATCCGAATTGCGCCGCCGAGTGAGAGTATCTATGGCAGATTTGACGCACGTGCTTGGGCTGCAGTTCGCGTCCATCCTCCCGCAGGAAATCCAGCGAATGAAAGAGACCGGTTTGGTGGCCTATGAGGAGCCTCTGGGACTGTATTCTATCCTTAGCCTGCCTCGGTGACTTCTTCCCACGTCTTCCTTTAGAGCATGCGCGAGCATGCATGCAGCCTATGCGTGTCCCCTGGTGAGATGCCCCATACCAAACAGGAAGAAGCACGCATGCTTATCTTGCGGCCGCGTCGAGGTGCACAGCGTGACTGTGACCACACAACACCGCTGCAACAAACAATAAGGGCAGAGGAACATCGCAATGGCAAGGATCTCCATCCATAATGAAACGGACTATACATTGACGGACGACATGATGCAGTACATCATCCGCGATGCCCAAGAGCATTTCGGAGAGGAAGTCCATGCGATTCGGGTGCAGTCTGGTATTGCGCGCCATGCCTTGAATGCACGGACGCGTGAAGTGCGGTACGCGTTTTCCCCCCAGGACTTTGGCCTGGGTTATCTCATGCCAACGCTCCACGAGTCCTTTGACCCTTCGGCTGCCATTCCCACCATGGATGAGGAGCCAGAGACAGTGATCTTCCCAGTACCCTTCGAAGATGTTGAGGAGGATGAGGAGGGCGTGGAACCCCTCGAAACATCGCTGGAAAGCCTCGATGAAGGGCAAGACGACAAGGAAGAAGACGACGTCTTCACCTTGGATGACCTCGTTGAGGGTGTGGATAGAGACGAGGAGGACAATGTCTTAGACAATGAGGGCGAGGAGGATGAATGGCGGTAGCCCACGTGGGAGAGACCTGGGTCGTGCAGATGCCCCCTCCGACAGCCAACGAGTCTCGCTAAGACTTGCACCCGGAGGCGTGCCCACGCTTGCCAATCCTCAAGCACCTGGCGGTCCAGCCATCGGGTGATCGCGTGCGTGTCAGACGCAGCGCGGACAGCCTCCAGTGCCTGCACCAGCTCAGCCTTTCTGCGTGCACAGCGCATCCGGGCGACTTGGTGTTCCCAATAGACCAGCGGCAGCAGGCACTCGTGCACTCACCGCCTTGGCCTCTGGGGTATCATGATCCGCTTGGGGCTGTCGTCTCTGGAGTCGCGTCAGAACCTCCGTGGCTTTCGTGAGTTTCTGTTGCGCTTGTCTCAGGTGTCGACCAATGGCCAGCGAATAGCTCAGGCCCAACGATCTCTCGCACCTCACCACTCGCTTGTCCCTCCTGCTCGCAGGCCACTGCCGTCTCCAGCAGCACGGCCTCCAACGCCTGCATCGCACCACGTAAGGCTGAGGGCGCACGCCTCAACTGCGTCTCAAGACGCAGTTGAGCGAAAAACTCGCCCATTGTGTCCACCCCACGCCGCGTTTGAGGCCGAAGATAGAGACCGTAGCGTCTACCAGGCGTGTCACCCAATGGCGGCCGACTTCTGTTCCCCACAACCAGGACACCGGATGAACATCACGACGCTCTATGGCTTGCTTGAGATGATGCACGCTGCATTTGGAAAACCTCGTCTTTTGGGCAATCCGTCGCATATTCGGCTTGCCGTTTTCACCTCCGTTGCGGAAAGGTCATTCCCGCTTTTGGACGTGCTTGAGATGCACTGCCAGCCACGTGCGCAGATGCTCCTGCACAGGTGGAGATAAGTGCAGAACCATCTGCACAAAGCTCAGGGTCTCAAAGATTTCAAAGTAGC
>JBMDXC010000204.1:0-8823 GCA_048594805.1 Candidatus Entotheonellaceae bacterium | reverse complement strand
ATCTGTATCGTGAGTGAGGGCTTGGGATTTGACGCCCAGAATTTTGGCTGTCCACCTCCTGGTACGCTCACTCCTGACCAGCGAGCCGAGATATGGCAGTATACCCCCGGAGGGGAGGGTGGCATCCATGGTACCTGGCAGCGAGTGTTCCAATCACCACTGCTTCTGGACAGTTTGAGTGAAGACATTGATTTGACGCAAATTCCTAATTTGGACCAACTTCCTGATTTGACGCAAATCCCTCGGGATATTGGGTACCGGAATATGATCGACTGTGATGCCGGCGGCGAGCAGCTCCTCTACACGGCCAGTTTTGGGATAGGAGGGCGCCTACTCTATACGCGGGACGGCACAACCTTCCAGCGAGCCTCAATCCTTGGCCTGAACCTCATCAATAACCTCGGCTATCGGGCCGGGGTCTGCTGGAAAGGGCGCCTCTGGATCTCACCCGCTGGCTCATTATCGATCACTGGTTCCCCACCCGATGTCACCATCGATATTGTCCCCGATAACGCCTTCCGTCCGGTGCTCCTGGTGAACGACGATCCCAGCAACCACGCCAGTCCATGGCTCGAGGTGTTAGACGTCGCAAGTGATCCGCAGCTGGGCAATACCGCGAACGTGGGCATCTATAGCATGGCGGTCTTCGACGACGCTCTCTACTTGGGCGTGGCCAACCAAACCACTGGTTTCGAACTTTGGAAGGCAGATGGAGCTAAATGTCACAGGTCGCCTGAAGAGTGCAAGCTCACCTGGAAGAAGCTCATCGACAACGGCGGCGGGCGGCCAGTGCCCGAGGGGGAAACCGCGAATAATGCGCGGATCTTCGAATTCGCCGCTTTCAAGGATTACCTCTATTGGGGAGTATCCGAGTCTGGCCTCTTTAAACTCACCACGGCCGAAATGGGCCGGATCGGCCCTGATGACCGCTGGGACCTGATCGTCGGCGAGCCACGGAACGCGGATGCCATGGCTTCCTACGCCAATTTTAACTGTCAGAGCGAGGATTCTTTATGTGTCCCTCTGAGCGGCATGGGGTCTGGCTTTGGCCCTGACCCCTTTACCCCGGGGGTCGCCGCCTATATCTGGTCGCTCGAACCGCATGACGGCTTGCTGTACGCCGCCACGTTTGACCCCTTCAGCTTTCTGCAGGATGAGGCAGGAGACCCCGGCTTCGACCTCTGGCGGAGTAGTAATGGCACAGACTGGTCACCGGTGCTGACGAATGGTTTCGGTAACGCTTGCAATTATGGCGGACGCAACATGACCTCCTCGCCCTTGGGCCTCTTCGTGGGCACCGCTAATCCGTTCACCATTGAAGACGGACAAGACAACAACTTCTGCCCCGAAGGCGACACAGGAGGCCTCGAAGTCTGGATCGGCGTGGGTGGTGAGTAGTAGGCTGATACGGACGCTCCCAAACTGACAACTACGGCTACCGGCATTGCGCCGCGATCAGTCTCAGGCCCACTCTCTGGCATAGCCAGGGTTGGCATCGCGACGGCGGCGCTCTGGAGCATGTTCTGAGAGCCCTGAGAGAGCGGCAGCCGTCGTGCCGGCTCCACACAGGTCGGGGATAAACGCTCTTTGAGAGCCTACCTCCTACCCAGGAGTCGGTATGGGGATGTGCTCCCCATCCTCTACCATTGGAGCAGCGGAGATATGGGCGCATCCAAGCACAGCGTTTGATCCCATAGCTGCCGTACATACTTTTGCTTGGCCAGAGGGCGGACTCTGTTTGCAGGTCACCAATGTCACTTATTGAACTCAGACAAGTATATAAATACTACAATTTGGGTGAGACACACATTACTGCGCTGAAAGATATTAATCTGGCAGTACAAAAAAGTGAATTTGTTGCCATATGGGGTCCGTCAGGCTCCGGGAAATCTACGCTGTGCAATCTTATCGGTTTGCTGGACACTCCAACGTCTGGCGGCGTGTTTCTGGAGGGACAGGACGTGACCGTATTATCGGATGATGCATGCAGCGAAGTGCGTAATAAGGCTATGGGATTTATCTTTCAAAGCTTCAATTTGCTGCCGGTCCTGTCTGCTCTAGAAAACGTTATGTTGCCCTTGCAGATTAGGGGGGAAAGTCTGTTACGGGCCAAGGAGAAGGCAATCCAGTGCCTCACCGACTTGGGTATTGCAGAGTACAGTGCGCATCGCCCGCATAGGCTGTCCGGCGGTCAGCAGCAACGGGTTGCCATTGCTCGAGCCTTGATTACTGATCCAGTCCTGGTGATCGCGGATGAACCCACGGCCAACCTGGATTCTGAGACTGCTCTCATGATCATCGATCTGATGCAGCAACTTAACCTGCAAAGCGGCACAACGTTTATTTTCTCTACTCATGACCAGCGTCTGCTGGCGCGGGTCAATCGGCAGCTCTTACTGCGTGATGGTACCATTATCGAAGATAAGACAGTATCAGCTCTCTAGCCATGGCTAGGAAGAGAACCCGGACTCAAATCTATGTTAACTTGGATCAAGATCGCTTTCAGAAATCTAGGGAAAAACCGTCGCCGTTCCTTTTTCACAGTTCTCGCTATAGGACTAGGATTTGCCGCTGTAAACGTTTTCGGTGGCTTTACCGCATACATTTTTACTAGTCTCAGGGATGGCTACATCTATGCCCTGGGAAACGGGCACTTGACTATCTTTAAAAAAGGCTTTCTTACCCATGGCAAGTTAGATCCGGTGCGCTATTTGCTCAGCGAAGCGGAGACACAAACTATCAAGAAAGAACTACAACGCTTTTCTGCAGTCGTACTTGTGACGCCGCAGCTGTACACGTCCGGGCTGCTCAGTAACGGGGAGGTATCGACCATATTCATTGCAGCAGGCCGTGTGCCCTCCGATCTACGCATCATTAGTAGTCATGCAAAAGGCACGATCGGGAGACTGAGCCTTTTTACAGGCAAACCCTTGGAAGATGACATTTCACACGGAATCGGTGTGAGTTCAGGGTTGGCGGAGCAACTTCAGTTAGACATTGGCTCCAATGCTATTGCGATGGCCCCTACCGTCGATGGGCAGGTTAATGCCTTAGACGCACAGGTGTTTCAGCTCTTTGAGTCTGCTGTCGAAGTTCTCAATGATAAGCTTGTTATCGTTCCGCTGACATTTGCTCAGTCTCTCTACGATACACGTAGTGTGGATCGATTAACAGTCCTCTTGCAGGACACCGCACAAACGGAATCAATACGGGCTGCTCTGACTGATGTGTTCACCCTACGGGGATTAGACGTGGAGATCAAAACCTGGGATGAACTCTCTCTCTTGTACATTAAAGTCAAAGAGATGTTTGACATCATTTTTCTATTTATCTTTGTAATTGTGTTTATTATAGCAATGATGAGTGTCATTAATACCATCAGCATGGCAGTAATGGAGCGGACAAGGGAAATTGGCACATTACGCGCTTTAGGAGTCAAACGTAGAGGTATCGTGCGTCTCTTTGCATTCGAGAGCGCTATGCTCGGGATGCTTGGGTCGATATTAGGCATCAGCTTAACTCTTATCAGTTGGCTTGCTGTAGAAGTTTTGAAGCCTAGTTGGACTCCTCCTATTATTGCCAAACGTCTGCCGCTTGAGATTCATTTAGTTCCGGAGTATGCATTATTCAGCGTACTATGCTTGGTCATATTGTCGATGGGCGCTGCTAGCCTGCCGGCGCGCCGAGCGGCATATCAGGGTATTGTCGAGGCGCTGGGACACGCTTAGGGAAGTAAAGGACCAACGACAGCCTGGAGGACGGGGCTGAGGCTATACAGGGGCCCAGGGAAGTTGTCAACGCCTTCCCTGGCACAGCGGGAATGAGGAAGCACAGCACCGTAACGTTAGAGGTCAAAAATAGCGCGCCCCTACCAGCGTCCCGCGACCTGTTCGACGGCGATCCGGAAGAAATATCTATCAACTGACGCCTTGGCCCTTCTCCCTCTGGGAGAGGAGATCCTTAGACAGGTCACGGGAAGCGATAGCGACGGTCACTCGGCTATTGTGACGCAGCGTGCCGGGTCGGCTTCAGCCAGGACGGAGTGCGGCTGGCCCATGTGGATGGTGTCTGCCAGCAGCTTGCCCGCCATAGGACCACGCCCAAAGCCTGAGGAGGCCAGGCCACTCACGATATACAGGTTGCGGCGCTGGGGAATCTGGCCAATGAGCGGTGCGCCGTCGAGTGAGAACGGCATCAGGCCGGCCCAGGTCCGGGCGATAGAGAGTGTGGAAAGCAGCGGCAGCACTTCTGTGGCATGGGCATGATTCGCCTCAATACCAGCAGGGTCAGGCACCGTATGATAGCCAACGATCTGACGGTCCCCTCCAAAAATAATATCGCCATTGCGCGTCTGACGGCCATAAAGATGACGGGTGCGTCGTACACTACCGCGATGGGTTAGGTGCGGTGGCGTCTCGTGATCATTTCCTGGTGCATGGTGCCAGTCCATGGCCGACTCGGCCGAGGAGATGGTGTGGAACACCCGCGGTGGGAGCTGCTCAGTGGCCCACATCTGCCCACGTACCGGCTTGATGGGAATGCGTAGTCCCAACCACATGCCGATCTCAGCACACCAGGCCCCAGCAGCAATGATAAGTGTACCGGCAACGAATGTATCATGGGAAGTCTCAACCAGATACGTGTCGTCAGGCCGTTGCTGCACGGTGGTCACGGCATGCTGCGTACGGATGCGTGCGCCACTGCGCGCGGCGGCGGCGGCGAGCGCGCCCGTGGCTTGTTTCGGATCGGCCTGCGCGCGCAACGGCATGTACATGCAGCCCAGGAGGGCGGGGTTTAACTCAGGCTCGATATTTCTCGCTTCCCGGCTGCTGAGCAGCTCCACGCTATGCCCATGAGCCCGCAGGTACTGGACGCGTTCGCGGATATATACGTACTGAGCCTCGGTATGGATGGCCTGCAAGCAGCCCGACTGCCGGAAGGCAATATCATACCCCAGGTCCAGTTGTAGGCTCTGAAAAATCTCTAGGCTGCCCATAGTGAGATACGCTTCCAGGTCAGGCGCGTTCCCCCAGCCAATGGCACCGATGGAACCGGCGTTTACCCCCGAGGCTTCGCTGGCAATCTCGCCACGCTCCAGCAGCGTCACCTCATGGCCGTGTTGCGCCAGATGATAAGCCGTTGAGGCACCCGCAATGCCCCCACCAATGATTAACACGCCGGTCTCAGTCATAGCTGTCCTCATGGGCTGCCGGCCATGCGGCTGTCGTCACAGCCGTCGCTCTGAACTGTCCTGTCGCTGGGCAATATCTCTAGCGCCCATGGACACCCTTAACTCTCCACAATGGTGATCGAGACGATGGTATCGCCCTGTGCAATGGCATTGACGACTTGCTGCCCATCGCCCTGCACCCTGCCAAAAACCGCGTGCTTGCCGTTCAGCCATGGAGTTTCAACATGGGTGATGAAAAATTGCGAGCCATTGGTATTTGGCCCGGCGTTCGCCATACTCAGGATGCCAGGACCATCATGCCGCAGTTGCAAAGCGGATGCTTCGTCAGCCCAGGTATACCCAGGACCGCCGCGGCCACTGCCTTCCGGGCAACCGCCCTGCACCATAAACGGTGGGCTTTTGATGACGCGGTGGAAATTCAGGCCATCGTAAAAGCCATCACGGGCCAGAGAGACAAAATTGTTGACCGTCACTGGCGCTTCTTTGGCGAACAGTTGAACGTCGAATTCGCCCCGGCTAGTCGTGAAATGCGCCACATATGTCTTGTTGGCATCGATCTGCATAGCAGGGGGGATATGGTAACTCTTTGGCATGTGCATCGTTCCTCTCTATTGGATAGGGGAATGTGTTGGTAATGACTGCCCCTAGCATAACAGAAAATCTGCGGTACGACGACTTATCTGGTGGCAAAACCCCTGCATGCGTACTATCAGTCAGATACATGTGCCAGCATCGGCGCCTGCATGCTGTATGTAGCGCGGCACAGACCTTGCAAGAGATTGCTATAACGGTGCACGATATGGCAACCTCTAGCGGACGGGCCAGCGCTATGCTAACACATGGAACGCAGCTTGCGTCAGGCCCCACAGCTCAGAGTTTCAGCCTTATACGTTGGGATACGTAACATGGCTAGACACGCCCAAGCCCAGTCCCAGCTCGATCTTTTCGCTCCCCCTGCCACGCCGCCAGCGGTCGGGGCTGCGGCGCCGTCTCCAGCCATGGTCGCGCTGGCGCACCGCCTGCCACGTCGGCTGTATCTCGGGACGTCCTCGTGGACCTTCCCAGGCTGGCAGGGGCTGGTCTACGACCGTGCGGCCTCGGCTAGTGTCCTCGCCCGATATGGTCTGGCCGCCTATGCCCAACATCCCCTACTGCGTACGGTCTGTATCGATCGAACGTTTTACGGTCCCCTGCCAGCAGCCGACTATGCAAACTACGCTGCGGTCGTGCCGGACGATTTTCGCTTTGTCGTTAAGGCCCATGCCTGGTGTACGCAGCCAACCCGGCGCGACCCGGGCCACCCTCACTGGCGTAGCCTCACGCCGAATGCATGCTTTCTGCATCCCGGCTATGCTACCGAACACGTCGTGGAGCCGTGCCTCTCTGGACTGGGACCAAAAGCTGGCCCCATCCTGTTTCAATTCTCGCCTCTCGATGTGCGGACCCTTGGTGGACCACAGCACTTTGCGGCGCGTTTGCACGCTTTTCTAGAAGCCCTGCCGCATGGGCCAGTATATGCAGTCGAGTTACGCAATCACCAGCTCCTATCTCCGGCCTATCACGAGGTGTTGATGGACCTGGGAGTGGGTCATTGCTTCAACGTCCATCCAAGCATGCCTGCACTGCACGAGCAGATGCGGCTGATTCCTCTGGAGACTATGCCTATCCTCCTCGTGCGCTGGATGCTCCACCCAGGGCAACGCTACGAGGAAGCGAAAACGCGCTATCAGCCTTTCGACCGCATCGTAGACGACGATCACAATAACCGGCAGACCATTACCAGTCTGTGCCTGGCAGCCCTGGCCGCAGGGCATACGGCCTTTGTCATTGCCAATAACAAGGCGGAAGGCTCGGCGCCCTGCACGGTGTTCAGACTGGCGGAGGATGTCGCGCAGGCCGTAGCCAGAGCCGCAGCTCTATGATTCCTGCACGCTATGGGCTACAATCATGCCCCGTCCGCACGATCCTGAGCGCCTGTGTATAAGGGTTCACTATGTCACTACCACCAGCAAGCCAGTTTCAATTCACCCCTGATATGCGCATTTGCCGCCTCCTGAACGGTATGTGGCAGGTATCTGGGGCGCATGGGCGCATTAATCCTCAGGCCGCCCTCCAGAACATGTTTGACTATCATGATGCCGGCTTCACCACCTGGGACCTGGCTGACCATTACGGCCCTGCAGAGGATTTTATCGGGGAGTTTCGACGTCAACTGGCCGCTACACGGGGGCCAGGGGTGTTGACGACCATGCAGGCGTTTACCAAATGGGTTCCGCAACCGGGACCCATGACCCGGCCTATTGTGGAAAACAATGTGGCCATCTCACTGCGACGCATGGGCGTGGAAACGCTTGACCTGCTGCAATTTCACTGGTGGGACTACGCAGATTCTGCTTACCTCGATGCTCTGACCCATTTGTCTCACTTGCGCGATGCCGGGAAGTTAAAACATCTGGCGCTGACCAACTTTGACACGGCCCACCTGCAGACCATCACAGAGCATGGCATCCGGGTCGTGTCGAATCAGGTGCAGTATTCCCTCATCGACCTCCGGCCCGAGGTGCGCATGGTCCCCTTCTGCCAGGAGCACAATATGACGTTGCTCACGTATGGAACGCTCTGCGGCGGACTGTTATCCGATGCCTACCTCGAGCAACCTGAGCCACGGAGCGCTGCCCTGAATACAGCCAGTCTGCGGAAGTACAAGCAGATGATTGACGCCTGGGGTGGCTGGGCGCTGTTCCAGGAACTGCTCCAGGTGCTGAAGCAGATCGCTGATCAGCACGGGGTCAGCCTGGCCAATGTGGCAGTGCGCTCCATCCTCGATCGACCGACGGTGGCCGGGGTCATTGTCGGGGTGCGGCTTGGTGTTACCGACCATCGTACTGACAACGCGCGTGCATTCGAGTTCACGCTTACTGCCGAGGATCACGAACGCATTCAGGCGGTTCTCGTCAGGTCGCGTGATCTGTACCATCTCATTGGTGATTGCGGCGACGAATATCGCCGCTGAGGGGTAGGCTCTATGCGCACCGTCTTTACGGCCCTGGCCTTTCTCATTATTCTATGGGCAGTGATACCAGCGGTACGACGTTCTCTGTCATCAACGCACCAGAACCCTGATGCGCACGGCAAGTAAGCGCCCTAGCGATGCTCCAGGCATGCAGCGTGGCCGCCTTGGCCAGGACGCGGCGAGTGCCACGCCAGCACCACGGCGAGCACGCTGGACTGTCTCCCAGATGTGCGATACACGTTGGTGGGATAAAAAGGGTGCGCCTCGCGGCTGGAGGGTCGCACCATCTATATTCGGCCAGTGAGCAGCAACACAATGAGGATAATCAGTAGCACCCCGACAAGGCCCGAGGGAGCATAGCCGTACGAGTGATAGCCCCAGGTGGGTAGACCTCCCAACAAGAGCACGATCAATATAATCAACAACAGCAAACCCATATGGCTGACCTCCATGAGAAACGCGTTGCGGGTAGGACAAGGTCCGCAGTGTGACCCGTAGTCCCAACACCGCGCGTCCATATGGCTTCCATCGCAGTGGTGATCGCTTATGGGTACACACGGACCAAAAGAGCAAAAATCATGCCTTCTTCAAGAAGCATGAGCTTTTGGACTCCAGAGCT
>JBMDXC010000203.1:0-7983 GCA_048594805.1 Candidatus Entotheonellaceae bacterium | reverse complement strand
AATCAAGCCCTTGCTGCCCTGCTGAGCCGTCGTGGCCCTTGGGTCCCTCTCCACAGTCATCGACGGCTGGCGTGAGCCGTTGCCTGAGGGGTACCCTGCTCGCAGTGTCCCGCATCCCCCAGCGGCGGCCTGGGAGGAGGCAATAGCAACGAAAAGGCTCCTTTTCGCAAGCCGAAATCTTCACATTCCCCCGGATTTCGTGGTAGACAGATGGGCCGCATATCCTGAGGCCAGCCCAGCCCTTGATTTCCCGTGTAGACACTCCGGTTAATCACATGTCTTACCGAAAAATAACGCCAGCAATATCAGCGGGTTGGAATTTTACCACTAAATCCGGGGGAATCTGGAAAATGCGTCATCCTGTCGCAGAGGGCAGATATTGCGTCATCTTGCACCTTCTGCTATGCTGGAGACATGCGTTATCAATACAAACGTGAGCCGCTTACCTCGGATGAAGCCAACCGGCTGGCCAATGCCTGTCAGACCCATCAAGAAAAGTTAGTCATCTGGACACCTCCTGTGAGTGACTATACCCAATTCGGTGTCCAATCAAACTGTATACCAATCCACTGGGAAGGTGATAGCCGCTGTAGAGTGAAGGGCATCTCTCTTCCGAGATGATGAAGATATTCTATGAATCCCTTGGATGTTGTTACGCTGACCCCGCTGATGGAACGTACCAGTGGGAGACGTGAAATCGTCATCGGATTGCTGGATGGCCCTATCGCCATGACCCATCCTGATCTGGTGAGTGCCAATCTCCGTGAGATCCCTGGAAAACAGGGCGGCACATTAGCACCCCCTAGCAGTGCCGCCTACCTGCATGGCACGTTTGTTGCTGGTATCTTATGCGCGCAGCGAGGGTCCTCAGCCCCGGCCATCTGCCCAAGCTGTACTCTACTCGTGCGTCCCATCTTTCTCGAGACGCCTGCAACAAGCGGCCAGATGCCCAGCGCGACGCCTGACGCACTCGCGGCGGCGATTATCGAGACCATTGAGGCAGGCGCCCGGGTGCTGAACTTAAGTGTGGCCCTCGCGCAACCCTCCATGAGAAGCGAACGTGCCCTAGAAGAGGCGCTCGATTATGCAGTCAGCCGGGGGGTGATCCCAGTGGCGGCGGCAGGAAATCAGGGTACGCTCGGAAGTACGGCGATCACCCGTCATCCGTGGGTGCTGCCTGTGGGGGCGTGTGACCTGCAAGGGAGACCAGTAGACACGTCGAACCTGGGGAGTTCGCTCGGCAGACGCGGGCTGATGGCACCTGGTGAGGCCATTACGAGCCTTGGGGCGCATGGCCCCCCACTGACGTTTGGCGGGACCAGTGCCGCAACCCCCTTTGTGACCGGGACTATCGCGTTGTTGTGGTCGGAGTTTCCGGCCGCTACTGCGGCTGAAGTCAGACACGCTGTCACCCACGCCTCTGCTCCGCGGCGGCCCACGGTAGTCCCCCCATTATTGGATGCCTGGGGCGCGTATCACATGATGCAAACGTTTGTAAGGAGGTAAAGAGTATGCCGAAGGAAGAAGCGAGGAACGACTCGACGGATCAAGGCCAGCGCCCACGGTATCAGGTGCGGCTGCCGGGCTTCATTCCCGACGAGGCGATCGGCCTCGGCGACGTCATCAAGCGCGCCACGTATGCCATCGGCCTCAAGCCCTGTGGCGGCTGTGAACGTCGTGCCACCGCACTCAACCGCTGGGTCGGTTTCTCCGGTCGACCGCCGCAATAGACCACCCCACTGAATCCAAAGCTGAAACCATGTGTGCAAAGGAGACACACCGCATGGAGCCACCAGACACGAGCGGCCAGTCCGTGACTCAACCGCCAGAGGGGATGAGCAGCCCCATGAACGAGGCATCTCCCATGACCCAGATGGGAACGCCTCTCTTTCCGCAGGTGGGAGAAGGAATGTCGCTTCCCGGTACAGGTGCCTTAAGCTCTCCTCCCCCTGGAGCTGCGACGGCGACCCCCTCGTATATTTATGCGCTCGGTAGAGTCGAGCCACGGTTTCCTCGCCTGGCCGTGGAAAAGGAATTTGCCCAGGCCACTGGGCGCGCTGAGACTACCGGCCTGACAGACCGCCAAGCGCTGCACACCGTGTTGTCCCAGCGTCAGAACCGCTACTTGGCGCGCCAACTCTGCTATGTACTCACCATTGAGGGCCTGGAAACGTATATCTTGGTGTCACGCGACCCTGGAGATTTCGAGCTGTTGGTAGACGCGATCCGGCCGGCGCCCCGGCCTACGGACGTGGATGTGGTTATCGGTGTGCGTGGCCCCATTGCGCCGCCAGAGTTGTGCAATGGGCTCATGGTGCCCATGGTGGCGTTCGACCAGATCTATTCCTTCGATGTGGATGCCCTTATCCAAGGTATCCCGCGGCCAGAGCAGATCTCGGCCGAGCAATTTGGGCCAGCGGCGGAGGAACTCTTCATGCGTATTATACAAATGGCAGACAACGCCGGCGCGACCGATGAGCATCGGGCGCTAAATTATCTCGTGGTTCGCTATCCGGCCATCTACGCCACAGCCGCCGAGCGTCACGCGCAGAACGCGTCGTTAACGGCGGTGGAGGTGCGTCCCTCGCCGTTGAGTGGCGTGCGCAGAATTGTCGATGTCATCTTCTCATACACCCACCGCCAGACGGATGTAACGGAGAAGTTCTTCACGCGCGTAGATGTGACTGAGGAGTTTCCGTTCTTGGTCACCAAACTGTCGCCGTACTATGACCGTAACTAACCGAATGGAGATATAACATGAATACTATGAGAATGCCTGGATTTACAGCTGAAGCTTCATTCTCTAAGAGCGGTGCACACTACCGAGGTGGTGCGATGTTGGCTGGCCTTCGACAGGGGAGAGAAGTAGTACCCGCCATAATTAGATCGTACATCTGTGGACCAGGGACTGATGTTTGTTGCTTCTGTGAGGGATCTGGTGGCGGGGTGTCGTGTTGTTGCTGTAATTCGAGCCTTTGTTATTGTACCTGACTTTTCCGTTGTGCTGTGTCGACCAAATTTCATGCTGCTTTCCGAGGAACACTCCATGAAAACGCATAAAAATCAATGGCTTTTGGCTCTGCTATCCTCGCCTAATATCCCTTGTGGAGCCACGAACCGGGGCACACACTCTGGTGTCGGAGGTGCAGACGCCTTTGCAGTGACCTGACATGGGATGACCCCCAGAGAAGTGGGGTTGCAAGCTATTGAGAATGAAACATTTTCACAGGGTATCATCAGGATATCAGCACCCATACTTGCTGAAACCACGATACGGAAAAGTCAGGTACGCTCTGATCACAGCGTCGGCCACTTCTAGTCGTCTCAAATAAAGTCCTGATTTCTCAAGCGCCTTTAGATTTCGGGCGCTCTGTCTCTCTTACCTGATGAAACAGATTCTTGGGGTGGGACGCTATGATCGAGGCCTTATTGTAGGGGTTGAACGAAGGGAACCGCCTCGCTCGCGACATAGCCTGAGAGTGTTGTAGTCTATGGGACGTACCAACATGTTGCAATTATTGTTGGATATGTTGGATCGAATCGTGACCGAGGAGTTTCCTTTCCTGGTCACCAAGATGTGGCCTTACTATGACCGTTGAACCTAACTAACTGAAAGGGGATATGAATCAAATGAATACCATGAATATGCCTGGATTTACCGCAGATGCCGCTCTTTACAAGACGAACGGGTGCTATCAGTCTGTAGCGACTCGCGATTACAGCAGTGAGAAGCAACGAGTTGTTTCTCAACTACTCGTTAGGGCACCCGTTGGGGGTGGGGGTGGCAATGGTGCGAAAGGGTGTGCAGTTTGTGCTGGCCTTTGTTATCTCATTTGCACGGGCGTGGGTGAGACTAATTGCGCGGAGCGCTGTTACCGTCTATGTTGTACGGATCCCGTTATTGTAGCCGGCCTCCCCTAAGAATTGGAGGAATTTTGGGCGCCAAGTTGGCATCTCATTTATCGGAATCCAGGTATCCACTTAAAGCGGGACACTTGTATGACTTCCATGACTTAGCGCTCCCCGGTGTTTTCGTCTCCGAGGCTGAGGCAGGGTCTCGATATGGGGTCCGATTAAACAAAGGTACCAAAACCGGAAGGTGTTTATTCATGAAGCGAAACAGTCTGACTTTTCCGTTGGGCTGTTTCGACAAATTTCCAGATTCCCCCGGATTTAGTGGTAAAATTCCAACCCATTGAGATTGCTACACTTCTGTTGTGGCAACTCATGCGAGCCCGGGCAGGGTATGAACGGAACATCTTGGTGAACGGTGGGCAGAGAAACTACTCTGCATGGTGGAAGCAGAGTCCAAAGCCTTTCTCAAATGCTTCTCGTAAGGCCTGCTCCTCTTCCTCTGTGGTCTCACCAAGGTTTTGCTCATCGGGGTTATACTCGAAAGTTGTGGCTGAGGGCGAAAGCGGCGTATCCTGGTGATGGTCCAGATCACCCTCCCTACAGAGAAGGAGTGGATACGCCATGCAAGAACATACGACAATTCCCTTCCCACATCCACAGCTCACTGCCGCTGACCCCTTAACGGAGGTCTTACGCCAGTTGCACATCGGTGCTTCTGTGACACCCCTATGCAGGAGCCAAACTTTCTCGACACCGGAGCAGTAAGCATAAGCCCAACAGCAAACACCCGGAGTCATACGCTTATACGGAGAAGGGCACCAGAGAGCATTAACATGGCAGCGATCATTCAGGCCTTGGCACATGCTCCCGTCCCGCAGGCCCTCGCGCTCTAATCTCCGAAGTATACCTTTTTGGGGGGACATGCCGAGTCCCAGATCATGCCGGGTAACACCTGGTAAGCACCGTTTCCTCCAGCGTTTTCGCATATAGTCTGTGCGCAGATCTCGGCATGATCCAGAGGGAGCGTCGGACGCTCCTGACGGTCGTGGAGGTGGAAAAAAGGAGCAAATAGGTCCCAAGTCTGACACGTTGTCTCAACGCACATCCCTTTGAGGCGTTTTTATACACCTATTAGTCCTGAACTTTTGCAAAGTCTGTCATGTGCATGATGAATCGCAGGTTACAGAACAACGGCCAATCTATTCAACCCTTTGATTTTGCTTGTTTAGTTCGTTTCATACCCACGGGTGTTTCCCTACAAGAGCCAGTTGTGCAACTTACTTTGCAAAACTTCAGTTAGTCTTTACAAGAGAGGCTTGCTTGCTTGTGCCTGACGGTGGAGCGAGATCTCCGAAGTTCTTGGTCATGCCGAGCAAACATGCAGGAAATCGCTGCTACATCTTGATATGCGTGAACGACTCGACATGACCTGGGACTCGGCATGTCCCCCCTCATGCGGCGCACGGCATGACGGGGGTTGGGCAAAAAACCCCAAGCTGAGGTCAAGACCCTCCACGGCAAAGTAGACACTCTTGAGTTCAAGGTCGAAGCCATCCACGAGTACCAGAAAAAAGCCCGCATGGAAATTATGGACAGCCTGTTTCAAAGTAACGAGATCACCGGGCGAGCCCACAAAGCACTTGAAAAACGTGTCGAACGGATTGAAAAGCATTTCGGCTTGCCACCACGGAAATAAACCCCCAGAAAATCCGCAAAAGTACTCCACCGGGAAACCCAGCTAACCATCTAAGCTCCTAGACATCTAGACTCCTTGACGTTCAACCATCCTAACCGTAAGACGTCTTGACGCCTAGACATTTAGACTCCTTGACAGCCAGCCAGCAATTTGTTATTGTAAGAAGGAGGTACAATGGTACTGCCACAGAAGTCCCAGGAGACTCCATGAAAATTATCGCTATAGCCAACCAGAAGGGAGGCACAGGCAAGACCTCCACCACCGTGCATTTAGGCGCGGCGCTTGTGCGCGCCGGTATGCAGGTGCTTCTGGTTGATCTCGACCCCCAGGCAAGCCTCACCGAGTACTTTCTTGACCCCGCCGACCAGTCTATAACTATCTACAATTTGCTCATTGAAGGCACAGCGCTGCAACCGCTGCAACTGGGTGAGGCGATTGGTCTGTTACCGGCGAATATCGACTTAGCCGCAGCCGAAGTCTTGTTACCGGCAAAAACCAACCATGAGAAACGGCTCTCGCGTTTTCTGAGAGCCTACGCCTATGATTATTGCTTCATCGATTGCCCGCCGAGCTTGGGCGTCTTGACCAGAAACGCGTTAACCGCTGCGCACGCGGTCCTCATTCCGGTGGCCACAGAGAAAATGGCGGAGCGTACCGTGAAGCTCATTTTGTCCACCATTGAGGACGTCAAGGATAGCGATCTCAACCCGACGCTGAAAGTGTGGCGTATTCTGCCGACCCTCTATACAGCCCGCGAGCGGGAAGATCAGCAGACGCTTGAAGAACTGACGGCAACTCATCATGCTCTGGTCTACCGGGAGCCCGTAGTACGCCGAGCCAATTATAAAAAAGCGGTCCGCAGACGGATGGATATTGGAGACCTTGACTCCGAGCAAGGCCGGTACTGGGATACGCTTGCCAGGACGCTGATTGCAGAAAGCGAGGTGTGGTAAATGGCCGCGAGGAAAAAACCCAGCGTCTATTCGAGTGCGCTGAAACAGGTCCAGCAAGCACAGCAAGAGGAGCAGGGACAGCGAGATAGCGAGACAGTAAAACAGTCAGACTCCTTAACAGCCAGACAGTTTGACAGCAAACCCGCTAAACCTAGGCGCATCAAAGCGACCTTTTATCTTCATCCAGAGGATATTATTGCGATTGATGAGATGCAGACGAAGCGCTTTCGCGAGCACGGGAAGAAACCGGAGAAATCCGAGCTGGTGAGTGAGGCAATCCAAGCATTCTCGAAACAGCTCAATCCATGAGCCTGATAGGGTTTTATTGAGAAAGTGAGGTATTGACATACAGCATATGGTTTTTATATGCTAGTACTGTCATAACAACAAAAAAGGTTTCACAATAAGTTATAAATTGCAAAACCCTGAAAGACTTAGAACATCTTCAGGTTATCAAATTTATAGCCCACTTGTCAAGCCCCTGGTTTTTATGGCTAAAATTGCCCAATGATTGTATATATTTCTGCACAGTTTCCAATAAAAAACAGGCTTCCAGCCTTATTAATCAAGGTGAAAGCCTGCGAAAAGCGTACTAGGGAGAGGGAGAGCCTGTTCGTCTTCCTAGCATATCAAATACGCCGTACCTGTCAAGCCAGTGTTTTCTTTCCTCACTTCCTTATAGATATCGGCCTAGACAAGCCCGAGGTAAGGGCAAAGGGTATTAATCACCCGAAGCATGCCGTGGAAGCGGTGTGTGCCTGTCTCAAGCGCGAGTCTGCTAGACCGCTCTCCAACCTTCATTAAGTGAGGGATAACAGGGGAGGGGTTGACGGTGTAAAGAAGGGACTGGCCGAGCCACATGCAGATACAAGAATTTCTTTTTCCTGGACGGGATGAGATGACATCAAGCAGGCTCTTACAGGAAGAAGGAAGAAAGAATGAACCTTGCGCTGGTGAACGTCGGATCAAGTAAGGGAAAAACAAGTATAGGAGACCGGGGAGGGGAACTCTTTAGGTTAGTAGGGTAGTGGTTGAGAAAAACGGCGATTTTCGGCCGAGAGTTTCGGTCAATACGGATGACTTGTCACCCGGTCGCTTTGGAAATCGTCAAGAAGCCTTTCTACGTTCGTGACAGCGTCGTTCGTGTTTTGCATGATGAATTCTTCCCCCTCACGATCTGCAAATTTCCGGGTGTAGATAATATCAGCGGCTCCCTCTTCAAAAGTGTAATGCGTTCTAAGGTGGATTGTCGCAATTTCAATCTCCTGTACAGCACTTTCTGAGGAGCGCTTTTTCAGCTCAATTATCCATGTGCCTTTCTCATCATCCTTGCAGTATTTAGGCGGTTGAAGAATTCTGAGCCTCATACCGTCGGTCCTCCCGAGTGAGGGAGTGTCCGATCAACCACTATGAGGCACCATAGCAGTTCCACGCTCACCCATGCCCTCTTTGAGAGGAGGAACTGCTATGAGCCGACAC
>JBMDXC010000202.1:0-7491 GCA_048594805.1 Candidatus Entotheonellaceae bacterium | reverse complement strand
TTGAAAGTCTTTGTACGAGGCCCATGCCGCCTCCAGGAAGGGCTTGCCTGACTCGTCCACCAGCGCTTGCAGGCTCTGCAAGGCGTCGGTGACCTGGGCATCAAGACTTTGCATGGTGGCTTCCATCTCATCCATGCGGGTCACTGTGCTCTCGGCGATGTGCGGTGCTTGCAGCATGTACGTATTGAGAGCACCCATGGCGGCCTTGGCGGCGAGTCGGGTGATGCGCATGGCGTCCGGGGATGAAGCGGCCACATCCATTAGGTGGTTGAGGGCTTCTTCCATAGCCTGCATCGCTGCAGCGGCAGGGACAAAGGACAGCCTGAGCGCCTTGAGGTTGGTGTTTTGTACGGCCAGGGAGAGCACCTCGCGATCGATCTCCTGAAGCTTGTTCCAGCAACGGCTAAATTCCTGGAAAAGATGTGCCTCCTGGGGCTTGCCCTCAAGGAGAGGCTCAAGCTCGCGCCGAGCCTTTTCCACGTTGTGCGACGCCTGTATGGACTGCTCGGCAAAGGTCTGTGAGTCCTCGTCCGTCTCCGCCATGACCGCGCTCTTCTCCGCCTCGGCGGCGGCCAGCAGGTCACGGCTCATGGCCTGAATGAGTTGGAGCTTCTGCACGGAGCGTTCAAAAGCGCTTTGGAACCAATTCGCGTCCTCATGCCTCAAAAGGAAAACCACGAGAAAGGACAGGAGCAGGATCAGGGCGATGGCGACTCCGACCTGTATACTGGTGATGCCTTTCTTGGCATGCAATGTTTTCATTGTGCCCTGCTCCCTTCAGTCATCGGTCTTGAGACGATACCCCACACCAGGCTCGGTCACCAGATAGCGCGGGCGGGCCGGGTTCGCCTCCAGTTTGTGCCGGAGTTGCCCCATATAGACCCGCACGTAGTGCGTGGCGCTGGTCTGATGCGGTCCCCATACCTCCTGCAACAATTGCCGCTGGGTCACCACGCGGCCGGCGTACCGCACCAGCACGGTGAGGAGCTTGTACTCAATGGGGGTAAGGTGCACCTCTTGATTGGCTACATAGACGCGCCGATGCCCCAGGTCAACCCGGAGCTCCCCCACCGTGAACACCGGCTCCCTCGGCTCCTGCGACAGGTGCGTGGCATGGCGCAGGGCGACGCGCATGCGCGCCAGCAGTTCCTGGATGCCAAAGGGCTTGGTCAGGTAGTCATCCGCACCAGCGTCGAGGGCCACCACCTTGTCGGCTTCCTGGCCGCGCGCGGAGAGGACGAGAATCGGTATCGTCGTCCACTCACGCAGCCGACGTGTCACCTCTAAGCCATCGAGATCGGGCAGCCCGAGATCGAGAATGATCAGTTCGGGTTGATGCATGGCCGCCTGCGTGAGTCCGTCGTGCCCCGTCTCAGCTTCCAACAGCCGATAGCCATGCACCGGCAGGGTGGCACGCAGGAACCGACGAATCTGCGGTTCGTCTTCGATGACCAGCACCGTAGGGGCCGGGCTTGCCATAGACATTCCTCAATCTGCCAGGCAGACCGCATCTGCTATGCGCCTTGTGATGCCTGAGGTCTGGCGACAGGCCAGGGGGACTCGCGGACTCAGGCAACACACGCCGCACGCCCGTAGGCTGCCCCGGTAGAGCTGTGCATTGTAGCACGTTTACGTACCAGCCTTCACCCGCACAAATGGTAGGGCACATTGATCACGATGCGGGCCTCACCGCCACGCTCCTGGCGAAACAGCAACACGGCTTTGAGCTGGAACGTGGTCTGGTTGTGGAGCAGGTGCTGCCACCATCGGCCAGGCACAATTTCTGGGAGGATGACCACTGCTAAGCCGCGCTCGGGATCGCGTTGGTCGATTTCTTCCAGGTAGCTCAGCAGTGGCGTGACCACGGAACGGTAAGGAGACGTGAGCACGACGAGGGGTATCTCCGCGTACCAGGACAACCAGTCCTCCTGCACGCGAGCCGTGCTCTGCGGTTCCACATCGACAATGACGGCCGTGACGTCCTGCGAGATCGAACAGGCAAAGCGCAGGGCTGCCAGCGAGGCGCGGTTCAGACTCGACAGCGGCACCACCACCTTATGCTGTTGTGGCACGCCCCAATGTTCCCCGACTCGTATGTCCGCCCTCTTCAGCGTCACTTGCTCCCGCATGTCGTGGTAGTGAGAGTTGACAGCGCGAAACATCGTGACCAGTATCGGAATGAGGACGAGAATAATCCAGGCGCCGTGGGTGAACTTGCTTTCGATCACCACGAGCAGGACCAGGCCCGTGGCCACTGCCCCGAAGCCGTTAATAGCGGCCTTGGTGCGCCAGCGGCCCTCCCGGGTCTTCTGCCAGTGGCGCACCATGCCTGCCTGCGACAGGGTGAAGGAGAGAAAAACGCCTACAGCGTAGAGGGGGATCAAGCTATGCGTCCGCCCGCCGAAGATTACAATTAACAGTGCCGCCAGGAAGGCTAGTGCCCCGATACCATTGGAAAACACCAGGCGGTCTCCCAGGTTGGCCAATTGCCGGGGGGCATAGCCATCGCGCGACAGGATGGAAGACAGACGCGGAAAATCGGCAAACGCCGTGTTGGCCGCTAGCACCAGAATCAGGGCAGTGGCGGCCTGTAACGCCAGATACAGGGGTCCGGAGCCAAACACGGCGCGGCCAAGCTGGGAGACCACGCTCTCATGCTCCACAGGCACCACTTGCACGGTGCGGGCGAGATAGGTGATGCCGAGAAACATGAGGCCTAACAACACTGCCATGGCGATCAGGGTCTTGCCGGCATTGTCAGCTTCGGGTTTCTCAAACGCCGAGACGCCATTGCTGATGGCTTCCGTGCCGGTCATCGCGGCGCATCCCGAAGCAAAGGCGCGCAAGATGAGGAACACGGTTAAGGGAGCGGCCCCTGCTGCCTCCGCCGGCAGCGCCGGCAGGGCAATAGGGCCAAGGTTACCCGTCAATAACCGGACAAAGCCAACAGCTATGAGGGCTAAGAACAGTCCGATGAAGGCATAGGTCGGGATGGAAAAGAGCGTGCCTGACTCGCGCACCCCTCGCAGGTTCCCCCAGGTGATCAGGGCAATAGCCAGCAGGCACAGTTCTATCCGCAGCGGGAACAAACCGGGTACCGCCGAGGTCACGGCCACTACCCCGGCGGTGATGCTCACGGCCACGGTCAACACGTAGTCAATGAGCAGGGCAGCGGCAGCAATGAGCCCGGGCCACACCCCCAGGTTTTCGTGCGCCACAATGTAGGCCCCACCCCCTGACGGGTAGCCGTGCACGGTCTGATAATATGACGCCGCCACGATGGCCAACAGCCCGGTAATCACCAGGGCAATGGGCATCGACAGCGCAAACGCCGCTACCCCAGCGGTCATCAGGACGAGCAGAATCTCCTCTGTCGCATAGGCCACTGACGAAAGCGCATCTGAAGAGAACACCGCCAGGGCCTTGGCTTTGTTCAGGCGTTGATGCGCATACGCATCTGAGGGCAGCGGATTGCCCAACAGGAGACGACGCCACGGTATCTGCATAGAACTCTCCAGGGTACAACAGCACCTCGACCGCCTGATGGTGCTGCACAACATCATCATGACAGGCGCTGGAATAGTAGTCTGTACAGGGATCATCCGCCGGGTGGAGACGGTGCCCGAGGCAGAAACGACTATGGTAAGGCCTCTCAGCGTGCCGTATGGCTATAGAAAGGGGCTCTGAAACACTATAGTACGCCGGAGATCAAAATTTTGTAAAAACCCGGGGCTGTGCTGTAAAGATTTTGTAAAAATGCTGTACCTTCATGCTGCCTCAAGTGCCCGGCGTGTTATCGCACGGTCTCTTCCCAACGGGCTGCAAGGTCCACGTCGCGACGCTCGACCTGCGTAATAGTGAGGGGCAGAGATGGTATGCGCCCCTCGTCCCACACATACGTCGCCAGGGTGTGCTCAGCATAACTCTTCCAGAACGAGCTGGTCAGAGGCAGGGGCCGACATATCAAGCGCTCGACCATGGCCACGGCACTGGCATCGACCTGCACCACAACATCTTGCTCCTGTCCCTTGGGATCCCACACCAGAAAATGATACGCGCCGGGGTGTTCGGCTGTCGTGCGCTTCTCTGCGCTTGTGCGCACAATGTGAAAACCATTCATGGTCACGGTCTCAACACGAGGGCGCTGGGGCCTCGCTGCGCTCACCGGCCGGCCCATAGGCGTGGCAACAGGCGGTTTGGCCAGGGCTGCGGCAACCGTATTGCGCAGGATATCCGGGGTCATGGGTTTGCGCACGAAATCCGTGGCACCGAGTTTCATGGCCTCCACGGCGAGCTCGATAGAGGCAAAGGCCGTCACCATAATCACGCGTGTCGCTGGAGCACGCTCGCGGAGACGACGGAGCGTTTCAATGCCATCGATACCCGGCATCTTCTGGTCCAGCAACACAACGTCCCAGACTGCGTCAACGCCACACATCTCCAGGCCTCGCAGACCGTCTGCAGCTTCGCCGACCTCATAGCCAGCGGCTTCCAGGGTTATGCGCATCATGTGCCGAATATGCGCTTCATCATCAATCACCAGTATACGTTGCATCAGACCTCCTACACTTTGTCTGCATGCCTTGCCTGGTCAGGGCCTGGTGCTGCGCTGGCCACCGGCAAGGTAAAGGTAAACGTTGTCCCGCGCCCCACTTCGGAGCGCACACTGATCTGCCCGCCATGCGCCTCGATGAGATGTTTCGAGATGGCGAGCCCAAGTCCCGCCCCACCGGATGGCGCGTTGGGTACCTGCACAAACTTCTCGAAGATGCGCGGCAGATACTCGGGAGAGATGCCACTGCCCGTATCACTGACAGCGACCGCCACGTACCCCTCCTGCGGTGTGACCGTCACGGCAATCTCATCCCCCTGGGTGGTATGACGTACGGCATTGCTCATGAGGTTCGAGAGGACCCGCTCGATCTGCAGACGATCGGCCAGCACGTACGGCAACCCCGCGGGAATCTCGACCCGGAGTGTACGCTCGTGTCCCTCGACGTGCGGCTGCACCGCGGCCACCGCCGCCTGTATCAAGGTAGTCGCGCTGATGGGCACGAGATGGGACGTCGCCTCGCCCGCTTCGATCCGGGAAAGATCAAGCAGGTCACGCGTCAGTTTCTCCAATCGTGCACAGTCTTCCCGACAGATCGTCAGCACCTCACGTTGCGCGTCTGTCAAGGGACCTACGGCGCTTTCCAGCAAGAGATGGATACCCATCTGCACACTGGTGAGCGGTGTGCGCAGCTCGTGGGAGGCGGTGGCGATGAACTCCGACTTGAGCCGATCAATCTCGCGTAAACGTGTGATGTCTTCGAGCAGCGTGACAGCACCGAGCAGCCGTCCTTCCTCGTCGCGCAGAGGCGTTGTGCGGAGACGAAAGGCACGCTCTGCGCCATCAGGGGCATGCGGTAAGAACGCCGTACTGCCTTCTCCCGCCACCGGACGCTGCGAGCGCAAGGTTTCAGAGACCGCCATGGCAATCTGACTATCGTGAGCAATGTCCGCGACGGGCTTGCCCATGTTCTGTCCCTCAGGACCGAAGATCTGCTCCGCGGCCGGGTTGAGTTTCGTGACGCCCCCCTGCGCGTCGGTGACGAGCACGGGATCATAGAGGGAAGCAATGATCGCTTCGGTGGTCTGCTGCGCCACCAGCACTTTGCCCAAATCCGAGCGGCGTAATTGTCGAATGTGCTCGGCCATACGATTGAATTCGGTCGCCAGGAGGCCAATCTCATCGTGCGACAGGACCTCCGCCTGCGCCTCAAAATCCCCACTGGCAATCCTGGCTGTAGCGGTTGTCAAAGCATGCACGGGTCGCACCATCGTGCCCGCCAGAGAGATGGCCAACCCGAGCCCCGCTATGACCAGCGCGCCGGCGACGGCAAGGGTCATCAGGAACCAGCGCTGCGCTACCCCCGCAGCCGCCTCGGCCTTGGCCAGCATGGCGCCCTGATTCAAATGCAACAGACGATCACAGTGCGCTCGCAGCCGATCGAACGCCGGAGCAAGACGGGTGAAATAGGCACTGTTGCGATGCGCTAGAGCCGCTGGTGTGGCAACGTCAACGTCAGTGTCGCCTGGCAGGCGCCCGATCTCGGTCAGAAAAGAGTCGAAGAGCGCATAATACGCATCGCGCTCACGGAGGATCGACTCGATCACCTCAGGTTCACCCGGTTCTGTGATGTTATTGGCCGCACGCCGAAAAGCCGCATCAAACCGCTGGCGATGCTCATGTAATTGTGTGCTGGCGCGTTCGTGCTCGCCAAGGAGCGTGAAGAGCGCGGCTGAGTCTTGCCGCTCAAGGCTCTCTTTCATATCCTGTGCCATGATCACGGACTCGTAGTTATCCGCCAGAATGCGCTGCGATACCTTCCCCATCGCCCGGATATGCCAGGCGCTCCACCCCCCAAGCAGCACGAGAGCGGCGATAAACACCGTATACCCTAGTAGGAGCTTGGCCCGTAAACTCACAGGCGACTTCCCTCTGGTGTACTAAAGGTGCTTCAGTGGTATAAAAAGAGTGGCACAGGGCTTGTGCGCAGCATGGTACGGGTCACGGAGCCGCCGAAAAACTCCCGGAGGGTTGACCGGCCATAGGCTCCCATGACGAGCAAACTCGCCTGCACCTGGCGCACGTGTTCCAGGAGTACATCGGCAGGCGCCGCCTCGGTAGCACGGGCATACGCCTGGGCCATAATATGGTGGCTGTGCAGGAAGGCCACGGCGCGCTCGACACAGCGGTCGGCGTGCTCCTGATCGGGATCGACACACACGACATGCACTTCCTGAGAGCCTTCCAGCCCGAGAACCTGGAGCATTTGCAGGGTACGAGCCGCGGGCAGGCTGCCGTCATACGCTACGACCACTACCTGCCCTGCGGGTAGAGTGGCAGGAACAGCGACGACAGGACGTGGACTCTGTTTGAGCACCACCTGGAGAGTCTCGTCAGGCTGTTGCTGTGTTTCAAAGTGAAAAAAGGTGTGCTGTCCGAGCATGATGAGGTCATAGCGTTGGGCCTCCAGCAGGATTTGTTCAGCCGGGAGACCAATATCCTGGAGGATCTGGCAGGCGACATCAGCCTCAGCACAGCGCCGTGCACAGTGCTCCAAGAACTGCCCTACCTTGTGGCTGGCGTCCGTGAGTAAACTGGCATCCCGGTGTACCTTGTAGGCGCTTCCCCCAAGCGGCACGGGTTCGGGTCTACTGATGGTTGGGGCATCGATAATCCCCAGCCCTACGAGCACAGCGCCAGAGCGTTGCGCCCACTGGATACCGAGTTCCACGGCGGCGGTGCTGTACTCTGAACCGTCCACCCCAACTAATACGCTCCGTAACATGTGCTCTCTCCTTGTGCCAGGCTCAGCGTCCGCTCGATACAGGTTGATGATCTGCAGTGGTGTCGTCCTCGGGAGGCATGTAAGGTGGTGTCCCCGTCAGCGGCAGCGTGAACCGCACCGCGGCACCACCACTGGGCCGATTTTCGGCCCACAT
>JBMDXC010000201.1:0-9914 GCA_048594805.1 Candidatus Entotheonellaceae bacterium | reverse complement strand
AAAGCGAAGTGCCGTTAGCGTTACAATGCCGTTACACATGAGAGGATCACCTGTGCATCCAGAGGATTTCGCGGCATCTTCTGCAGGCCAGTGTCTCCGTACGCCACGCGGATACTGGACGTTTGTGCCGCATCCGTTACCACCCACACTGGAGCTGGATTGGTCCCTGGTCCGGCTCCTCTCGGAAGCCGATCGAGCGCTCAGTGAACTCTCTGGAGCTGGGCGCTTACTCCCAAATCCGCATCTCCTCATTGGCCCCTACATGCGCCGAGAGGCGGTCCTGAGTTCACGGATCGAAAACACCCAAGCTGGTATGAGCGACCTGTTCTTCTTCGAGGCAGACGAGACAGCGCCCCAAAGGGCACCGGATGTCCGGGAAGTCGCCAACTATGTGCAGGCGTTGGATTACGGCCTCACGCGACTCCAAGCACTCCCCATTAGTACCCGGCTGGTACGCGAAATTCACCAGCGGTTAATGGCGGGAGTGCGTGGAGAATATGGCACACCAGGAGAGTTCCGGCGCAGCCAAAACTGGCTTGGGCCTCCTGGCTGTACACTCTAAGATGCGACGTATGTGCCGCCTCCAGTCGACGAGATGATCGAGGTCCTCAGCGCCTGGGAAAAGTACCTGCATACCGAGGCCAATGAACCGTTGCTCGTGCAGTGTGCGCTCATGCATTACCAGTTCGAAGCCATCCACCCTTTCCTCGACGGCAATGGGCGGGTGGGCCGCTTACTCATTCCTTTCTTTCTGTGCGAACGCGGGGCACTCTCCCAGCCCCTGCTCTATCTCTCCGCCTTTTTTGAACGCTACCGGGATGAGTATTACCACCGTCTCCTGGCAGTCAGCCAGACAGGCAACTGGCGCGCATGGCTGGAATTCTTCCTGCGTGGCGTTGCTGTCCAGGCCCAAGAAGCCCTGCTCGGAGCCAATCAGATTCTCGATCTGCATGCGCGGTATCGCAGCATGCTGGGCACAAAACGTGTGCCACAGGCTGCGCTGCGTTTACTCGATCAGTTATTTATTAATCCGGTGGTGTCGGTGGCAAAATTGGCTCAGGCATGGCACCACCCCTTCCCAACTGTACAGAAAGGGGTGGCAAGGCTGGTTGACCTCAAGATTCTTGCAGAAGTAACTGGGCAACGGCGTAATCGGCTCTTCGTTGCCCATGAACTCCTCGATATGCTTATACCTGGAGCCGATCGGTCAGAGCGCGAAGGGCCTCCCGACACACCGGACGCTCACACATGTTAGCTATTTGTTAGCTAGAGGGATTCTAGGAGGGAATAACCCCTTATCTTACAAAAGGGTAGACAGCAGGAGTGCCGAAGGGGGGATTTGAACCCCCACGCCTTGTCAGGCACCACCCCCTCAAGATGGCGTGTCTACCAATTCCACCACTTCGGCATAGGAGAGCCTTGAATGTGATAGCTTAGCGACTACACCAGGCTATTGTCAATGGCTTTCTCAGCCCCAGGCGCCTTCCTACTGTGCCGGTTGTGGCGGCTCGACCGGCTGCGCTGGAGCATCCTGGGTAGGAGCTGGCGCGCTGCTCGGCGCCGGGGGCGCCGCTGATTCAGGCGCTGGTCCAGGGGTTGGTGCCGTGTCGGTCACTGGCGGTAGCACTCTCTCCCTGATTGAGGAGCCCTGCCCACCACTCAAGGACAGGTACGCCAGACTCAGCGATGTCAACATGAACACTGCCGCTGAGATGGTCGTCAGACGTGACAGAAACGTTGCTGGTCCACGACTGCCAAAGAAGGTCTGTGACGAGCCGGCTCCGCCAAAAGCAGCCCCGATGGATTGGCCTTTGCCCACCTGCAGCAGGACGACAAGGATCAGAGCCAGGGACACCATCACATGGACAACCACAAGCAACACATACCACACACTTACTTCCTCCCGTACATAAGAATCTGAGCAAACGAAGTGGCATCCAGACTGGCGCCGCCAACGAGTGCCCCGTCAATATCGGGCTCGGCCATCAGCGCGGCAATGTTCTCAGGCCGTACACTACCGCCATACTGGATGCGCACTGTGTGCGCCACGGACTCGCCCCATACCCGCGTGAGCAGCGTGCGCAGGAAACCATGCGCCTCCTGAGCCTGGCTCGGCGTTGCGGTGACGCCGGTACCAATCGCCCAGAGGGGTTCATAGGCCAGCACGACCCGAGACACGGCGTCACTTTGACAGGCTGCAAGGCCATGCCGCACCTGCCGCTCCAGCACGGCGAACGTTTCCTCGGCCTGCCGTTGTGCCAGGGATTCGCCAATGCAAACAATGGGATGCAGACCGGCCTGGAGGGCGGCGGCGACCTTTTTCGCCACCGTTGCATCTGTCTCTCCGAAATAGAGCCGACGCTCTGAATGGCCAATAATCACATACGTGCAGCCGACGTCGACCAGCATAAGCGCCGAGACCTCGCCCGTGTAGGCGCCGGAGTTCTCCCAGAACAGGTTCTGCGCTGCCAGACGATACGGGGTGGCGCGCAGCTGGTCCTGCAGCGCTGCCAGCGCCGTAAAGGGTGGGGCAATCACCACATCGAGAGGACCAGGATCAGGACACTGCTGCGCCAGAGCAGCAATGAATTGTCTGGCTTCGGCGATGGTTTTGTGCAGTTTCCAGTTGGCGGCAATAATCGGTTGACGCATAGTGAGATGGTCCGTCGCCTAGCGTTCGTTGAGGCAAGCGATGCCGGGGAGGCTCTGCCCTTCCAGGAATTCCAAAGACGCCCCACCGCCTGTGGAAATATGCGTTATGGCCTGGCTACAATCGGTGAGGGCAAGCGCCGCGATGGTATCACCGCCACCTACTACCGTCGTGCCAGTACAGGCCGCCACAGCCCGCGCTATGTCGACGGTCCCCTGGCGAAACTGCGGCATTTCGAAGACGCCCATCGGGCCGTTCCAGACCACGGTGCGTGCGGTGTGCAGCACCTCGCGAAAACGCGCCACGGTCGGCATGCCAATATCCAAACCCTTCCAGCCTGCTGGAATACCTTCATCCGCGACCACACGTGTGGCGATGTCGGGCTTGATGTCCTGGGCAATCACGTGATCACGCGGCAAGAAACATTGTACCTGGCGCTCGGAGGCTTTGGCGAGAATATCGCGGGCCACGGGGAGACAGTCGGGCTCGACCAGGGAATCACCCACAGGATAGCCCTGCACCTGCAGCAAGGTATAGGCCATACCACCACCGATGAGCAGGGCGGAGACTTTCTCGAGCAGGTTCATCATGAGTGGGATTTTGTCAGAGACTTTGGCACCTCCCAGAACGGCCACCAGGGGTTGCTCCGGATGGTCGGTCACCTTGCTGAGATATGTAATCTCCCGCTCCATGAGCAAGCCTGCCACCGCTGGCTGCAGATAGGCCGTAATCCCCACTGTCGACGCATGCGCCCGGTGTGCCGCGCCAAAGGCATCGTTGACGTACACCTCGGCCAGACGCGCCAGGGCTTGCGCAAACGCCGGGTCATTGGCCTCTTCCTCGGGGTGAAAGCGCAGGTTTTCGAGCAACAACACCTCACCAGGTGCCAAGGCCTGCGCCAACGCCTCAGTGTCGGCACCCACGCAATCCGGAGCCAGGCATACTGGCTTACCGAGGAGTTCCTGCAGGCGGGCGACAACCGGTCGCAGGCTATACGCCGGATCAACCTTGCCGCGCGGGCGCCCGAGGTGGGACGCCAGGATCACACTGGCACCTTCCTGGAGCGCATAGGTAAGCGTGGGCAGCACAGCGCGGATGCGCGTATCGTCCGTCACCTCGCCCGCTTTGCTGAGTGGGACGTTGAAATCCACCCGGATAAACAGGCGCTTGCCCCGTATAGCAAGGTCACGCAGAGTAGCCTTGGGCATCAGTCCACTCCTCTGGTAGCAATGACGCTACGCAATCTTTTTCCGTCGATTTGTAAGATAGTCCACTAAAATATAGTCGCCGATGTTCTCCGGCGCCGTAAAGAACGCACGACCGCGGTTGATTTTGGTGAGTTCGTTGACGAAACGCTCCATGTAGTAGTCCTGGCCAAGCATGAACGTGTTGATCGTTATGCCCTGACGCGTACAGCGCTTCACCTCTTTGAGCGTCTCCAGCAGGGTGCGCTGGGAAGGGGGGTATTCGAGGCAGATCTTACGGTCCCGGATATGCGCCGTCGGCTCGCCATCCGTAATCAGAATCACCTGTTTGTTGGCGGCATGCTGGCGCGTCAGGAGCTGCGTGGCCACCTGCAATCCCGCCTGAATATTGGTAAACGCCTGCGGCACATCGACCCGGCCTGCAATAGCGTCCGCGGCTTCGATCTGCAAGTCCAGGTAGCCCATAGGATTATGATACATATCACCGTACATATAGGGAAAAAACCCAAAGGGTTTGGGGGTCAGATACGGCAGCTCCTCAAGTTTGAGTTGCTGGGCGTATGTGAAGAAGCCCACGATGTGCAGGGTATCGCGCGGGAACTGCGTACGGATCAAGGCATCCAGCGCCAGCGCCACTTTTTTAGCGGCGGTAAAGCGGCTAAAGCGCTCCATCGATCCGCTCATGTCCAAGAGCAGCACGGTTGAGCACCGCGACACGGATTCCGAGCCATGCACCTCGAAATCCTGCGGGGCGAGCCGCAGGGGGGGCCGTGCCGCCGTGCGCAGCACCGCATTCATCACGGTGCGCGCCAGGTGGAGGTCGAACGATTCCCCAAACACATAGGCTTTAGTTTCTTCCAGGCGCTGGCCACTGGTGCCACGCCGCAGCGCGCCGTGCTTGCCGAATTGGTCACGCCGCAGCGAGGCAAAGATGTCCAGCATGGCTTTCTGGGCAATCTGCCGAATACCCCGCGCTGTCAGTTCCAGCCGCTCCTTGCTCTTGCGCATGTAACCCCTCTGTTGGAGCTGCTCGGCCAGGTCTTTTAAGGCGTGCACCTGGCTGTGCGCCTCCTCCCCCATCAGCTGGCGTACCTGCTCGTCGTCAATCTGCTGTGGATCTCCCCCCCACAGCACCCGTTCGAGCGTGTCCTCCAGTTGCTCCATGCCCTGCAAGCGTTGGATGAGGTGCAGCGCCTCCTGCAACGGCAGTTCCGCGTCACCCCGGAAGGGCAAACGTTCGCCTAGGCCTTCCTGCTGCATGTAGTCTTGCAGGTGCTGCATGAGATCCGCTATGGCCTGCTGGAGATGTTCATCCCCGAACACCTGTTGCATGAGCCGCTGGAGTTCCTGCCGTTTCTCGTCCGACAGGCTATTCAGGAGCGACTGCATGGCCTGCATATTGTGTGCGAGCTGCTCCAACAACGCATCGAGACTGCCAGGGGCACCGTCCGGAAATAGGTCGCGGTGCTTATTGAGAAACTCACGAAAATCGCCTTCCTCACCCCAGGCGCGCTGTTCCAGGAGGCGGTTGAGATCCTCCAGCATATGGCGCAGACGCTGCATGTCTGCAGAGGTCATGGATTGCAGACGCTGCGTCATGGATTGCCAGAGCGCGTCCATGGCCTGTTGCTGCAGCGATTGCAGCAAGGCGGCAAAATCGGCACGGGCTTGCTGGTCGAGAAAGTCGTACTGTTGCAATCCCCATAGAGTATCCCCGACGTCACGCGGCAAGGCGTCGAGCTGCGCCCGCCGTTCCGCCGCGAGTTCTTCCATCTCCTGCACAGCGCGGGCCTCGTTAGCGCGTTGCTGTGCAGTCTCAGGGTCGGTGTCAGCCGGCAGGTGGTGCAGGCGCTGACGGGTTGCTTCGAGTTGCGCCTCCAGGGTCTGGCGCTCGCGCGCCACAATGTCGTCGAGTCGGCGCCGCAGGTCGTCCAGGGCACTGTTCGGATTGTACTGGCGTAGCTGTTGCTCTTTCATAGCGCGCAGCCGCTTCAGCATATCCTGCAAGCCCGGCAAGACCCGGCCATGCCGATCCGTCATGCCACGCTGCATGAGCATACGTAGGGCCTTCTGGAGGTCCCCACCCTGAAGTAAATAATCAGCGAGGCTCTCGAGCACGTCTTCTGGGCCAGGGTGGAAGGCATCCTGCGAGCCATCCCACGCGGAATAACGATAACGGATCATCCGCTTGTACCCCTTTTGAGCCGAGGTCATACTAGTCACATAGCCGGGCTTGGTAGCATGCATTCTGGCAATTTCACAGCCTAAAGTCAACCAAGATTGTGCCCCCGTACCGTCGGCCCTGCAGCAGGGTTCAGCAAAAATCTTGACGACGCGCATCGGCTCTTTTATACTGCCGACATAGTAGGTTCAGCACGCTGGAGTAATCATCTTTGCTGCGTGCTGCAGCCGGCACGCTAGGTATACTAAGTATATATGCAGACTGGCTTGTGTGGAGGAGCGTCATGGCAGGGATGAAAAGCGCCCTCGAATTAGCGATGGAAAAAATCAACGCGCAGAAGTCGCAGGCAGAGACGCCTGTCTCCCTCACCGATGCGCAACGGCAGGAGATTAGTGACCTACGCAAACAATACGATGCCAAAATTGCCGAAAAAGATATCATGCTGCAGGCCGATATCCGCCAGCTGATGCAACGGCACCCCCCCCAAGAAGCGTGGGCTGCAGCACAAGAGCTGCGTGAGAAGTTTCAACAGACCAAAAAGGCTCTCCTGGAGGAGTTGGAAGCAAAAATCACGACCGTACGTTCCCGCGCATAGGAGGACCATACCGCATGCGACCACAACTCACGACACGCCGACATGGCGTTTGGTGGTTGGTGCCTACCTCGCTGGGTGGGCTGCTGCTGCTGTTGCTCGTCTGGTGTCATGGGGTGCTCGCTGCATCGGCACCGTCATCGCTTTTTCCTCTCCCAGATGCGCTCCGCCCAAACGTGACGTTTTGGAAGCGCGTGTTTGCAGTCTTGGATCGCAATGGGGGGCTGCTCCACGATATGGAGGACGTCTCCATTGTGTATCACATCTGGTATAACGACCTACCAAGTGACGGGCCACTACGGCAAGAGATGATTGATGAGGCGCGTAGTCGCTACCGCACCATTCTCGAAACACTGGCTGACGGGAAACGCTTCGACCTCACGAGTGATGAGCAACGCGTGTGGGATCTCTTCAAGGGGAAGCAGTATCCTACGGCCTTCCTGGCTGCCATGAACACTATGCGGTTTCAAGGTGGGATGCGCAGCCGTTTTGCCGAGGGTCTGGTGCGCTCATGGTCTTATTTGCCAGAAATGGAGCGGATTTTTGCTGAGGCCGGCGTGCCCCTGGAGCTGACGCGCTTGCCCCACATTGAATCCTCGTTCGAAAATCGCGCTCTGTCAAAAGTAGGGGCGGCCGGCATCTGGCAGATCATGCCAGCAACAGGCCGGCTTTATCTGCGTGTCAATAAAAATGTAGATGAGCGTCTCAACGTCCGTGCGGCCACCATGGCAGCGGCACAAATTCTGCGTGAGAATTACGAGAAACTGGGGACGTGGCCACTGGCGATTACGGCCTATAACCATGGTGCTAATGGCATGAGGCGGGCGGTAGACACGGTGGGGACAACGGATTTTGGTATCATCGTCCAGCGTTATCGTGGCCCATTGTTTGGTTTCGCGTCGCAGAATTTTTACGCGGAATTCCTCGCCGCCCTCGAGCTGTCGCAGAACTACCAACAGTACTTCGGCGACCTGCTGTTTGCGGAGCCCTCCCGACCGGTCGCGCTTGAGGCCAGCACAGTGGGCGAACCGAGTACTTTTCGTGCTTTTGTGGAGCCCGCCCGGCCCGTCACCCTGGAAGCCCGTGTGGTGGGCGAGCGGCACCCGGAGATTGCTTCTCCGCCGCAGTTTGAGGCTCCTCTACAGGCGAGTCTGGTGGAGCCGCCCCCGAGTCTCGGTGTGGAATCAACGCCAATGCCCATCGTGGTACGTCCGCTACCAGTGGCTTCCCCTCCAGTGGCGGCCCCCAGTCCAGGCGTGGGGGCGTCCCCAGCGCCGGAGGCTCCACGGCCAGTCTCTGTAGAGAAATCTACCGTGGCGCAAGCGCCCCCAGCCGTGATGCCATCTTCTGTGTCTGCTGCTCCGCGCCAGTCTCCAGAGGCGAGCCGTACCCCAGGCCGTGTCAGCCCTCCAGTTGCCTCGCCCTCTGCGCCTACGCTGCCACCGGCGCGTGACAAGGTCTACCGGGTGCGCCCGGGCGATACGCTTTTCGCCATTGCTCAACGTTATGAGACAACGGTCGCTGCCCTGGCGTCTCTGAATGGTCTGAGTCAGCGTACAGGTGTCAAAGCCGGACAGACGCTGCGGCTCCCTGCTCCTCCCCAGCCTGTAGTCAGTGCTGAGAAAACGCCGCAGAAAGGGATGATTGTGCCGGTCGTGGCCGCGGTCAAAAGCGCCGCAGCGCTGCCGGTGCATCGCACCATTCTGACCGAAGTAACGCCGGTCCCAGCAGCACAGACAGATGATCGATTTCACATCCAAGGCAATACGATTCGCGTGGCAGCGCAGGAGCAGCTCAGCCAGTATGCTGAATGGCTCAATGTGCCCGTGCAGCGTCTGCTCACCCTGAACCGTCTCTCCAAGCGTCAAACCCCCGCGCTGGGCACGACGCTCCGCCTGGATTTTTCCAAGGTCTCGGCGGCGCAGTTTACGCAACGACGTCTACAATATCACCACGGTCTGGAAGAGGCCTTCCTGCGCCGGTACCGGGTGGGCGAAGTGGTGACGCGCAAGCTCAAACGGGGGGAAACGTTCATGAGTGTCTCCCGTGAGACGCGCCGTGTGCCGCTCTGGCTGTTGCAGCGCTACAATACGCATATCGATCTGAAGGCCGCACGGCCTGGCACTGAATTGCGTATCCCGAAGGTGGTGGACAAAGTCTCCTGAGGTGTGGGAACACAGCCTATGCAATTTGGGGTGAGCTACTTTGGCGTGCGTAATCCCCAGCACTTTCAGCGTGATCTGGAGGATATCGTACGCCTGGGGTTCACCTCGATCATCTTCACCTTCTCCGAAGAGGATCACCGCTTCTATCAGGGCAGTCTCGCCGAGTTTGTCCGGCGTACCCATCAGCAGGGTCTGAAAGCCTGTATCGATCCCTGGGGCGTCTGTGGCGTCTTTGGAGGTGAGGCTTTGAGCGAGCGGGGTGCGTGGGATCTCGAAGGGCAACAACGCCGCAGTGATGGGCGGCCTCTGCCCCTCCTGTGTCCCAACTCGGCTGAGGTGCGCACGTATCTGCAGCGCTGGATCACTACAGTGGCAGAGGTGTTACAGGCCGATGCCATTTTCTGGGACGAACCCCATTTCTATATCCCTTTGGGCGAGTCGCGCACCCAGGGCCTGTGGAGCTGCTGTTGCACGCGCTGCCAGGAGCTCTTTCGGATCAGATACGGGCAACCGTTGCCGCCCACAGAAACCATGGAGGTACGCCAGTGCAAACAGGCGGCGATCGCACAGCTCATCAGCGATGTGACCGCCATAGCCGCCGGGCATGGCCTGCAAAACATCGTCTGCATTCTGCCTGAGCACGACGATCTAGAAGGTTTGCAGGCCAAGTGTGACCTGTTTGCTACTAATCCCCATCTCGACATTCTCGCGACTGATCCCTATCCCCTGTGGCATCGCCGTGATATGGCCACCACGCAGGTCTTCTGCGCCGCGCTCTTACAAGCCTGCCAGCGGCATCACAAAGCCGCGCAGATGTGGATCCAGGGGTTCCGTGTGCCGGCTGGCCAGGAGCATTTACTGGGCGAGGAAATGCGCCTGATGGCCAGGTGCGGCATTGATGATATCGCTATCTGGAGCTACCTGGCGACCGGCTACATGTCCTCCCACACCTGCGCCGATTCGCCGCGCGTATGGGACGTATTGACGCAGACGATGCAAGAGCTCCGCTAATGCCTCCTAGCACTCTCCCGCTATACCAGGAGCGCGTCTGGTGTGCCATGGTGTGGCCTGTTCATAGGCATGCGCTACCCCCAGCAGAAGTTCTTCAGCAAAAGGCCTA
>JBMDXC010000200.1:0-6801 GCA_048594805.1 Candidatus Entotheonellaceae bacterium | reverse complement strand
AGGCTGATGTCAGGACACATTCATAAAGTCAGGTCTTGTAAAGAAAGTCGAGATGGAAGCAAAAAAGGCAAAAAGGGTAAAAAAGGCAAAAAGGCAGGAATTTCAGGCTTTTTGCTTTTTTTGCCCCTTTTTGTCTTTTTTGCTTCCCCATTCATTCCCATAAGAGAAGCCGATTTTAAAAATGTGTCCTGACATCAGTATAAAAGGAGAATATCATGTCAGCAAAACAGGAAATCGCCCTGAAGCTCAGGGGCTTGACTCCGCAAGGAGATTTTCTCGGTGGAACGGTCGATATCGAGCTCAAGCGTCCCAGGGGAACCCGCCGTATAGAGATTCGCGCCGCCGACGCCTCAAGTGAGATCGTCGTCAACGGACAGCCGCGATTACCAAAGGGCGATTATCAGATTACGGTCACTCCGGCCGGCGTCTTCGCCCCCAAGTCGCAGGTTGTTGATATTCCGGCCAAGGGCGTTGTTACAGTCACGGTCGTCATCGACAATCGGCGTGAACAGGAAACAAAGCGCGATGTCGCTCTCATACTCAGCGGCGCCGTCGATAATTCATTTATTGTAAAGGGACAGGTACGCGGTCTAGACAGTTCGCGCCTGCCGAATGTTACATCCAGGCCTTCGACAGAGGACTGCGTAGTGAAGAGAAGCTCGGAGAAGTACGGCTCAATAACGGGCATTATGAAATCAGATACACCGCGGAACAATTTCTCCGCGCCGAAAAGGGCAGCCAATATCTTGTGTGGCCAGTGAATTTTTGCAACAGAGCCTGGAAAACTCAGGGTAGGGCGAAGTTTTTCTACTGACTTTAATCAATACCAAAGACGGCGCATATGTCCACGACGACACATGCCGTCGATATTCATAAAGGAACCATTCATATGGCTATATATTATTACCATCCATCCATCTTCATCAATGCTCCCGCTTTCAACGCCACCGTGCCCGGAAGTTTTACGGTGAGCGGAACCGCCGAATGTGAGCTGTTGAAAGACATCCCCGGGGAGCCGGGGCTTTTCGTCCGAACTGCGAACCAGGAAATCACCAATGTACGTGTGAGTCTCGGAACAGCCGCGCCCGTCAATGCCACACCTACCGGACCTTCGGAGACGCCTTGGACCAGTTGGACATTCCAGGTGAGCGGCAGACCCAGCGGCCCGCTCTCCATTACCGCTTGGGTGACTGCCTCAGGCTCAGCGGGCGCAACGGGCACTGATACCTCCTCACGATCGGTGACCGTCGATGCGAGTCCACCCACATTCACCATTAACCCGCCCGCCGATGTAGTGCAGCCGGCTCCCCCATATATCGCAACCATCACTGGCGCCGCGGCTGACAGCTGGGCGGGCGTGGCAGCGGTCGAGTGGCAGTTTGGCAGCCCTGCTTGGCAGCTTGCCATCGGTACTACGAACTGGACAGCCCAGGTACCCTTGCCGGGATTGGGCTTGCACACTGTGTCTTTCCGCGCGCGGGACAATATGGGCAACGTGAGCGCGACCCAGACTATCCAGGTTCGCGTGGGCGACATTACTGCGCCGTCCTTGAGCATCACTGACCCGCAAGCCGGCGAGACCTTCACTCTGGTGAATGGCCAGGTCACGATCGTGGCGCGCGGCGCCGCGTCTGACACTCAAACCGGGATCGCCAATGTGGAATGGTCTCTCGATGGTCAGACCGGATTCACCCAGGCCACACCGAAGGCTGCCAATGACTGGTCGACCTGGACCGCGCCAGTTCCCATCACCGCCGCCGGAAACCGCACGATCACCGTGCGCGCAACGGATAAGGCCACACCCGGCAACACCTTCCAGTTGCAACGCGCCTTCGTCGTGGCGGAACCGTTTGAGCCGCAGGATCCCGAGGCGGTGTTCAGCCCCACGGCGTACCTTGACGATCTGCTCAGCTATTCAACGCAACGGGCAAAGACGTCAGCGACCGGCACATTGATTACTCGGCAGCTGCTGGTCGACACCTACCTGCAGCCCTTCATCGATCTGGTGACTCGCGCGAATCGCACGGTGGCCAATCAGTCGGCCAGTCAGGTACGGCTTTGCATCGAAGTGCTGCGCCGTTATCTCTCGAAGAATGGGAGCAGTGTCCCGGCCGCGGCCGAAGCCGCCTACCGCCAGGCCGCCTATAGCGCCCTGCTGCAACAGTTAGGCACATCCTATGATGAGATCCGTCTCGCGCGAGTGGCGGACGAATCGGCGCGCGTCGCTTTGGCCAATCGTCTGGGAATCGCGGTGACGCAATTTCGTCCGGACCGGCTGGATCAGCTTTTGCTGCAACCCGCCAATCTGACCGAAGTCGCGCTCAGGAATCTGTTCGGTCTTGAAGAGACGACGGTGAAGCCGCTGGCCGACAGTCTCCTGCCCGAATCGAGCCTTCTCATCTGGCAAAAGGAGAATTTGCGATACGCGTGGCAGCAGCAAGACGATGCGGCGCGCTCGGAGCTGGACCTGCTGGCGCCGGTGATCGACCCGGACTTGCTGAGTACACAAGATCTGCGCACGCCCAACGCAGGCAATGTCGCTTATGACCTTTGGAAAGCGCGGAGCGACATGCTAGCGGCGCAGTTGGCATCGATCGACACAACGCGCAAGGCGCAGTCTACTCAACTGGCGGGTTTCGATCGCATCGTCAGCGATACGTTGGGACCCGTCGCAGAGCTGTTGGCGCTGGACCAACAACGTCAGAGCGGCGATGCCATCGACATCCCGTTGCGCGCCAAGCGGCTCACCATGCAGCCCTTCCTGCACTTGATGCGTGTGCGCCAGCTTGCGGCCACCAATTCTGTGCTGGATGCGGAGTGGAGTGACGTCTACGCCATTCTCATCAAGGTGAAAAAGCTCGGTTTGTATGCAACCTGGCGTGGCGAGGAGCGGCAGAGAGGGCTGATTCTCGGACCCGATTTTTTTCAGCTGACCGATGGCGCTCGATCGCAAGGCGCGCCTCTGCCTCGATGGCGTGCGACACCGCAGGCGCGTCAGGCATGGCGCCGCACCCTGGAGGCGCGCATTCAGCAGGAGCTGACGCTGACACAGGCAATGCAGTCGGTGGTGAGCGCGGCAGAGGAATCCGCACTGCCGATGTTGAGACAGGCTTGCATTGCCGCCATTGCAGGCGATCGAGACGTGGCGGTAATCGCCGATCGCTTAACGCAAGAGTTGGGAATCGACTGCAAAGACAGCGGGCATCTGAGAACCACGCGCGCCCAGCAGGCGCTTGAGACGCTGCAGGCGGTATTGCTGTCCTTGCGTACCGGGCGCTTCAAAAATGCGCCGCCGGTATTAGGCACAAGCAATCCGGCGGCCAATTGGGCGCTGGCGCTCAATCCGCCCACCTACACCGAAGCGGATTTTGACGAGGAATGGCGCTGGATGGGCGGCTACACGACCTGGAATGCGGCGATGCGCGTGTTTGCTTATCCGGAGAGCTACTTGCTGCCGGAATTGCGCCCGGCATCATCCACTATCCCGACGCTGGTCCCGACAGCCGCCTATCAGGAACTGATGAAGGCGCTGCGCGACCAGCCCCGGCTCACTGCAGAGAAAGCGCGCGAGATCGCGAAGAACTATCTTACGAAGCTGACGACCGACCTGGGCGCTACACTGCCGGCCTCACTGCGTCACCCCACATTCGTCATCACCGAGCAACTGACGGACACCCAACTCGCCACCACGCGACGTCAGCTCATTGCCGGCCTCTTCGGCGCCATCACCAATCCTTCGCTGGCGCCGAATTATCTGCAGGAGATCTTCTACTTCGTGCCCATGGCGCTGGCGCTGCAAATGCAGAAGTCCGGGCAGTACCTTGTCGCGCTCGACTGGATCGAAACCTTCTACACCGATCATTTCGCGGCCGCCGACCGCAAGATCTATCGCGGCCTGCTGCTGGAAGAAACGCTACCAACCCAATACCAGCGCAATCCGGACAACTGGCTGCGCGTGGGGTTGAATCCGCACGAAATCGCCACGGTGCGCGCCAATGCCCATACGCGCTTTACCCTCATGATCCTGGCGCGTTGCTATCTGGATTTTGCCGATGCCGAGTTCACGCGCGACGATGGCGAATCGGTAGCTAGAGCCCGCGCGCTCTACGGCATGGCGCTGGATTTACTTGCGTTGCCGGAAATGCAGCCGCCGACCGGGAGCGCCGCCAGTCCTTTTCCGCCGAATCCCGTGCCGCAGGCGCTGAAGATGCGAGCCGAGCTGAACCTGTTCAAGCTCCGCAGTGGACGAAACATCGCAGGCATCGAGCGGAATCTCACACCGCTGACCCAGCCCGCACTGATGTTGGACCGCCTGCCAGCGGCCAGCGATGCGAAACGCTTGTTCAGGCCGACCCCCTATCGCTATGGAGCGCTGATCGAGCGCGCCAAGAACCTGGTGAGTATCGCGCAGCAGGTGGAGCAGGCTTTCCTGGCCGCGCTCGAAAGGCGTGATGCCGAGGTCTACAACCTGCTCAAGGCGGGGCATGACCTGCAACTGGCCGGCGCCACGGTGAATCTTCAAGCGCTGCGTGTCGAGGAAGCGGAACAGGGCGTTGGCCTCGCTGAGCGGCAGTTGGACCGCGCCGCAATTCAGCGGGACACGTATCAGGAGTGGATCGATGCCGGCTTGAATCAATGGGAAGAAGACATGCTCGATGACTATAAGGATGCTCGCCTCTATCGCAACATAACGGCCGGCATCGAAGCAGCATTGACCGTCGCACAGACGTTCGCCGTCGCTTCGAGCGGAGGCATTTTGGGAACCGGACTGGGCCCCGGTTTGGGCGGAACACTTCTGGTCGGGGGACTGGCGACAGCCAAGTCCATTTCCACGATTGGGGCGAACAATGCCGAAACCTCCGCACAGATCAACTCCGCGAAGGCCAGCTTCGAGCGTCGCAGACAGGAATGGGAGATTCAGCGCCAACTCGCTGAAAGTGACATCGCAATCGGCCAGCAGCAGGTGGCGATCGCGCAAACCCACACCGAAGTCGCCCGCCAAGAAGAACTCATTTCCCGCACGCAGCATGAGCAGGCTCAAGCCACCGTGGACTTTCTTGCTCATAAATTCACCAGCGCCGAACTCTATGCATGGATGAGCGGCGTGCTCGGCGGCGCCTACAACTACTTTCTGCAACAGGCCACTGCCGTGGCGCAACTGGCGCAGCATCAGCTCAGTTTCGAACGCCAGGAAACGCCGCCCGCATTCATCAAAGCCGATTACTGGAATGTCACAGACGAGGCGGCGGCGCCTGCCGGCAACGGAAGCGCACAACCTGACCGTCAAGGTTTGACCGGCTCGGTTCGGCTGTTGCAGGACATCACGCGACTCGATCAATTTGCGTTCGACACCAATCGGCGCAAGCTACAGTTGGCCGAGACGTTTTCGCTGGCACGGCTGTTTCCGCTGGAATTCCAGCAATTCCGGGAAAGCGGCCGTTTGCCGTTCGCCACGCCCATGTCGCTCTTCGACCGCGGCTTCCCCGGACACTATCTGCGCCTGATCAAGCGCGTGCGAGTGTCGATCGTTGCACTGGTTCCCCCGGTTCAAGGTGTGCGCGCCACTTTGATCACTTCGGGTATTTCGCGTGTCGTCACCGGCGGCGATGTGTTCCAGTCCATCCTCGTGCGACGCGATCCAGAGCTGATCGCATTCACTGCGCCAAGCAATGCCACCGGGCTCCTAGAGCTCGAACCGGAATCAGGCATGCTGTTGCCCTTCGAAAGTATGGGAGTGGACACAAACTGGGAGCTGAAGCTTCCCAAGGCCGCCAATCCTTTCGACTTCCGCAGCATCGCCGACGTGCTCTTCACCGTGGAATACACCGCGCTGCAGGATTTCTCTTACCGGCAGCAGGTCATCCAGCAACTGGAGGACACCGTGAGCGCGGAACGCGTCTTCAGTCTTCGCGATCAATTCGCCGACCAGTGGTATGCCCTGCACAACCCGGACGGAGCATCCACACCCATGGCCGTCAATTTCTCCCTCACGTCGAAGGATTTTCCGCCGAATGTGGCGGAACTGCGTATTCGGCAAGTGCTTCTTGCTGTGGCGCGCGCTGAGGGACGGACCTTCGAGATCGAGAGCGCGCAACTCATGTTGACGCCTGAAGGCGAGACCGTGCCTGTTGGAGGCATGGTAAGTGGCACGACCGATGGCCTCATCAGCACGCGTCGAGGCAATGCCAGCGCGTGGGTTCCCCTCATCGGCAGATCACCGGTGGGTGCCTGGGATCTGACGCTGCCCGACACGGAGGCGATGAGAAATCGATTCAAGGACGAGGAGATTGACGACCTCCTGCTCGTTCTGACTTATGAGGGCAGCACGCCAACGTGGCCCGAATAGGGAGATACCGTGTTGATTGTCAAGCAGCCGACCCATAATTAGGGTCGTATGCCTGCTGATTTTTCAACACTCCGTAAGCAATGCGGACAAGCTTGTGCATGGCCGCTGCGATGATTTGCATTTTCTTTTTTTTCGGTCTCCTTTTCGATCCTCACGCACACGCGTATAATCCTTTCAACTCGCAGCGATATACCCTAATGGCTGAGGACGCTGTGGAATCGGCGGGAGCGAAAGCGCCCGCCATTACTATCTCCATTCAACAGGATCACTGAATAAACGGCAGGACGATCGACAGTGTGAAGTAGGATCTTGATCTAAATCAGGGCAGCCAAGATTGGCACACTCGATTTGCTACCCAAAGTAGCGCTGATTCGTAATACATCCACTTCCAGATCCACTTCTGGAGTGTAGTAGATCTCTGACAATCTGTACTTCCACGGGCCGTTTTCCGCCAG
>JBMDXC010000020.1:0-1814 GCA_048594805.1 Candidatus Entotheonellaceae bacterium | reverse complement strand
TGATCAACCTTACGACGCTCGACCTCGGCTCCACCCAGGTCAGTGATCTGACCCCGTTACAGGGCCTGCGCACGCTCTCCGTACTCAACCTCAGCTTCACCCAGGTCAGTGATCTGACCCCGTTACAGGGCCTGCGCACGCTCACCGTACTCGACCTCAGCCGTACCCAGGTCAGTGATCTGACCCCGTTACAGGGCCTGCGCACGCTCTCCAGGCTCCACCTCAGCGACACCCCGATTTACACATTTCCTGACTTTATCCTCGAACTTCCTCAACTTCATTCGCTGTCTTTATACGGCAGTCCACTCCGCGATGTGCCTCCAGAAATTCTCGGTTCTCATCACTATGAGAATTGCCTCGATGCGGTCCGATCCCATTTTGTCGATAAGGTCTACGGCATCGCGCTGGATCGAGACATCAAATTGATCCTGCTCGGCAATGGACGGGTGGGCAAAACGTCGCTCGTCAAGCGGCTGGTCCAGAACGCCTTTGATCCCTGCGAACCGTCGACACACGGCATCCAACTGGTCTCCTGGGACCTCGCGGAGCACGGGGAGGACCTCCGGATCAATATCTGGGACTTCGGTGGACAGGACATTTACCACGGGACCCATACCCTGTTTCTGCGCAGCCGGGCGGTGTTCCTGCTCGTCTGGGATCGCGACAGCACCCAGCAGCCGGGCTATGACGCGGACGGGTTCTATTTTGAACACTTTCCGCTGTCCTACTGGCTCGACTACATCCGTGACGCCAGTCCTGACAGTCCCGTGATCGTTGTGGAAAACAAATGCGACGACGGGACGGGGACACTCCCCACTGTGCCGATTCCAGGCACCCAGGTCCACTTCAGCGCTAAAACCGGCTACGGGCGCGACACCCTCACGACCCTCATCCGCGAAGCCTGTCAACGGGAATTGACCAACGCGGGCGCCCGTGCCATCGGGGTGGGCCGCTGGCACGTGAAGCAAACCCTGTTGGACTACATGGCGGACGATGCCACCCGTGCGCCTGCAGACCGGCGGTATCGCACCCTGAGTTATACGCATTTCCACCGCTTGTGTGCGGCGCAACAGGGCCAGGTGACGTCCGCCTATGAATTGCTCCGGTACTTGCACAATACGGGCGTTGTGTATTACCAGGAGGACTTATTCCACAATCAGATCATCCTGGACCAACGCTGGGCCATCGAGGCCATCTACGCCATCTTTCACCGGCAATCCGCGCTTCATTGGCTCAAACGTGTCGGCGGCCGATTCAGGCGCAGCGATCTCCAGGAGTTGGTCTGGAGCGATCGCTCTGAAGCGCAACAGCGTTTGTTCTTAAGTTTTATGGAGTCCTGTGCGCTCTGCTTCTGCCTGAGCGACCGGAACGAGAACGACCCGGAATACATGGCCCCGGAATTCCTCCCCGACAAAGCCACGTATACCGAGGAAGTGGCACTGCGCCGCCAGGAACGGGGGGAGGACACCATCTGGTATACTTATACGCAGCGTTTCATCCACCGCAGCGTGATGCAACGCTTGATGGTCCGGGTCGGACAGATGTTCCGGACACGCGCGGTCTATTGGCAAGAGGGCGTCTGTATTGATGTCCCCGAGACGCAGTCCATGGCGATCATCGACTGCGAGCGGGGAATAGGGGGGAATCCCGCACAGGGGCGTATGACGATCGAAGTGCGCGGGCGCGCGCGGCACGACCTTCTCAACCGCATTCGCAACGAATGTGAGCGACTCATCCCCCATCACCAGGAGCTCTGGCAAGCCGTCAGCGTCGACGGGACAGAGTGGGTCGATGTGGCCAAGTTGCCGGACGCC
>JBMDXC010000002.1:0-3126 GCA_048594805.1 Candidatus Entotheonellaceae bacterium | reverse complement strand
GGCATATTCTGGTCGTGCGCGGATTGTTCCTCATGTTCGACCGCTATTGTGTCAAGCCGCGTCCCCTCGATCCTGACGGCTGTGGCGGATTGTCAGCCGTGGGGCAGTTCTCTTTGCGCACGTCATACCTCATCGTTGTTCTGGCGCGCAACCCTACGGTAGAATGAAGATAACCCAGAGAAAACAGACGCAAGAACACCATAGAGAGGTGAGAGACTATGGCAGACACAAGAGTATCGGACAGTACAACAGGGCGGCTCACCAGAGCCGGTGCAGACGAGCTGGGAGCCAGCCGCGCGGAACAAGCTGGCGCCGATTATGAATGGCATTTCGGGCGCATCACGAGCCTGGGAACCATCGGAATTACCGACAGTAGAACCGTCACCATTCTATGGGAGGAAGGTGGGATCAGCTCCCAACAGGGCGACATTACGGATGAGCAATGGGAGATTTTTAAGCTGGCGTTTATGAGTACGGGGAGGGTAGCAATCCTGAGTGACCAGCTAGCCAAGGACTGGATGTATGACTACCGTTTCCTAGAAGCGGTACGCTGGTAGGAGTTCTTACGTTTCTGTTTCGCATGGCCATCCTTCGGGGTGGCCATGTGTTTTGCCCAACACCTCCTCCAGCACTGCTCCTCCAGCACACAACGACCTCAGCCCTAGACACCCAGGTAATACTGTTTCACCAGGGCATTCTCGCTCAGCTCCTGTGCAGTCAAGGCTTTAGGGTCAGCCCTCTCAACATGTGTCCTGATCTTGCTAAATTGTTACCTCATCTGAGGGCTTCCCGTCTTTCGCTCGGAGGTAACACGTATGCTGCTGGACACCATCTTTGCCCCCTTCCTCCAGGAGCGTCCGATCTGTGTCATGGCTCGAGCCGTCTTGGAGCGGCTGCTGGATGCCCCACGCCTCAGTTAGATACCTGGCTAGCAGATTACGGTACTCGATGGGAATCATCTCTCCGCGACCGAACACCGCCTGAAAGCCCTGCGCGACACCTGGGCCGCCCCATTGCCGGGGCAAGCGCTCGTGGTCTTGGATCAGCCGCGCATGTTGAGTACCGATGTGATGCGCAACGAAGATGGCCATGCCCAGGAGCGCAGCATGATCGCCCAGGTCCGCCAACTCGTTGAGGCAGATCAATGATGGATCAAAGATCGTAACTTTTGCACCTGAGGCTTGATGTTTGGGATGGCTCAGCGGGGGGCGGTGTTCGTGGTCCGGCAGCATGCGCAGGTGCAGGGGGAGATCCTGGGGCGTGCCCAACGCGCTGGGATGACCCGCAGCGGCCCGGTCCATAAACAAGCGATACACGTGCGCGACCCTGTAAGCGGGGAAACGATGCGGGTGCGCCGCCTGACCATCAAGCTCAAGGTGCCAACCCGCGACGGGGCCACCGAGATCCACATCCTCTCCAATGTCCCACGCGAACGGGCCTCAGCCGCCTATTTGGCTCGGGTATACGGCAAACGGTGGGGCATCGAGAGCGCGTTTTGGGAGATCACGACAACATTGGCGTGTGAGATCAATACCTTGGCGTATCCCAAGGCCGCGTTGTTTACCTTTTGCTTGGCGCTGATGGCGTACAATGCGGTGTCGCTGATCAAAGCGGCCCTCCGCAGCCACCATGGCCGCCAGAAGGTCAATGACGCAGTCTCGAGCTATGACCTGGCTTTGGAAATCAGCCGGCCCTATGACGGGATGATGATGGCAATTCCGGCTCCGTATTGGGCAGTGTTTCGCGACCTCTCACCCCAGGAGTGTGCGAGCGCGTTACAGGAGTTAGCGGCATCAGTGGATCTCTCGCAATATCAGAAGCATCCCCGCGGTCCCAAGAAAAAGCCACCTGAGCGAGCTCCGTATAAGAATGGGCACCATGTTTCGACTGCTAAGCTTCTTACGCAAAAATGATCATGTTGAAAGGGCTGCCCCTTACGGCCACCCGGCACCCGCCTGCGGGGTAGCCATGCCCATAGTCCTCACAGCACGCATCGAGGGCCCCCCGGACAATGCCGGGGACTCCCACAAGGGGACAGAGCCAGGAGTCACCTGCGCACACGGCCTCTGGTGCGCCGCTCACAGGGCGGCCGTGCGGGCGCTTGCACAGGGAGGACAGTCACGCACTACGTCATCAGTGTGGACACCATGCTGCTGCAAGTGACGGAGCCTCAGGGACGACCAATCGCGATGCACACAGTGTGCATCCCTCAGGCTTGCCGTACAACAGATGGCGCGCCGGGCGACCAAGCTCGTCGGCTTCGAGAATTATCGGACAGCTATGCAGAGAGGACAGGATCTGCTGGTGGTGGATGATAGCCATCGGCCATATCGCGTTGTCGAATGCGTATGACGACGCCTTCGTGACGGTCATCATTAAGGTCGAGCAGCGCAACCGTCGCTCGTCCCATGGCTGTGCGTCCCACTACACGCAGACGCGTTGCATCCCAGGCAAAATGCTCCGCCCACTGCTCTTGGCGTGGATTGAAAAGGGGAACGACCTCACCTGTTGCTGGATCATGCCCTGCAAGGCGATTGCCCCGACGCTCGTTACAGTTACGGCAGGCCAAGGCCAGGTTGTCGGCCGTGTCTGACCCTCCCACCGACTGGGGTAACACATGGTCGATGGTAAAGCGTACAAATTGCCAGCGTTCATCAGCATGACAATACTCACAGCGGCGCTGTGCACGTTCGCGTACCACCTGGCGCGTTGCTGGAGGCACAGCCATGCTGGCCTCAGTGAGTGCGCGCGCCACGCGCGAGGCGATTGAGCCAGCTCAGGGCCGTATCTAGGTCACAAATAGCGGCGTACTCGCGCTGCTCCTCTGGGGAGAGCGTACCGGCTTTGCGCTTGGTGAGCAACAGTTCGAACCGTTCCTGCAGGCTCTGACTGGCTCGCAGCACCAACGTGGCGTCTTCGACGCCAACGGAAATTGCCCCCTCAGGGAGGTAGTGCACCCAGGCATGTGCATCTGGAATAGTGAGTTGTTCTAAAGGAGAAGTTGTCTGGGACATCGTGTACTCCTATTGACGGCCAACAATCACGTGACCTTGCGGTCGTAGTCGTTTAAGTATCAATGATTCCAGGGTAGAACACAAGCTGAAGAGAAAGCTGTGGCTTGATCGC
>JBMDXC010000199.1:0-4062 GCA_048594805.1 Candidatus Entotheonellaceae bacterium | reverse complement strand
CACCTGCTGGCGGCCCCGTTGGTAGTAGTCTTCCGCCTGCTGGCGGCTCCGTTGGTAATAATCCGCGGTGGTTTCCTCTCTCTTCCACAGTAGCGTCACGAGCATCCCGAGGCCCGCCGCCATGAGGATAGACTGCAACGGTTTGGTGCGAATGGCATCCTCGAGGGTGTGCTCTGCGGCTTGCACCTGCTGGCGGCCCTGCTGGTAATAGTCAGTGGCGGTTTCCGCTCCTTGACGCACCATCTCCTGGGCTTTGTCCCGGACCTGGGCACCGGCTTCCTGGGCTCTGTCCCGGACTTGAGCACCGGCCTCCTGGGCTCTGTCCCGAACCTGGGCACCTACCTCGGCCGGAGATTTGTCAGGATTACCAAACGGTCTTTGGTCAGCCATACTGTGCTCCTCCCTACGCAATGGTGTCCTGCCAAGGGCAACCCCATCGTGCCTGGGCTCCTATGGCCTCTTCTTGCTCCATAGATGCAAAAACTATTCCTCGCGAAGGAGAGATGACAGGAGCAGGGGCAGATGGCACCGGTCGTCTCCAGAGGGAGGCCCTTACCCCGATTGGGGCAAAGTGGGTAAATCACTTCTGCTGCCGCGCCAACAGGGGACAGTTTGCCGGAAAAAATGTCTCATGTTGAGACCGAACAGAACCGAGTGGCGGTCGGCTCTACCTTTTGTTAGGCGTCACTGGCTTTTTCTACTCAACTTCTTCGAACGTCCCGGTGCGCACCTCGCCGCTGCGCACATAGCGGGTGATCAGCACACCGCCAGGCGTGCTGGTCGAGTGCGCCAGGGTGAAGGCCGACACTTGTGCGTTGTCGCCGAACAAGCGCTTGCCGCGCCCAAGTACGACGGGATAAATCAGAAGCCGAAGCTCGTCCACCAGCCCGGCGGCAAGCAGCTGGCGCACCATATCGCCGCTACCGTGCGTCAACAGGTTGGCGCCGTCCTGGTGTTTAAGCGCGCGTATCGCGTCGGCAAGGCCGCCCTCCAGCGCATGACTGTTCTGCCAGTCAAGCGTGTCGGATCGGTGCGTGGCCACGTGCTTGGGCACGCTGTTGAACAGGTCAGCGATGGCGTGGTTGGGTGAATCGGCCCGCACGCGCGGCCAATACGCTGCGAATATGTCGTAGGTACGACGTCCCAACAGCAACTCGAACGGCTGCGAGAACAGCTCCTGCATGGCTTGGCCGATGGCCTCGTCGGCGTAGGGCACTTGCCAGCCACCGAGGCGGAATTCCCCGCTGGGATCTTCTTGAGGCCCGCCGGGGGCTTGCATAACGCCATCAAGACTGATGAATTCGGCAACGATGAGCTTGCGCATACTCTTCTCCAAGTTCGACCTCGTGAAAGTTCTCGTACGGGGAATGCTTACAATCACTGCGACCAATCGGCTTCATTCCCTGACGGATAGTCGAACGAGACTCTGCGAAATTGACAGTGCGATGCCCGGATGATGCCTAACAACTTATTGAGCGACAAAGATGTCGCGATATATCCAATATCGCTGGATATTACGCTTGATATTACGACAAAATACAGCGCAATTCGGCACGCTATCATAACATATTGATGCTAGACAGAAGCAGGTGGTTACCCTGAATTGCTAATTCTGGGTAAAGCAGGCCCATGCAGATGCATGATGTTTTCGTGAGCATGCCACGCTTTTGGTATTGGACCTCCGCCAGCAACTGGCCGATTTTGAGCGGTCGATAACGCTGATGAGAGACGCTACCTCAAGAGGCCAATGGATGTGTATGGCCTTGCGCAACAGACGTGATCAAAAAGGGTGTCCACAACCGGCCTTGCAGAGCCTTGAAAATCAATCCCGATTGTCGGCGTTTTGGCTGATCACAAAGGAAACGGTATTTGACCAGATGAGTGGATAATGCGGTGTATTTTCGACGATTCATGCAGCTCTACTCTTGCTGCCAATGTCCGACCGCTCACTTTCGGCCGTTTACTAGCGCAGGTCCGTATTGGCGCCTACCTCGATTACTCAGACCATCGATATACCGGGTAAATGCTCTTAACCGTGACAATTAGAGTCCCTCGTTTTCGCGTACCTGACAGGCGCAGAAAACCAGGCGGGAAAAACTGCGTGACATGGCGACAAATAGCCTCTACGCTATTTGTCTATGATAGGCGTCTACATTCGGGTTTCTTCCCACAGCCAGAAAAGCAATAGCCAGCACGCCGAGATTCGGCGATGGTTGACGGCACACGGCCATGCCCTCGACACGGTGTAATGGTTCGAGGACACGGAAACAGGCTCCACGCTCACGCGTAGCGGGCTGATAGGCTTGCAGGAGGCAATCTTTGCCGGAACGGTCAAAACGGTAGTGGTGTGGAAGCTCGACCGTATTGCCCGCTCGATGCGGGAGGGCATCAACACGCTTTCGCGATGGTGTGAGCTTGGCGTGCGCGTCGTTTCCGTCACGCAGCAGATCGACCTCAGCGGTACCATAGGGCATCTTGTCGCCGGGGTGCTCTTTGCCATTGCCGAGATTGAGTTGCAGCACGTCAAGGAGCGCCAGGCCGCAGGCATTGCCGCCGCAAAGCAACTTGGTGTTTATAAAGGCCGCAAGACTGGAGCGACCAAGGCGAAGCCGCAGCGAGCCAGGGATTTACGTGCCAAGGGGATGACCCTACCCGAGATCGCCCAGGCCCTCAGCGTCGATAAGCGCACCGTCTCCCGGTATCTCAAACAAGGTTCCCCACGGTTCGCTCATTTTTTCAGGATTTCTAAGATTTCAATATGTTGAATTTTTGGCACTTAGCGATCCCCTCGATTTATGGGAAAGTTGACTGCCGATTTGCCCCCCATGGTATCAAGTGACCGAGGGAAGCGCCATAAAACTTCAACATCGTTATCTCTCTGAAGACTAACCCTACAGCGACACTTGAGTGCATTGCCAAAATTTGCCCCTGCAAAACCGCCATTTTGCAGGGGCCAGTGACCAGCGTCGTGAGTGTTTGAAGTGCCCACAACTCGTTGTGTTACAGAGCATGCTCATGTAAGTGTCGCTGTAGGGCTAAACTTCCAAATCTTCAAACAAGTTTCCAAAATAAGCGAACGGTGGGAGGTTCAGCATAATTTCCCTAGAACGCCACGATGCGAGTAACAGTAGTGAGGGTGCTTCACCTGGAAGCCGCTTGACACCGGAAGAGCGTTGCAGTCTACTGTCCTACTAGATATTGGGGGTTACGAGCTGCTATCACCTCCTACATCTTGGGGTGATTCCATGAAACGATCCGAGAAAGCCGTTTCCGATATTCTCCCGTTGCAGCCCCAAATACGGCTCACCCGCACTCAGCGGAAGATTATTGATGTCCGCAACACTATTTATTTCCAGCCGCAGCCAGAGTCCGACGATCTGACCTTTTCGGCGCGTGAATTGGTGCAGGCGACATTACCCCATCAAACTCCGCGCGGGAATCCGCCCGAGTGGGTCCGTAGAAACGGCAATTATACGTTATCCATACGGCCAGGGTACAAAGATGATGAGCGAACAGGAGAGCGCGTCTGTATTGGCTATCCCTTCGGTAATATCCCCCGGCTACTTTTATTCTGGCTAACGACCGAAGCCCTGAGAACCGGAAGCAGATGCCTGGCACTTGGCGGAAGCTTGGCCGGATTCATGCGCGAGTTGGGACTAGACCCTAACCGTGGAGGGCGTGGGAGCCCCCGTGCACGGTTGCACGATCAGATAGAGCGTCTATTCAGTGCAAGTATCAGTTTCCAGTACAAGGGGGAAGGTTACAGGCAATGGCTTAATATGGAAGTGACCTCCAAAGGTGAGCTATGGTGGGATTTCAAGCAACCCGACCAAGGGGACTTATTTTCAAGCTGGGTAGAGTTGGGAGAAACGTTTTATGAGGCCATTATTACTAACCCTGTTCCTCTCGATATGCGTACCTTGCAAGCATTGAAATCTTCCTCCATGGCTCTCGACTTCTATGCTTGGCTTGCCTATCGCAGCCATCGCGTCAACCAGAACAAAAAACCTGCATTCATCCCCTGGAAGCAGATGCATCAGCAGTTTGGGGCAAGCTACAGTG
>JBMDXC010000198.1:0-12416 GCA_048594805.1 Candidatus Entotheonellaceae bacterium | reverse complement strand
AGGTAGCGCATGGCAAGACCCTGCCCCGCGAGGTGGTCGAGCAGATCGTGGCGAAGACCGATGGCGTACCGCTCTTTGTGGAGGAGTTGACGAAGATGGTGCTGGAGTCCGGTCTCCTCCAGGAGTGGGAGGAGCGCTATGTGCTGACCGGCCCCCTGCCCCCGCTGGCAATTCCTACCACACTACATGACTCGCTGATGGCACGCCTGGACCGCCTGGCAACGGTGAAAGCCCTGGCGCAACTTGGGGCGACGCTGGGACGTGAGTTTTCCTATGCCTTGCTGCGTGAGGTCTCCCCGTGGACTGAGGCAACCCTGCAACAGGGGCTGCACCAGTTGGTGGAGGGAGAGTTTCTGTACCAGCTGGGCATGCCGCCACAGGCAACGTACCGCTTTAAGCACGCCTTGATCCAGGAGACAGCCTATCAGTCCCTGCTACGGAGTACGCGGCAACACTACCACCAGCGCATCGCCCAAGTATTGGAGGCGCAGTTTCCTGAAACGGTCGAGACGCAGCCTGAACTGCTGGCACATCACTATACGGAGGCGGGACTGCCCACGCCAGCGGTTCGCTACTGGCACACCGCAGGGCAGCGCGCGAGTGCCCGCTCGGCCCATGTCGAAGCCATCGCGCATCTGACGCAGGGGCTGGCCATACTCATGACCCTGCCCGACACTCCTGAGCGTACCCATGCCGAGATCGCCTTGCAACTCGCGCTGGGGACGTCGCTCATGGCGACCCGAAGCTATGCGGCACCCGAGACGGGACAGGCCTACCGCCGCGCGTTGACCTTGAGCCAGCAAGTGGGCACCCCCGAGCAGCATTTCTCTGCCCTGCGCGGCATCTGGCAGTTTCATCTCTTGCGGGCCGAGCTGGCACCTGCGCGGGTGCTGGGGGAGCACCTCCTGAGTCAAGCGCAGCAGATCCACGACCCGGCTCTCCGCCTCGAAGCCCATCGTGCCCTAGGGTCCACGCTGTTCTGGCGGGGGGAGTGGGGCGCAGCCCGCGCCCACTTTGAGCAGAGCTTGGCACTCTATGATCCGCAGCAGCATCGCGTCCATACTGTCCGCTATGGCCTGGACCCGGGGGTCGTCTGTCTCACCTATGTAGCGCTGGCGTTGTGGGGACTGGGCTATCCGGACCAGGCCCGCCAGCGGAGTCAGGAGGGGCTCCGCCTGGCTCAGGAGATTGCCCACCCCGTTAGCCTCACCTTTGCGCTGACCTTTACGGCTATGTTGCACCAGTTCTGTCGCGAGAGCGCCCTGACGCAACACTGGACGGAAACCACCATAGCCTTAGCTGGCGAGCACGGGCTGGTGCAATGGCTCCAGATGGACACCTTTTTACGGGGCTGGGCACGCACTGAGCAGGGAGACGTCGAGGCCGGCATCGCTCAGATGCGCCAGGGCATGACTGGCTGGTGGGCTATGGGAGCCGAGCTGCACCGGCCGTATTTTCTTGCCCTCCTGGCGGAAGCGTACGGGAAAGTGGGACAGGTAGACGAAGGTCTACGGGTCCTCGACGAGGCGCTCGCGGCGGTCCGCGACCACGATGAGCGACTGAACGAGGCCGAAGTGTATCGCCTCAAGGGCGATCTCACGCTCCAAGGAGCCACGTCAGAGCCCAGGCCATGCGCGGCGGCGGAAGTGTCTTTTCGGCAAGCCCTTGCTCTCAGCCAGCACCAGGAAGCCAAAGCGTTCGAGCTGCGGGCGGCAACAAGCCTGAGCCGGCTGTGGCAGCAGCAGGGCAAGCGCACAGAAGCCCGCGAGCTGCTCGTGCCAGTCTATGCGTGGTTCACTGAAGGATTTGACACTGCCGATCTCCAGGAGGCCAAGGCGCTACTGGAGGCGTTAGCGTTATGACGCGCCACGATGTTTTGCACACTGAAGATATTGGCGGTATGATGGCGGACCAAGTGCATACATTTGCGTAACACTCTCGTACTGCCCGTGCGGCCTTGAGATAAGTATATCCTTCGGGTAACACGCTCAAGCGGAGCAAGTGAGCCAACCAGTGCGCATCCGCGTGCTCATTACTATACTTCAGGCCACTGTACTGCTGAATCGCAGCTGGGTTGCCCAGATGCACCCGATAGTCCGCCTCCATCAACCTAGGGTGTAGGGTCGACAGCCGTAAGGCTGTTCGCTATGACTGGCAGACAGCTCAAAGCGGTGACTTCCTGGGAGCAGCCTGATCCCTGAAGCAAGCGCCAGTCACACCCATGTTTCCGGCATAGCATACCCCTTCTCATATTGCACTTCATCCCTGTGGACAGGAGGCATACCTCAATACTCTCAGTGTATCCGTAAATTTTTTAACACGGGCTTCCTCCACCAGGTTCTCCGCCTTGCCTGCCTTCTTGAAGTAGCTCCCGACAATCAGCCCGTCCACGTGCGCATAGACGTGCGGGAGATTGTCTGGTGTGGCGCCACTGCCAATGAGAATCGGTAGGGTCGTATGCTGGCGGACCATGGCAATATCTTCCGGGCTCGTAGGAGCGCCGGTATAATCGCCCGATACAATGATGGCATCGGCGAGCCCACGTTCCGTTACATCTCTGGTTTCTGTCGCCAGGCCACGGTCTACCAATGGTGTCGCGTGTTTGACACTCACATCGGCAAAAATGAGCACAGGCGAGCGCAGCGCAGCCCGTAGCCGCAGGGTGGCATGACTGGCTCCTTCGATGAGCCCCTGGTCTGACACCACCGTGCCCATATGAACATTGACGCGGATAAAATCAGCCTCGGCGGCCGTGGCGATGGACATGGCCGCCTGGGCATCGTTGCGCAAGGCATTAACGCCCACGGGTATGCGCGCCACCCGCACTACCTCACGGGTTACCGCAGTGAGGGCTGCGATGCTTTCCACCGGCAGGGCGTGCGGATAAAAGGGCACATCTCGGAAATTTTCCACAAGCAGGCCATCGATAGCATACTGGGCGAAGATCTCGGCTTCCGTCAGGGCCGTGTCGTAGACCTCTTGCATACTGCCGGCATAGCGCGGGGAGCCCGGCAAGGGCATGAGGTGAACACAGGCAATGAGTGGTTTTGGAGAGGTGAACAGATCCCGGAACGCCATCAATACTCCTATGCAATCAGTGCTACTGCCTCTTATTGTACCCCATTCAGCCCAGGGGGGGTGTAGATCCGGACGCCCCTCGGACTGGCGGCCCCCCGTTAGCGTGGCGCTATGGCACCAGACCAGGTGGATGGCGCAGGTGCCAGGTGGTCAGGCTCTGGTAGGTGCGCGCCACCGCCAGGATGGCATTCTCGTCGTAAGCTCGCCCCATAAACTGCACGCCCGTTGGTAGGCCTGTGTCTGAAAAGCCGTTAGGGACCGTGATGGCCGGTAGGCCGAGGCCGTTGCCAATGGCACCCATGATATCTTTGGCTGTACCCCCGGCAGCGCTGCGCAACTCTTGATCGAGCCGGGGAGCAGGAGTGGCACGCGCTGGCCCTACCAGCGCATCAAAGCCAGCGAGGACGGCATCCATCTGTCTGGCGATAAGGCCGCGCAAGCGCAAGGCGCGGATATAGTCCTTCGCCAGCACTGCCATACGCACATACGGGCCGTAGTGGTCCTCTGGAGCAGTCAACTCTGCCGCCTTACCGCTTTCAATAAACTCCTCGAAAGCACTGGCGGCTTCAGCAAACACGATGGTGCGGGTGATTTCTTCATAGGGCAATGCCGGCAACGCAATCTCCTCGATACTGGCAACCTGGGCCAGCACCTGGAGGGTGTGCGCAAAATTATTGCGCACGGCTTTGTCAACGTGCGCTGTGATATCTTTGAGCACCCCGAGCCGCCAGCGTTTCTCCGTGATATTGCCAGCATAGATAAAGGGTCGGTTGGTGGCTGTCAGGTCGAGGGGATCAGGACCGGCAATGGCCTCCAACACCAGCCCGCAATCGTCGGCAGTGAGTCCCAGGGGGCCGAGCTTGTCCAGGCTCCAGCTCAGGGTCATGGCGCCATAGCGACTGACGCGGCCGTAGGTCGGACGCAATCCGGCAATGCCGCAATTGCTGGCAGGACCGAGGATGGACCCCCAGGTTTCTGAGCCCATGGCGAACGGCACCAGGCCAGCGCTCACGGCAGCGCCAGAGCCACTGGACGATCCCCCGCTCCAGGCGGTGCGATCCCAGGGATTGATGACAGGCCCAGTGAAGGACGCATGGGGCTGGCGATAGCCCATGCCACCAGCAAGCTCGACCATGGCGAGCTTCGCCACCAGGACCGCCCCGGCATCGGCGAGCTTGCGCACGACCGTCGCATCATAATCGAACTTCTGGTGGCGCAAAGGCGCTGCCCCCCAGGTCGTCGGAATGCCCCCGGAGGTGGCCAGCAGGTCTTTAGCACCGTAGGGGATGCCGTGCAAGGGACCTTTATAGTCCCCGGCAGCAATGTCGCGTTCCGCTTGCCTCGCCTGCTGTAGCGCCCGCTCTCGGGTGACCGTCACCACCGCGTTGTACTGCGGACCCAGGGTTTCCAGACGTGCCAGAAACGTTTCGGCTAGTTCGACGGGCGACACCTGCCGCGTCTGCACCAGAGTCTGTAACTCCCGGATAGGCATGAAGACCACGGGGCTCGTCACGCGGCTAGTCCTCCTGGCGATAGGGTATGCCGAGCGAGAACGGTTCATCGCTATTGTTGAGTCTGACAGCGCGTAGCGCCGCCGCGGCCTGGCTAATGCCGGCCACGCCCTGACGCACTTCCTCCAGCTCGTCTGAGGTCAAGCGGTGTCCGTAACATTGCCGGATAACGTTGAACAGTGCCTCGCTCTCTGGCGTGGTCTCGCCGCTGTGCTTCAGCGCTCGGTACAGGCGTTCTGGCGTCATCGGCAACTCTCGCAGCCTGACGCCTACGGCTCGGTAGATGGCATTGGCAATGGCCGCCGCAGGCGGCACAATGGGAACCTGTCCAACGGCGCGGATACCATAAGGGTGATCACCAGAGGGCTCTTCAACGACATGGGTGGCAATGCGTGGGACATCCAGACTGGTAGGCATACGGTAATCGAGCAAGTTGGGGTTCTGCAGCACTCCCTGATCGTCGAAGGCATACCCCTCGGACAAGGCCCAGCCAATGCCCTGGGTAGCTCCACCCTGCATTTGCCCTTCGACCTGATCCGGATTGACACACAGGCCCACGTCTTGAAAGGTCGTATACTGGAGAATGGTGACGGCACCGGTGTCGCAGTCGACCTCCACATCCGCCACATGCACCGCGGCGTTTGGCGCGATCGCCACCGTGCTAAAGGTCTCGCTATTGCTGCCATAGCCCATCACGGCGTCCTCGCCACGTACCGTGCGCTGCGCGATGTCAGCCAGCATCATGGCGCGCTGAGGCGAGCCCTGGACCCAGAAGCGTCTGCGCTCGTAGATAATGTCGTGTGGTGCGGCTTCCAAAGCTGCTGCTACACGTGTTTTGAGGCGTTGTAACAGATCTTCGCTGGCTTTAAGAATGGCCTTGCTGGTCACATAGGTGATCTTATCGCCAGCGCTGGCGCCAGAATAGGCCACCATATCCGTGTCACCCACCACTACCCGCACATCCTCCAGGTCTAATCCTAAAGCTTCGGCGGCGACCATGGCGAGGCTGGTGCGCGTGGCCGATAAATCCACTGCCCCGAGCACGAGCGTCACAGAGCCGTCAGCGCTCAGTGTAATATGGCAGCTCGTGGTTCCGCCTGGCATGGTCCACAGACCCAGGGCTATGCCGCGACCTTGATGCAGGCCGGTGAGCGGAGTCGTCCAGCAGAGATGCGCCCGTACACGCTGGAGCAGGTCGGTGAGACTGACCGAGGGTAATTGCACTCCATCGGGCATAAGATCGCCGGGACGTGACGCATTCTTGAGACGAAAGGCTATGGGGTCCAGGCCCAGGCCCTCGCCGACCTCGTCGATAACTGACTCCAGGGCAAAATTCGTCGGGGTGGCTCCGGGCGCGCGATAGGCGGCCACATGCGGAGTATTCGTGACCACGTCATAGGCGTCAATCTGGAGATTGGGCGTACGATAATGCGAGAACACCCGTCGGATGGCCGAACGCAGAGGCGCCCCAGGGAAGGCGCCGGCGTTATAGACCAGACGCGCCTGGAGGGCGGTAATAGTGCCATCATGCCGGGCGCCAACCTTGATCGTGGACACCGTGGCGCTGCCGGGCCCCGTGGCCTGTAGCACTTCGGCACGGCTGAAGGTCATGCGTACCGGGAAGCCAGTGCGGCGTGACAGAGCCACACAGAGCGCCGACACCCGTACCGATTCCTTGCCTCCAAAGGCGCCACCAACCTCGGTCGGCACGACGCGGATTTTGCTGAGTGGGATGCCCAGGATAATCGCGAGATCCTGCCGCTGCGTAAACATCGTCTGTGTATTGGCCCAGACGACTACGCTGCCGTCTGCTCGAGCCCAGGCGGCCTCGGAGTCCGGCTCAAGATACCCCTGATGCACAGTCTGCGTGCGGAACGACCGCTCAATCACCAGCTCAGCCTCTGCTAGGCCCTGCCCCACATCCCCACGCCTCATTTGGAGATGTTCCGCTACGTTGCTGGGTGTGGTGGCCTTGCCCGTCGCCGTCTGCGTGTACAGGTCGTCGTGCAGCACCACGGCGTCCGGTTGCATGGCCGTAACAGGATCCGTCACGTGGGGCAGCACATCATACTCGACCTCGATCAAGTCCACGGCTGCCTCAGCAATGTCGCGAGAAATCGCTGCCACAGCCGCTACGACGTGCCCGTGGAACAGGGCTTTATCGCGGGCGAGGATCTCGCGGCTGACGTAGTATTCCCTGGCCGTGGCAACGCCACCAGGGCCAGACGCACCGGGACTTATCTGGGGCAAGTCCTTCCCCGTGATGACGCTCTTGACGCCGGGGAGAGCGGCGGCTTTGCTCATATCTATGCGCGTGATGCGCGCGTGGGCGTATGGGCTGCGCAGCACTTTGCCCACCAGCATGCGCGGCAGGACGACATCCGCGCCAAATTGCGCTCGCCCGGTGACTTTATCGAGGGCATCGACTTTGGGCGTCCTGCGGCCAACGACACGAAATGTTCGGCTTCTATGTGATATGTCCATGGCAGTCCACTCGCGTCTCAAAGGCTAGAAGAAACAGGCTAATTCTCTCGTGAAAAGGCTGCGAAAGTCTAGAGAGATTTTTCCACGTTGCTGTCAGAATGAAAATATGCATTGTTGCAGAGAAAGTTTCTATATAGCATATCTATGGCAAAAGAGGAGGGCATACTATGACCATTGGTGAACGCATACTCCTGCTCCGGCGGCGCAAGCGATTGACGCAAGACGAACTCGCTGCCCAGTCGGGCGTGCACAAAATGACGATCTGGCGCTTAGAGCGTGGCGCCATCCAGGATGTGAAGGGACAAGTGCTTGTGAAGATGGCACTGGCACTGGAAACCACGACTGATTATCTGCTCGGACTGCGTGAGGATGAGCAGTCCGCCCCTCGTACAGCCACGACGCAGGATGCGCTACCCCCACAGGCTACCGCGATGCGCCAGGGGACCCACAAAGCTGCTACTGTGGCCTAGGAGGAGGTTCCGTGGAACCACACGAGTATGACGAGATCATCCGCATCTGGTACGCATTGCGGCCCATCAGGAGACGATTAATGAGCGGCACGATGCCATCACCGAACGCCTGGCAGCCGCGATTGAGGAACTCAAGGCGTTCAATGCCCGACAGCTGGTGATGAACGAGGACGTGAAAACCACTCTGGCGCGCCTGGAAACGCTCGTGGCACGTACGTGGCGTACCGAAGAAAACGGTCGCGACGCCTGAGCAGAGGGGACACCCTATGAGCCACTGGCACAACCAGCACTGCGCCACACTAGACGAGGCAACCCGCCCTGTGCGCAGCACCGATGTGGCGCTGCGTCTACAACGCCTTGTGGCCGGTTGGCGCGGTGCTGAACGAGGGCAACCCCTCACAGCACTCCACGACGAATGCCGCAATGCCGTGGGACCAGGTGGCCGGCCTCTGCTGCCGGTCAGGCTCTTGCTGGTCAAGGACCTTGATACCACCACACTTCAGGCTGCCCTCCGCACACTGAATGGGGTAGGGTACAACCGTCCATTGCGGTTTCGTGTCGCACCTGCCGGGCGTTTTGACAGTGCGTTGGTGCCCACAGGCCCAGCAGGCGCGCCATGCAACGCTTGGCTACTGACGGTCGAAGCAGGGCTAGCGGTGCGTGAGCAGATGGCGCTCTACGGCCACGCCATTGGTCATCTACTGCTGAACCGTGAGTCACAACAGATGAGCCAGATGCCACCACTGGATCCGCGCGACGGTTTCGCCCATGCCGATTCTCTGGCCGAGCTGCGTCTGCTGGAGAGCATTCGCCGCCCTCTCGATCGCCGTGTGCTTGAGGCCTGTCCGATACTGGCGGAGCTGCTGCGAGTACGGGACGAGCTCCCCGCGGCTGTGGAGCATACGCTGACCGAACTGCGCCAGCGCCTCCGTCGGGCTGGCTGGCCGCAGCATCTCGTCGATGCGCCCTACGTCTTCACGGCCGGCCGCGTGTACGTCAGTGGCGGCACGTCTGTGCGGCGCCGCCAGCGGCTGCGTGCGGCTGCATTGCTGCGTTATGAGACGTCTTTGCCAATCGCCCTGGTGCAGACCCTTCGGCCTGGGGAAGCCTTCCAGGACGCAGCGCAACGCCTGACGGAGTATGCCCGGCACCGCCTGGCACTCCCCTTCGCCTACCTCCTCGATGATCACGGTACCATCCACGAGTTTGACTGGACTGCCCCAGGAGAATCGCGCTGCATGGCTCGGTCTGCGTTACCAGGTCGCGACGAACTCTGGAGGCGTTGGATAGCAGCATTGGTTTAACCGATGCCCGTGCCCAACAGGTGCTCTGCTAGCAGAGCCCTCGAAGTTTGAGGCGAAATAGCCACCAAGGGTGACCGCTATGCAGCCATTGCTGTGGTGCGAAGCTCCCTGCCTTTTCGCCTCAAATTTTGGAGTAGCTGCTTGCTATCCCTATCAAGTGAGCGGACCAAGGCCGCGCTACTATCAGGAAGCCGCCATCAATCGTGCCCTCATTGCCGTGCTGCAAGCCCGGCGCGGGCTGCGGCAGCCTCGCATTCTGCTCAACCTGGCGACAGGGACCGGTAAGACCAAGGTGGCGTTTCAAATAGTCTGGAAGCTCAAACGCGCCAGGGAAATCCGGCATGTCCTCTTCTTGACGGACCGCGACTACCTGTTAGGGCAGGCCATGGACAATGAGTTTGCGCCGTTTGGGGATGCCCGTGACCGCATCCAGGGCGCCGCAAGAACCAGTCGTGACATCCTTTTTGCCACCTATCAGGCCATTGCCGCAGACGAGCGCCGAGTTGGCCTGTACCGCGACTACCCACACGACTTTTTCGACCTGGTCATGGTAGATGAGTGCCATCGCGCGCAGGATGACTCGAACTGGCGTGATATTCTGACGTACTTTACCAGCGCAGTGCAGGTGGGGCTGACCGCCACGCCGCGGCGCACCGACAATGTGCACACCTATGCCTACTTTGGTGATCCGGTCAGTACGTATGCGCTGCGCGCTGGCATTAACGACGGCTTCCTGGCGCCGTACCGTGTGCGTCGCGTGTTGCTGAGGAAAGCAGAGGACAGCACAGCGCCCGATGTGACGCAACCGGAGTCAGAGGACGACGAGCCGGTGTCTGTGGCCGAAGCAGTCCAGGAAACGTCGGGAACTCTGGTGGCGAGCACGGAGACCATTGCCCAACACCTGGCGGGGTACCTACGACAGACCGATCCAATGGCCAAGACCATTGTTTTCTGTGTCGATCAGACGCATGCGGAGCAGATGCGCGAGGCGCTACAGCGGGCCTGCGCCGAGCAAGTAGCCCGCTATCCCGATTACGTCGAGCGCAATGCGCTCTCGACCAATATCCGGCAGATCCGCGATGCCGACCGGGTAGACGTGATGGCGACCAACCCGTCGTTCGGCGGTGAGGAAGAGCGCGGCATCCTCAACAACTTCCCCGAAGGCATGCGCACCGCCGAGACAGCGCTGCTCTATTTCCAGTACGTCATGGCCATGCTCAAGCGGCCCGGCGGGCGCTGCGGCATCGTCCTGCCCAACGGCTTTCTCTTTGGCACGGGCGTGGCCGCTGAGGTCAAGAAGCAACTGCTCAACCGCTGCAACCTGCACACCATTGTGCGTCTGCCCAACGGCATCTTCGCACCCTACACCAGCATTCCCACCAACCTGCTGTTCTTCGAGGTCGGCGCTCCCGACGCCGACGAGCCGTGCACGCGCGAGGTGTGGTACTACGAACTGCCGCTGCCCGAGGGCCGCAACAGCTATACTAAGACGAAGCCACTGCAGTACGAGGATTTGCCGACTGCATCGCCTGGTGGGATAATCGCCAGGAGAGCAAGCGCGCCTGGCGCGTGCCCGTCGTGCAGCTTCTGGCTAACGACTGCAACCTGGACATCAACAACCCCAACGCCCGGCAGGACTTTGAGCACATGCCGCCCGAGCAACTGGTCAATGATATCCTTCGGAAAGAACAGCGGATTCTGGAGATGATGGCAGAGATACAGCAAGTGTTAGGCGCTCAGCGCGTAGAGAAAAAACTACAAGAAAACCCCTCACACAGGGAGTAGAATCTGCACAACTGAGCAGAGTTGCCTGGGACGAAGAGTGACACGCTCACGACAAAAGACCTTTGCGACGAGGCGGCACACTCTCAAGGAGGGGTCTATGACACTCGAACAGCTTCTCCACGAAAAACGTGATGCAATCCGGCGCATTGCCACTGCGCATGGGGCATACAATATTCGCGTGTTTGGTTCTGTGGCTCGTGGTGAAGCCACACCACAGAGTGACCTCGATTTGCTCATTGATGTCGGCTCAACAACGAGCGCGTGGTTTCCCGCAGGACTGCTGCTCGAGCTGGAAGAACTCTTGGGGTGCCACGTCGATGTCGTGACAGAGCGGGCGCTCCATCCGGCCCTGCGCGACTGTGTCCTCCGCGAAGCCGTGCCCCTATGAAAGATGATGCCGTCTATCTGCACCACATGCTGGAGTGCATCCGGCGCATCGAAGAGAACAGTACGGGAGGGCGGGCACAGTTCATGGGGTCCCATACATTGCAGGATGCTATCCTAAGGAATCTGCAAACGCTGGCGGAGTCCACCCAGCGCCTCTCCCCGGCATTAACGGATACGTACCCTGCCATCCCATGGCGTCGTATTGCCGCCTTCCGCAACTTCCTCGTCCATAATTACCTGGGGACTGACTTGGAGAGCATTTGGGACATCATCCAACGCGATGTCCCTCTTTTGAAACGCGCTGTTGTTGTGATGCTGGAGCGCGAAGTCCAATGAGTGCGCACCCCTTTCACAAATTGACCACATTTTTGAAGCAACTTGAGCACGGCCATATCCAATATACATTGGCCTCTCATCGCGATGATGCGATCATGGTGTGTGTCACAGTGCCGGGAGAACGGTGGGAGATCGAATTTTTGGGAGACGGCTCTGTCGAGGTCGAGCGCTTTACCAGTAATGGCGAGATCGGTGGAGAAGAGGCGTTGGCCGAATTATTGACCCAGTATGTGGACCAGGAGCCTGCCGACGTTGGGTAAAAGGCGTGTCCGGGGCAGGCTGTAGGAGGCGACGGACCTCTCCTTCATCAAACGTATGAGGTACGCATGAGTATTTACGCAACGCTTTGGCAACTCAAATTCCCCAGCGATGGGGATGACTACCTGGGGTGTGAGTGGATTACCGTCACTGCCCAGGGTGTTCCGCCCCACATTGGCTCTCCGACTCCAGGATGCGGCTACGAAGACAGGGACCCATACGCGGCGTTTTTGCCCCCAGCAGTGCACACGGATGCAGACGGCGAAAGCGAGTATATGCGCGCGGTGGTCTTTGTCACAGAAGACACCCCGAAAGGCACCGAGCGCAGTCCGCAGGAGTATGTGCAGCCACTCCTGGTGCTGACCGGCGAGGAGTACGCCCACATGACGTTTGACACCCTGTATACGCGCATCTGCAACGCGCTGCGCGGTGGCAAACCACGCGTTCTGGCACAGTACCTGGCGCCCGAAGGGCACATACGGATTCTGTTTGAGGACGGTACGGCCAGAAAAATTGACATGTGAGTGGGTGGCCTTTCGGCCTATTGACCAAGCCCAGACTCAGGGGCGCATCCGGGAACGCTGTAGAAGGCGACGTACATAGCCTTTTTCATGCCGCTGTGTTTTGGACGAAGGCATCCATTGATGCAGAGGTGGGTGATAGCAACAAAACAGCGTTCGGCGTCTTGTCCCCTCTCTCTGGGAGGGTTACCTTGACTAATAAATATAGCTTGACTAATAAATATCTCCCCATTCGCTGTATAAAAAGTCCTACAGTTTAATTTCTGAGGGGCCTGCACTGTG
>JBMDXC010000197.1:0-8203 GCA_048594805.1 Candidatus Entotheonellaceae bacterium | reverse complement strand
CGACAAGACAGGCACTGATGGGCACCAGCCGGCGCAAGCCAAACCGATCGCTGAGCATACCGATCCCAACGGAGACGGTCCCCTCGGTGAGGTGTGCCAAAGAGAACACGCCGGCGACAGCAGCGCGGCTCCAGCCAAATTCCTCGAGAATCGCAACAAAAAATACGCTGAAAGCATCGTTCACACCCCGCACGATAGCAAAGACCAGGGTTGAAATGCCGACAACAATCCAGCCGTAAAACACGTTGCTGAGCTTTCGCATCCTGGCATAATACGCCACAAGGTTTCCACATGTCCATATTTACGCCACTACACTGATGCCCGCAGGAATCCGCTCTACGCAGGGAATATCGTGTCCAGATAGCGCGTCACCGTGATCTGATCCTCAAGACTTTTGATCTGTTGCTTCTGTTCTGGAGTTAACGGCAGCTGTGTTTCAAAGGCGTTCGACTTAAAGACCAAGAGCGCAATGACATTGCGAAGTTCCTTATGCTGTCGCTCCACGGCGGCTACCCGCTCTTCGAGAGCTTTCTTCCCGCTGCTCTGAGCGGGAGAGAGGTACCAATATAAGATCATACTAATGAGACAAATCAACAGGATAGCTTCTAAAAGCGTCAGCATATCTCCTCCTGGGGTTGTGGGGGCTCCACCAGAACCCATGTCAAAATAATGGTGGAATAAAATCATAAGACAGGCAAGGTATACAAATGATTCCCGGATGCCCGACAGATAGACGTTTTTGTCGCACAGACATTCTTGTCCGACAATTTTGACGCATCCCTTCACTTCTCGCTGTAACAGAGCCTATACCACCCGCGTCTTCCCTGTATCTCCGTAGTGCGGTCGTACTCCGCCCAGGCATGGCTGTTTTGGCATGACACTTGCTCTCTTTATCGGCATGCCTGGTGCCCATGTACACGTACGACTCGCACAGAGGGGGATAGGAGGCGATGACCATACAGCAGTGGGATGAGCACACACATGCCCCCAGGACATCAGAGGAATATCTGGATCGCGCCATAGAAACGGCTGTAGAACGAGCCCTCTTTGGCGGCAATGAGCTAGCGCGCCGACGCTTCTTGCAGCTTGTCGGAGCGAGCAGTGCTGCGGCGATCATGCGTACGGTGTTCCCTCTAGACACCGCCAAGGCTCTTGCCCAGGAGCACGCCAAAGGGATTGAGAAGAAAGACCTCACCGTCGCGTTTATTCCGATCACCTGTGCGACGCCCATCATCATGGCAGAGCCCATGGGGTTTTATGCCAAACATGGGTTGAACGTGACCGTCCGCCGTGCCTCTGGTTGGGCCGTGATACGTGACTGGGCGATCAACAAAGAAGTTGATGCCACACATATGCTGAGCCCTATGCCCCTGTCCATCACCCTGGGAGCCGGCTCACCGGCTGTCCCGTATTTCATGCCAGCCGTGGAAAATATCAACGGGCAGGCGATCACGCTGCATATCAAACACAAGGACGTCAAAGGCCCGCAGGACATGAAAGGGTTTCGCTTCTGCGTGCCCTTTGATTACTCTATGCACAACTACCTGCTGCGCTACTACCTGGCCGACGGCGGGTTGCATCCTGACAAAGACGTGCAAATCCGTGTGGTGCCACCTCCGGAGATGGTAGCGAACCTGAAGGCCGGGAATGTCGATGGGTATCTTGCTCCAGATCCCTTTAACCAACGGGCCGTGTACGAGAATGCCGGATTTATTTTCATGCTCTCCAAAGATATCTGGCCTGGGCACCCATGCTGTGCTTTCGCCATCTCGCAGGCATTTGCCAGCACCTATCCCAATACCTTTCTGGCCCTCTTCAAAGCGATTGTCGACGCCACGCATTTCGCCTCCAAAGCGGAGAATCGCAAGGCCATAGCTGCAGCTATTGCACCGAGGAATTACCTGAATCAGCCCGTGACGGTGCTCGAGCAGGTGCTCACCGGCAAATATGCCGATGGCCTGGGCAATATTCAAGAGGTCCCTGACCGTATCGATTTTGACCCTTTCCCCTGGCATTCTATGGCCGTTTGGATCCTCACCCAGATGAAGCGCTGGAAACACATTGATAGCGACCTGGACTACAAGCAGGTTGCCGAGCAAGTCTACCTGGCAGCCGAGTGCGACAAGATTTCCCGTGAACTGGGCTATCCTAGTCATTCCCAGACATACACGACGCACACCATTCTCGGTAAAGTGTTTGACCCACAGAACGCCACAGAGTATGCCAGGAGTTTTGCGATAAACAACCTGTAAGGTGAGGGTGTATGGACCCCGAAGCGCTTGTACTCAAGTCGTCAGGTCAAAGACAGCCGCTGCTGCTCTCTCTCGGGCTGCTCGGTCTGTTTGTGCTGGTATGGCATCTCACCACCATACGTCCACCTTTTGATCCAACGGGGCTGACCCCAGACCAGTTGCAGAAGATGGAGTTTAATGGCGATATCGTACGCACGCGCGATGGGCGCTACATGTATAACCCTGAGAAAGCGCAGGGCATGCCAGGCCCTTGGGCGGTCATGACCAAAGCGGTCGAGGAATTTGCGCACGCGTTTCACAAGAAGGGCACCAACGACCATGGCATCGGGCACCTCATTCGTTACACGGTGACTCGCTTTGCCGCTGGCTTTCTCTCGGCATCCGTCGTGGCAGTGGCCCTCGGTGTTCTTATTGGCCTGTCACGGCCGCTCTATCAGGCATTCAATCCCTTCATCCAGATCCTCAAACCGATTTCGCCCCTGGCCTGGATGCCCCTGCTGTTGTATACCGTGAAGAACCCGACCTGGACCGCCATCCTGGTGGTCTTTCTGGCTTCGCTCTGGCCCACCGTGGCGAACACAGCCTTTGGGGTGAGCACCATTCGTAAAGACTACCTGCAGGTAGCGAGCCTGTTGCAGCTGTCGTGGTGGCAACGACTGCTGCGGGTGGTGCTCCCGGCGGCAGCCCCGGCGATTGTTGCTGGCTTGCGTATCTCTTTCGGGAGCGCACTCGTAGCCGTGGTGCCTGCCGAGATGCTCCTGGGTGAACTCGGCGTAGGCTATCTGACCTGGATGGAATGGAACAACCTGCATATCGCCGGGATCCTGTTTGCTATTTTGATTGTTGGTGCGGTCGGGGTGACCCTTGACGCCGGCTTTAACCGCCTGGCAGGGTGCGTGACCTATACGGAGTGAGGAAGCCTATGGCGTTTCTGAGCATCGAGCGTGTCAGCAAGTATTTCCCCGTGCTGGAAGGGGCATCGACCCGGGCAGGGCGTCAGGCTCTCTTCTGCGTCTTCAAGGACGTTGACCTGCGTATCGAAAAGGGAGAGTTCGTCACTCTCATTGGCCACTCCGGCTGTGGCAAGAGCACCCTGCTCAACATTGTCGCCGGTTTCGAGCAAGCCTCGACCGGCGGCGTTATTCTTGACGGCAAAGAAGTGACCAGTCCGGGCCGGGACCGCATGGTGGTGTTCCAGAGTTTTGCCCTCATGCCCTGGCTGTCGGCCTTTGACAACGTGCGTCTGGCCGTACGGGCGGCCCATCCCACCTGGGACAAAAGGCAAACCGCTACCGAGACGCACAAATACCTCGATATGATGGGCCTCAAAGGCGCAGAAAACAAAAAACCAACCTTCCTCTCCGGAGGCATGCGGCAACGCGTCGGTCTGGCGCGAGCGTTTGCCGTGCAGCCCAAAGTCATGCTCCTGGATGAGCCCTTTGCGCAGATCGATGCCCTGACACGTGGCGTCATCCAGGAAGAGCTGGTCAGAATGTGGAGTGCGACGCAGCATACCGTGTTTATGGTCACGCATGATGTCGATGAGGCCATTTTGCTGTCTGACCGTATCGCGCTCATGACGAATGGCCCTGAGGCGCGGCTCGCCGAGAGTTTTGCGGTCAACCTGCCACGGCCACGCACGCGGGAGGCCATGATCGACACGGCTGAATACACCCGCCTGCGCAGCCATATTCTGCATTTCCTGATGCGTGGATCCCACGCTCCGGCGACACCTGATGCGTAGGGAACAGAGGGGATGAAAAAGAGTGTCGCCATTACCCGCTTGACCATCATCCAGAGGAGGAATACGTCATGATCACTCGTACAGAGGCTACCACCCAGATCCTGGCTGCCAAGAAAGCCAAAGGACTCACCTTCGAGGCCATCGCCGCAGCCGTGGGACGGCACAAGGTCTGGGTGACGGCGGCCCTGATGGGCCAGGCGACCATGTCTGCAGACGAGGCTACGGCCGCAGCGCGCGTCCTGGGACTCGGCCCTGAGGTGACTGAAGCACTGCAGGAAATGCCGATGAAGGGCTCGCTCGACAGTACCGTGCCCGTGGATCCGCTCATCTACCGGTTCCACGAAATCACGCAGGTCTACGGCACCACTATGAAAGCGCTCATCCACGAGATGTTCGGGGACGGCATCATGAGCGCCATCGACTTTGAGATGGATATCCAGAAGATAGAAGATCCCAAAGGCGACCGGGTCGTAGTGACCTATAATGGCAAATTTTTGCCGTACAAGAAATGGTGAAGCCGCCAATTACACTGCCTTGGGACAGACCCCGGCAATGCTCGCTTTTGACTGGCTATACGAGGCTGTTGGGCCAGGCAGGGAAGGGCAGGGGAGTAAAAAATCCCCGCCGCAAGCAGCGGGGCAGCCTGAGCGTTTTTCGAGCAAGTCGACAACCCCATTGTGCTGTTGCAAGAGGTACGTGAGCGGGCGGCTGCCTGAGGCTAGACGGGCTCGAACATCGGCAGGGATACCTGGCCCTCGCCCTGATCCTGCCAGTACACCCGCACCCGCATGCCGCATTGCATATTGTTGACCGGATCTGCCACACCAATAACATTGGTCATCATGCGGAAACCTTCATCGAGGTCAACATACGCGAGTACATAAGGGCCCAGCTCGGCAAAGGCCAGGTTGCGGCTCTGCACGACGACACTGAAGGTATACACCGTGCCTTCACCCTTGGACACGTGCCAGGTGCTGTCGAGCGAGCCGCAGGCGGTGCAATGGCGTCGAGGATAGAAGATGACTTCGTGGCAAGCGTTGCACGTCTGGTAGGTGAGTTCGTGGCGTTTCGTGGCTTCCCAGAAGGGTAGGGTATCCGGTTCGGGAAAGCGTGGCTGTGGTCTTGGCGCTGCCATACGTATGTTGTCTCCTCACAGAGCGCTAGGGAATGTCATGAACGGGCCTAATCAGCAGCAAGGATAGTGACGCCCGTGGCGTGGCGTGCTCCTAACTGGCCGCCATTACCCACGGCGACTGCAAGTCTGGCACCTTGCACCTGCGAGTGGGATTCTCCGCGTAGCTGCCGGGTGGCTTCCAGGAGCAGAAAAATGCCGCGTTGCCCTGGATGATTCGATGATAAACCACCACCGTCGGTATTCAGGGCCGGTTTGCGTGGGTCGTTAAAGGCGAGGTGCCCGTCCTCGACGTAGGCGCCACCCTCGCCTTTTTTGCAGAACCCGAGATCCTCGATGAGACACATGACCGTAATGGTGAATGAATCATAGGCCATGAGGACATCGATCTCAGCCGGGGAGACACCCGCATCACCAAAGGCAATGGGGCCAGACTGGGCGCCAGCACTGACGGTGATATCGGCGTTGTTGGTGCGATACTTGGTGGCTTCCCCTGAGCCGATGATCCATACCGGCTTCTTGCGGGTGTTGCGGGCCACCTCCGGAGAGGCAATGACCAGGGCGCCACCGCCGTCGGAGACCATGCAGCACTCGAGCAAGCGCAGCGGATGGGCAATCGTCCGGGATGACAGGACATCGTCGACGGTAATCTCACGCACGCCGACGAACTCCAGATCGGTCATCGCCTGTACCGCTTCGGGATTGCGCATGGCGTGGCGCCGTGTGGCCACAGAGATGTGTGCAAACTGGGCATTGGTGGTGCCGTACTGGTACATGTGGCGGCTCTTGACCATGGCGTAACCCGCAATGGTGGTGAGTCCCCAGGGATCTTCCATATTCTTGGTGACGGTAGGCACACCCACACCGGTCTCCCCGGCAGTGCCAATGGCGCGGCGATCAGAGTGCGACGTCGAACCATAGGTCACGACGGCGACCTGGCACTTGCCGGCGGCGATCATGGCGCGCGCATGGTTGGTTTGAAATTCGGTTGAGGTGCCGCCAACGTAAGTCGTGTCAATCACCCTGGGATGGAAGCCAAAGTATTCCGAAGCGCCCAGACCTCCGATGCCCTGATCACCGCCGGTGTCATAGACTGCATCGACATCTTTCCAGGTCAGGCCGGCGTCTGCGAGAGCTTTCGCGGCACATTCGGCCTTGATTTGCATGGCGCTCACATGCGGGTTCACTCGCAAGGGATATTCATAGAGACCAACAATGGCGGCTTCTCTCCGCTGCGGCATACTCGACTCCTTTGCGTGGGCGTTCACACACTCGCCGTATCTCCGTCACATGCATGGTGCGGGTCCGCGGTCGTTGACCAGCACGAACTCACTTCCGCAAGGCCTGATAGACCTCTGGATTGACCACGTGCAGAGGGCGTTGTCCAGTGAGCGCACGCGCCACCTCTTCACCACACCGCTGCGGCACCCGGGCCACTGCCGGGGAGGAAAAATACGCCGCATGTGGGGTCAGGATGACGTTGTCCATGCGCGCCAATGGGCTGTCGGTCGCCGGGGGTTCGGATTCCCGCACATCCAGGGCGGCGCCAGCAATCCATTGTTCCTGGAGCGCACGTACCAGCGCCTGTTCGTCGACCACCGGACCACGTGACGTGTTAATGAGGCAAGCTGTGGGTTTCATGCGCCGTAGAAATGCCCCATTGATCAAGTGGCGGGTCTCGGCATTCAACAGCGTATGGACCGACACGTAGTCCGCTCGTGCTGCGAGGGTGTCCAGAGACACCCGCTCCACACCCAGGGCCACGAAATGGGCGTCATCGACATAGGGGTCGCAGGCGATGACGTGTGTCTCCAGGGCAGCAACACGTTTGGCGAAAGCACTGCCAATATGCCCCAGGCCCACAATACCGACCGTCTCACCGTGCAATGAGCCCGTCACAGGACCAGGTACGCGCGTCTGCCAGATACCCGATTTGACCTCATGATTGAGGGCGATCAGCTTGCGATTCCAGGCCAGCAAGAGGGCCAGGGCATGATTCGCCACTTCGCGAATCCAGAGATCGGGAATATTGACCACTATCACCCCCAGATCCGTCGCGGCGGGGACATCGATCACATCATAGCCAACACCGGTGCGCACGACTACTTTCAGGTTTTTGAGTGCACTCATCACCTCGCGAGTGATGGGAGACGCCGACACAATCAGGCCATCCGCATCGTGGGTGCGCTCGATCACTTCCGCCGCATCGCCGATGAACGGCAGGGTCTCAAGGTACGCCGGGACGCCTGCCAGGGCAGTCTGGCAATCGGCATAATCGCGTTCGCTGCGTCCCTGAATGATATACACTTTGCAGTGCTTTTCGGCCATAGTCGCTCCGTATTAGCGGAAAAGTTCGATGCGCTTGAACGCCTCGGCGAGTTCCACCCCGACTCTCTTGCCAAGCTCGGCGTAGTGTGCTCGTGTCCCCGCCTCACGCTCTGCCCGTGGACGCTTCATCTGGCTGGCGTGGCAGTAGAGCGCATCCATCTTGATGGTGAAGGTGTCAGTGATGTCGAGAAAGGTGTCGGGCTCCTCGGAGCCCCAGAGATAGACTTCCCGGACCTTGTGGGGCTCGAGACCTTCCTGCAGATGCTCCGGATACGACAGCGGATCACGGGCGTATGGAAAAATCGCATCCAGGGTCACACGCCCACACATCTCGTGGTCGCGGTGCCGGATGTAGCGGCGGTAGGGGTCTATCGTGACCACGATCTCGGGCCGATGAAGACGAATTTGCCGGACGAGCTTCTCACGAAATTCAGTGCAATCCTCCAGGCCCTGGTCTGGGAAGCGCAGGAACACCACCTCAGCAATGCCCAAAACCTCGGCCGCCTGGCGCTGCTCCTCGGCACGGAGCCCGGCGAGGTCTTCCGGTTTGACGTTTCTATCGCTCGTCCCTTTATCTCCATTCGTGCAGACTACTAAGACGACCTTCCGCCCTTGCTTCGTCCAGCATGCAATGGTCCCACCCGCTCCGCCTTCAGCGTCATCAGGATGCGGCGTCACCACTAGAACTGGTGTCATCTGCTCCATCAGTAGTCCTCTCCTCTCAGTCAGCACGCGACGGATCAATAG
>JBMDXC010000196.1:0-5538 GCA_048594805.1 Candidatus Entotheonellaceae bacterium | reverse complement strand
TGTCGATATGGCCAGTCACGAGGGCCTGTCCGAGGGCCTGTGCGGCCTCGCAATAGGCCTGGATCAGCGCTGGCCCTTGCAGGTTGTACAGCTGGATTTCGCTGTACAGATCTGGGTCCGCATTGAGGATACGCCCCATCGTGATCAGCGAGGCGCGGGAGTTGGGAGAGCTATAAGAATCCAGCTCTGTCGGGTCACCAAAATGCGTCCGTAAGATATGCGCCAGCACAATCTTGGTAAAATGTTCCAGATTTTGATGCAGGGCCATCTGCTTGTCGTGATACTCCGGTGTCGTATAGGTAATTTTCGCGCCATATTTGTAAAAGATATCCTCAAACTCGCGTGCCAGTTCCCCAGAGGCTGGGGTGCGGGTGAAGATGACGTTCTGCTGGCGCAGGTTTTCTACCGCCGGACCAAAAACCGTATGCATCCCCAAGACCTCGACACCTGGCGGTACGGCCTCGAGCATGGCGGTTACCGGTTGCGTCTTAATAGAGGTGTTGTCGGCGATGAGCTGTCCCGCACGGAAGTAACCCCCTACGGCACGGATCACGTCCACTGTATGTCTGATGGGCACATTGATGATCACGACGTCTGACTGCGCAATACACTGCTCATAGGTCAGTGGGGTGCGCCGGCCACTAAGCAGAACCGTATAGCCAGCGGCACTGAAAAATTTGTGAAACCAGCCGCCCATCTGCCCCGTACCACCAATAATGCCAATCGTGCGTAGGCGCGGCTCGTTAAACGCACAGCGCGGATAGGTTCCAAAAATCTTGACTTCGACTTCCTCCTCACCCAACTGTTTGGTCAGGGCAGCCATACAGGCGGCCACTGTTGGGTCTTCCAGGTGGCCCTCGACCTCCATGTAGAAACGAAAAGCCCCGCGGGTATCGGGGCGTGAATGAATGGACGAGAGATTGAGACCGTACGCTTTGCTGAGCACCGAGAGAATGTCTTCCAGCAGGCCGATACGATCACGGTGCGGATAGATGACCAGGGCCGTGGCATCGTTGCCGGTGGGCGCATGGTAGGTTTCGGCGGCAGCTCCTAAGACCGCAAAGCGCGTTTTATTGCGCTGCACATTCCCAATATCGCGTGCCACAATGTGCAGGCCGTACTGCTGGAGTGCCTGGGGACTCCCAATCGCTGCCGCATCGCTCAGGCGTTCAGTGATGATGGCTTCCATAGCAGCACTCGTGCTGGCCATGTCGACCTGCTGGGCCTGCGGGTAGTGTTCCTGGAGATAGGCTGAGCACTGCTTCAAGGCCTGGTCTTTCGAAAGCACACGCCTGATCTGTGTTGCCGGTGAGAGGACGCCCAGCGCATGCTGGATAGGCAGGACGAGCATGTCCACCAATTTGAGCTGCGAAGCGTAGTGGTAGAGATTATCGAGGGTCTCGGTCACTGGCCCCTGAATGACATTTTCAATGGGCACCAGACCACGTTCGACGTCGTGCCGCGCCACGGCCTCGAACACCGCATCGATAGAGGGATAGGGCAGGTAGCGTGCGTCAGGCATCGCCATCCTGGCGGCCTCTTCCGTATAGGTGCCTGATGGTCCCAGGAATCCCAGCTTCACGAGCCATCCTCATGCGGGGTGAGATCATCATCGAGTCTGCTGCTGTCTCCGCTGACCCCCGTCGCCATAGGACGCACAGCGCTGTTGTTATACCATGATTTGACTGAGGTGCAAACGCCAAAGCAGGCCGTCAGCACAGAAAAGTTTTGACGCGGCTTTACCACAGCCCCTACAATCGCAGCGCTTATGCCCAGCTCTGGAGATATGTGCATGTGTCGTTATACGGTTTACGGTGGAAGTTTTGACCCGGTGCATTACGGGCATATGTCGCTCGTGGAGCGCGCCATAGCGCTGGGCTATGAGGTGATCATGGTGCCAGCGTTCCGCCATGCCTTCGGGAAACAATCGGCCCCCTTCGAGCATCGCGTACGTATGTGTGAACTGGCCTTGCAGGCCTGTCAGCTCGTAGAGCATGCCAGGGTGTGTATCATCGAGCGCTCTCTAGCGCCAGCCAGTGGTGCACCGGTGTATACCTATGATGTCCTGTGCCACCTACGGGCTCAACTCGGCAGTGCTCCGTGTCTGCTGGTGGGGCCTGACATTGCTGCAGAGTGGGAGCGCTGGTATCGCCATACAGAGATCGACCAGGAATTCGGACGTCTGTGTCTCCCTCTTACCCACGTGATCCGCAGCACTGACATCCGACAACGCCTCCGTGCCGGTGAGACGCCTGCATCGTTAAGCGATGTGATACCAGAGCCAGTGGCGGCGTATATTGCGGGGCACGGTCTGTATCACTAAGGAGTGTATAGTCGCCGCCGTTGCCGCGGCACAAGCGGGACTGCATCAGGCACGTAGACGGCTTCGAGCAATGTCCGCATGGTCGCTGGTATGCGTGTAGGACGTCTATCTGCCCGTGTAAAAGCACCATTCACTTCTGCCACAGCGGCTAACACGCCATCGGCGCGACGGTGGATAGTCTGCTGCCAGGTCATCAGAGCCCCATGGAAATCGGTAATATAGCTCTCTACCTCCAGGATATCGTCCGTAAAGGCCGGCGCCTTATACTGCACGTAAATATCCACCGCTACCACTGTATACCCCTGCTGCAGAATAGCGCCAAAGGGCAACCCCACATCGGCCATGGCGGCCAGGCGTCCGACCTCGAAATAATGCACATACATGGCGTGATTGACATGCCCGAGAGGGTCACATTCGTAGTGGCGGACGGTGATCTGGCATCGCGCTTTGGCAGGCATGCGTCCTTCTTTCTTCTTGAACGAGAACATGGGGCTAGGCACGAGCCGTGCGATGACTACCCAGCAGCACTGGAGATGGCTCTACACCATCCGATCAGGCAATACGTATACGCACCCTGTCTAGCAGGGCTTCTGCGCTGTCACAGGTGACGATCCATTCCCACTTACTTGCGTGCGTCGGCTCGTGGAGCCAGGCCATCATCATGCACGTCTGTGGGGGTGAGACTGTTCTCCAGGCGGAACAGCGCCGCCGCGATATTGTGCAGCAAGGCTTATTGCTCCTCCGCATATCGCCCTTCGTCAATCAGCAGCTACGACAGCCGCGGCCGCTATAGCTCTAACCGTCCCGGCATGGGCTCCACCAGTGTCTCAACGTTCTGAGATGCGCTCCCATGTCCCCGACCATTATACAACACTACTGGGACCCCCGGGGGGCAGTGGGCCTGCAGGCGTGAGCTGCCCGGTGCGGATCAACTCGATAGCATCCATGACATCGCCCATTTCTCCAGGGCGAAAGCGTTGGTGGAAGTCTTTCGAGGACATCTGAGGACGCGTTGCAAATAGCCTGCACGCACTTGCGGATCTCAGTATACTCACGAGCGCTGCCGCACGTTCCAGCGCGATAATTTTGACGAGAGAGCAATCGATCGTATCACTGCACCAGACGGTGAACGCATGCTGCGAACTCGCGTGTACAGGCTCGTGTAACCAGGCTACCAGGAACGCCACACCGCGCGTTGCACATCTGTAGGGGTGTGGCGGTTCTCCAGGTGAACCAGTGCCGCGGCTCTTTCTCCCAGGTGACGCAGGGTGCAGACACGCCGGTTAGTTGGATTTGTCACATGTATTCGTACCGTAGGGGCTCACGACTCCAGGAGGTGGCGTACTGCAGTCTGTAAAGTCTTTTGCCAGGCCAGGCAGGAAGAAAACTGCGTGCGATAAGCCTTCGCTTCCCGTCACTGTGGCGCGTGCTCTCAGATCGACCTCAAGCCACGTGTTGAACTCACGAGCATACACCACATTAAAGAATGCAAAACCACTGGCATCAATGACGACGCGTCCAGGTACAGATGCCGCATTCTCAGGGTCCAGTTCACCATTATTATTCGTATCTTCATTGATTGGTGAGAAGTCTAAAACACCATTGTGGTTCACGTCTTCATTATTACAAATACCGAAGACCTGTTGAACACAGGCAGTGGATGCAGGATCATTCTGCACATATATGCCCTTTTGATACCGTGTCGGCAGCACAATGAGTTCCACAGTGGCATTAGCGACTGGATTGCCATTTGCATCGGTGACTAAGACAGAGTACGGCAACGCAAATTGTATATCTGATGGGGTCTGGATCAGATTTCCCGTACCTAGAGTTACGAAAAGCGCTTGTTGAGCGACGGTCAGCATCACCTGTTTTGGCGGGATTGCACCGACTGCGGCAGTAATGATGACCCCATTCTGGGCACTCGGCACGGCACCAGATGTGTACACCGTACTGGCTTGACCAAAGCTATCTGTGCCTGCAGAGGCCGGAAAAATACTGCCACCGGTAATATCCGTCAGGGAAAAACTGACCGTCTGGTTCTTGACCAAATTCCCATTCTCATCCTGAACAATAACCGTGATGATGCTCTGTTGGGCTGTGCTCCCAGTGGCATTGACACCTAAGGTCGTTGGGAATGCCTGTAATACCAGAGAGTGAGGAGTCGTGGCGAAAAACTCTATCCTGACCTGGCTTGAGGGTCCACCTGTCACATTGGCATTGATGATCGCAGTGCCTGCCTGGTTCGAACTAATGGTCACTGGCGCTGTATCGCCATTCACCGTCATTGCGCTTGACGCACTCAGTGTGCCTCGGGTAGTGAAGAAGTTGACGGTGCGTCCGTCCGGAACAGGTAGACCTGACTCTTCCCAATGCACAGTCACAGGCTGGGGCGTATTCAGCGGCACTTCGGTATCTGGCAGCGGAGCTGTGAAAGCAAAATTGGCCGAGCTGATGGACAGGGTAACCGTTCCTGTTGATCCGACTGCAAACGCCTGGATGGTGTCAGTTCCTGGTACCATTGCAGTTACCGTTACCGTTGCCTGACCAGTAGAATCGGTCATTACGGTCGTTGCACTCAGGGTATTCCCGAGCGTTGAGCTCAAGGTTACCGCTTTATTTTGAATACCATTCCCACCTGAATCGCGTAGCAGGAGGGATAGCTGTGTGGTATCCCTTAACACGAGAGCACTTGCGCCGCTTATGGTCAGCGTCGTTCCAGTGACCTGCACCTGTTGGCTGCTACTGAGGTTGCCTGCGGTGGCCGTCACAGTAATGGTGCGATTGCTCGGATCACCTCCGGTGGCCAAAAGAGCTGTAGCCGTACCAGTAGGCCCTGTTGTACCACTGGTAACTTGAATGCTTGCTGAGGTAGGAGGAGGAGCTCCGAAGCTCACCGGTATTCCACTGAGAACATTATTGGTTGTATCTCGGACTAAAGCCGTAAGCGTGACAATTTTGGTGCCATCAGAATCCAACTGCGGACTGCTCACCAGGAGGTCGATACGGCTGGGAACTGGTGCGCCAGTACCTGGGGGCGGCGGTGTGACCGTGACCGAGGTCGACCCCGCCACGCTAGGGCATGTTTGCAAACCCTAGCATTCCAACCATAAGAGAGTAGCTGCGATCAACCACATCGCGCGATAATGTGCTGCACATTTCTCATAACGTGTCGCCACCCGACGGTTCTGTTTCAGCCGGTTGATCCGCCGCTC
>JBMDXC010000195.1:0-4948 GCA_048594805.1 Candidatus Entotheonellaceae bacterium | reverse complement strand
AGCTCCTGTGGGCGGTATGTTGGCATATGTACGCTCTTCTCTCCTGGGTCGTGCCTCACAATTGCTGTGCGGGCGATCACGGTGCGGATCATCCCCGCATCGTACTCACTTGTCGCTCTTCCCTTCCAGCTCAGACGCTGTGCTGAGCGCCCAGGTGCGCAGTGCCATGCGGTCCTCGGCCGACACGGTCGCGTCGCGGTGGATGCGGAGGTAGTCCCATGGGGGCATGTCCTCGTCCGCGACTTCCTTCCAGCTCACCTTCAGGTTTTGACTTGCTGCTGTGTGGTGATGTGATTCTAGGTGGAGCCATGGGCCACCTCCAGGAGGTCACTTCTCGCAGCCGCACCAGTGATGCACGTGCCATTTCACCCTGATAAGGTGATTGTGGCGGTTTTGGGACAGTGTCGCCCCATGCCCGTTACCAGTGCTTGCAGGGCGCCCTGGGAACGAAGACTTTATATGCCTGACGCGACGCACAGTCAACAACTCAAACTCCGCAATGCAGCCCGAACGTGTGGTTGGTTTGTGAGAGAAGGGCGCTGTCGCAAAATAGGCTGATGTTGTGAGACATATAGGACTGTCTGCCTTCTCTTCCACGCTTGCAGACCTGCTCTGGCAGAAACAGTTATACTACACTTGACAGTAATTTAAATTTTTCTATAATACAGGCTATCTCCTGGAAATTTAGGACAATGCGAGGCAATCAATGACCAGCAGTGTGGCTTCCCATAGCACCCTCCGTCCATCGTCGCCACCGCGACACATCGCCTTCCCTTTGCCAAACCTTCTAAAGCGGTTTTTCCTGATGTGCTCCGGCGCCACACGGGAGATCCTGTATGCCCCGAGTTGCATCACGGAGTGGAACAAGTATGCGATGTTGGGGGCCATCATAAGTTTCACGGCTGTGTTTGCTGCGCTCTCGGGTGGTTATGCAGCGTACACGGCATTCAGAAATACAGCAGTCGCCACAGCGCTAGGAATTCTGTGGGGGCTGTTTATTTTTACGCTTGATAGACTCATCGTGTCAGGGATAAGAAAACAGCAGCAGGAGCCAAACGATACCTGGTCTGTGTTGTTCAGCAAGTCTCTCCGAGGCATCATACAGGCTTTCCCTCGAATTATTCTTGCTGTATTTCTCTCAGTCGTCATTGCAACACCCTTAGAGCTCAAGCTCTTCGAGAGAGAGATTCAGTTGTATATTGCACAAGATATCCAGAATCGAGCCATAGCAGCAGAGCAATTGGCCAATGAGGAGTTTCCTGAAATAGAGGATCTTCGAACGCGTAACAAGGATCTCCTCCTTTTATTGCAGGCGAAGGAAGAGCGCCGAGATACATTACGTGACCAATCCTTTGCTGAAGCAGAGGGCACGGATGGAACACGTACGAGAGGGAAAGGACCAGTATACGCTGAACGTCGAGCAGAGTTCAGGAATTATCAGAAAGAACTTGATGCATTCCGCCGGAATATCAACACCCAGATTGCTGCCAATAATGCCAAGATTGCGAGCTTGGAAGCTCAGAAACAGCAACGTCTTGCCGTCGTAAAAACCGTTGTTGAGCATGCTCATGGCCTTCTTGCTCGTCTTAACGCGTTGCACCAACTGGCGCGTGATCGGGAAAACCCTGCGCTGGGTTGGGCGATTCTTTTGATATTTTTTGTCTTCCTCGCTGTGGAGACGGCACCGGTACTCACCAAGATCATGTCTGGATACGGCCCGTACGATAAGCTACTGGAACGGATAGAAACAGAAGTCTTGCTCCAGGAGGGCCAGCAGCTCCGCGGTGCTCAGGAGAGAATCACATCAGCCGCACAATACCGGAGTAATATGGAGAGTGCGATGCGCAATGTCGAGCAGCAGCAGTTGCATGTCGTGATGCAGAACATTGCGCATGATCCACAGCTTCAACAAGCGCAAGCGGCATTAACTGCGCAGATTACCGCTCAGTTACTGGATAAGCTCAGCCAGGAACTGGCTACTCTACGTAGTCTTTCTCCGCGTGCTCCTGAGCCCTCTGGTGTTCGTGCGTATCAGGCTACCAAGGCTGCTTTGGATAGGCATGTTGCTCAGGTGTTTGCGCAGGCCCGCAGCGTAACGCGGCGTACGGAGACTTGAAGGGAGGGCCACATGGGCGACACTGTCGAACAATCGGTCGTCTGCACGAAGCCTCGTTCCAGTTCCATCTGTCCACAGCTGTTCCCAGACATGCGAGAGTACCCCATGTTCAGGCGTGGTGATCGGGAAGTTCGAGCCCCACACCCAGCAAGTGGCCAAACAGCTCGGCGAGTCGCTGACGGTCTGCCTCAGGCAGCGGCGGTTTGAGCTGGGAGGCGATATTCTCTCGCAGGTGCTCTGGACTACTCGTGCCGAACAGTACCACATGCACACCGGGTTCGTGCCGTACAAAGCGATAAGCCGCATCCGTCACACTGCTGGCGCCGCCTTCGTGCAATAAAAAGCCCAGCGGATTGTCGGTTTCGGCAAGCCACCCGGGCACCTGACCCGCAGCAGCGAGCTCCTGCAACTTGGCGGTGAGACGGTCGGGCTGGCTAAAGATATTGCGCACCACAAACATCAGTAGGGTGCCAATGTTATACGCTATGGTATGGGGGAAGACCTTGGTACGGGCATTGTGGTGCATTAGGTTAAAGCCTAGCATCACCACCTCCCACACCCCATCGTGCACCGCACGTTGGAGCATGAGCTGCTCATGGTCGTTGGGCGAGGTCTCCGTGATCCCCAGCGCCCGGAATTTCCCCTTTTCCTTTTCGCGCAGTAAGACCGGTGCAACGGTGTGCAAGGCGTGATCATACATCGCAGGGGGGACAACGTGCAACTGGAACACGTCTACGTACTCGGTGTCAAGCTGACGCAGGGAGCGCTCCAGGCTCTCCACGACATAGGCCGGCGGCAAGGGGGCACCATTGCGATGGATCAGAGCCTTGGTGGCAAGCACGACACGGTCACGCGGGACCGTTTTGATGGCCTTGCCAACAATGGCTTCCGTGCCGTATGCAGCGGCGGTATCCAGGAGATTGACGCCCAGATCCAGCGCTTGCCTCACCAGTGCTATAGCTTCGGCTTCTGTCTTGCCGCGCCCCAGCCCCAGACGACTATTCCCACCGCAGCCGAGGCCCGCAACGCTGGCGCGCAGCCCCGTCTTGCCCAGGGTGACATATTCCATCAACGTGTCCTTATATCCTGGGAAGTTGCATCATCCTATGCATTTGCGCGAAGAGCCTGCCTAAGAGCTGCTTCACCGACCATTGGCACTTGCTCAGCCGGCAGTGTCTGTACAGGGACCAGCCACCACAACGCAGACAGGCAAAGGTCTCGAAATCCATAGTCAGGCAGACGGTGGGAGCAACAAGAATATCATCGAGGCTGTTGGCGCGCCTATTCTCCATGCGCCGAGCCAGGGTACCACCGGTGGCGCCGGGCATGGCAAAGACCGCAGGTGGCTATCAGCGGGCTTGGCTTTGCGGCCCACCATGTTCTGAGGCGTTACTCTACCCCATCCTGAGACGCCTGTCCAGCACCATTCAGGCGGTGCCAGGTATGATGTGCTGCCAACGTGCTAGTGCGTACGATCCTTCGTCTGTGTGGCACGCCAGCACAGATTCTCAACACCTGGTGTGCCGCACAAGTCTAGGGCGCCGACTACGCTGGGGCACAACATCTCACCCCAGATCGGCTGAACCAGGCCGGCGTCGACGAGAACACGAAGCTCCCGGAGGAGCAAGATCTGAGGAAGCGTTTATCATGCCACCTAGAAGGCAGTAATACGCTTCCCACCAGCGGCGCTGTAGCTAAAGTTGTGCTTTGTGCCTATAAGGTGTCGATTTTGAGTCTATACTATTCTTCGTAAAGACCAATGAGTGTGGAGGCCAGAGGCGAGACCGCGGCGGCGGCAATACCTGCTGCACAGAGGAAGACACGATGGAAGATGCGTCTAGTATGATCGGGGGAGTGGCCATTATTGTTGTCTTGGTCGTGGTGAACGCGTTTTTTGTCGCCGCAGAGTATGCGCTGGTGCGTGTGCGTCGCACTCGGATGGAGGCCCTGGCCGCCCAGGGCAGCCACCTGGCCCGGGCCGTGTTGCACTGCCTGGACCATCTCAATCGGTATATCGCAGGTGTCCAGGTCGGCATTACTCTCGCCGGGTTGGCCATGGGGCGTTTTGGCGAACCCGCGCTGGCCGCCCTCTTTGACCCGCTGTTTGCGCTGATCTTTCCGCCGTCGCTCCTCGGCCCAGACGTCAGCACGGCCCTGGCAACAGGGCTCACACTCCTGCTCATCTCCTACTTGCTCGTCGTCTTCAGTGAGTTAGTCCCCAAGGCGATCACACTCCAATTCGCCGGACAGGTGGCCCTGTTCGTGGCCAAGCCACTGCAATGGGCCGTCATAGCGTTTACACCGCTGGTGTGGAGTATGAATGCTCTCGGGAATAGTATCCTGCGCCTCCTGCGTCTACCACCGTCGGAGGACGGGCAAGGAGCCTATTCGGTGGAGGAATTGCAACTGCTCATCGTGCAGAGTCACAAGGCCGGTATTCTGGAGGATATCGAGCGGCAGTTAATGCAGCGCGGCGCACAGCTCGCCGACTTGCGCGTGAACAATATTATGATTCCACGTGTGGATATCGTGGCGCTCAATCTCTCTCTCCCTGAGGACGAGTTGCTGGACCGTGCAGCGCAAACCATCCACACCCGCTTGCCGGTGTATGAAGAGACCTTGGACCACATCGTGGGCATCTTACACTTGCAAGACCTGTTCAAGTATCTGCGGCAACCGCAGGTAGGCCGCGACATTCGGCAGCTCATCCGTCCCGCGCTCTTCGTCCCAGAGACCATGTCGCTGGACGAGTTGCTGCGCGCCTTCCAGCAGCAACACACCCAAATCGCCCTGGCGATTGATGAGCACGGCAGTGTGGAGGGTGTAGTGACC
>JBMDXC010000194.1:0-7823 GCA_048594805.1 Candidatus Entotheonellaceae bacterium | reverse complement strand
CACCCCTGAAAAAACTGTTTCCCAAAAAGCGGCCTATTCTGATACCGCGAAGCCGCGAAGCCTACCTTGACCAGCAGGGCTGGCGCCTCACCTCTGAGCGCGGTCAGCCGCAGCTTGAGGGTTGGTACCGAAGCAGATACGGCAGTTTCGCCGGTTTCATACGCAACCTGGACTCAACAAAGCCCAGCTTCTTTATCAAAAACCCGCCTCCGGAATTGCCGAACCACCCGTACCACGGGAACTGTTTCGCTCCCAGGCCGGAACTGGGCAATGGCGTCTACAGCGTGCATTTTTCAACACGGCCCGGGGATATCTCCTCTGGAGTGCTGCATATCGAAAGGACAATTAATGAAAGCTTTGTACTTGCGAAAAAAACTGCGTAGCCCCATGAGCCACGTTGGTGCGACGCCTGAGAGCCTCCCGCTCCTGACAAGTCCCCAGGAGTTACCCACGGAGCAACCCGTGCCGCAGCCTGAACCCGAGAACCTCTATGCCAAAACACGCCGTGAGGCAATCGGCTTGGGTGAAGAACTGATCCAGGCGCTGCTGCGTAACCTTACGGAAGGGGATATCACCGACCTTGAGGCTATCTGGGAGCTTCTTCCCTTCTACACGGGCGTGGTGGCCACCGCCAAGGTTGCCCAAGCGCGGAGGGCGCCTCCGCCTGCAACCGCCACGCAAGGTAGGGCAGAGACGGCGGTGACTGAATACCTGGTGTCCTCGCTGTTTCTGGCCCACTGCCACCGCTTCCTGACCAGTAATCCCCATGGCCATGAGCGATTGCACCTGGTGACCGGCATCACCCTCTCGCCGAAGCGGCGCACCCTTGACCACATAAGCAAGGTTACCCTCGCCGAGCAATCGGAAGTTGGCGCGGTGGCCGACCAGATCAGTCTGAAACAGGCGCTCGGGGAGATGGAGAGCTTCGGCACTGCGCTGCACGGGCTGTTCCACAGCCACCCGCGAGAAGGACCCCTCGCCACCTGCCCTTCCTCGACTGATCTTGACACCCATGAGCGCTATGAGCGCGGGGGCGTCCCCCTCGTTGGTTGTATTTTTGTGCGTGACGGCTATCTGCGGTTCTTCAGACACAGCAGCGAACCGTTCTCCATTAGCATCTGCGGCACGGGCATTGTGCCGATTAATGAGGCTGACCATGTTTACAAAATCCAGAACAGACAAGGACCACGTGGTGTATCGGACGACGTATTTGCAGCCGAGGACGAAGGGTGAGCGAGCGGTATCCGCTCCCCAAGTGAGCCTTAAACACTACGACCAGGAAGCCAGGAGCAAGGCGCGGATCATCCTGATCGGCGGGGGCGGCCTGGGCTCAGAGATTGCAGAAGCGGAAGTTCGCAAAGGGATCGGAACCATAGCTATTTTTGATCCAGATGTTGTAGAACTATCAAACCTCAACAGGCAGTTTTTCTTCAAGGAGGACCTGGGCAAACCCAAAGCCCACCGCCTCGCGGCAAACCTATCCACGCATGGGTTCTTAGGCAGTGTGATCCAAGGGTATAGCTTGTGCTTTGAGGATGCCCTTCCGCGTGGGATTGATCTGACGGGCACGCTGGCAATCGTTGGTGTGGACAATAACCCCTGCCGGATAGCCGCCTCGGTGTACTACCGGGAGAGGCAGATTCCCTGCATTTTTACGGCGGTGAGCGAGGACGCGACACATGGGTATGTTTACTTGCAACTACCAGGACAGGCCTGTTTCGGCTGTCACTTCACGGACGCCATTGACGATAGGACCTATCCCTGTCCCGGCACACCGGCAGTCAAAGACATCCTCAAAGTGATGGGCGGCATTGTTTCCTACGCCGTTGACAGCCTCCTCATGCAGAGGAGGCTTCGGACGTGGAACTACAAAGAAGTCTATCTTTCCACCGGTGATGACAGGACCTGGCAGGTTGCCCCCCGGAAAGACTGCAAACTCTGCGCCACACCACAAGATCACCCATAGAGCGAGAGGGGCAGGCCTCATAGCCTGCCCCAGCCACAAAACGACACCCCACACTCCCTAAGGAGAAATCCCATGCGACTCGTTGAGAAACTCCTGCAACGTCTTCCACAACCCGTTCTGGACAGGCTCATTGCCCTCCGAACGGCCTATCCCAAGACGGCCCTCAAATACCTGCCGCTGCCGGTCCAAGCCGAGGTCAAACAGATTCTCACCAGTGCCATCCCCACGACAGGGAGCACACCGGCTTCCAGTCCGCAGCCTGCCCTGTCCCCGCCGGTACCCACCAACAGCCAGACCGGTGCTCCCCAACGAGCCGCCACGAAGCGGCCTGCGATCCCAAGAAACAGCGCCCATCTGACGACCGTCATCGGCACGGACACCCACACAGGCCGGGACATCGAAATCACCCAAGCTGCCAAACAGCAGGGGGTCTATCTCATCGGCGCCAATGGGACGGGAAAAACCAATCTTCTGTTACAGATGATTCTTTCAGATATACGAAAAGGATTAGGAATATGCCTTATAGAACCTCACGGCGATCTTACGCACGCAGTCCTATCAGCCATACCACGCCACCGCCTCGGAGACGTGGCGTTCCTGGATGTGGAGGATTACGAATTCCCCTTTGGCTTAAACCTGTTTGAAGTCCCGGAACAGAGTACTATTCGAACTCAGGCCGCCACCGCCTCCTTTATTTCCCACACGTTCGAGACCGTGTGGCAAAACAGCGGCTTCGATACGCCCCGCTTAATGTCGAATCTGCGGGCGGTGAGTAGGACACTTTTTGCTAATCCCGACAGTACATTTGCGGATATACCATTTCTGTATAGCTCTGAGGACACGAGAGCCCGGATGCTTGTGAACGTGACCAATCCCCACATTCGTGCCTTTTGGGCTGAGTACGAACGCCTCAATTTCCGGGATCGCCGGCTCTTCACCGAGTCCACGTTGAACCGCGTCACGGCGTTCCTGGATGAGCCTATGATTCTCCATATCCTGGCGCAAGCCAAAACCACAATTGATTTCCGGTATCTCATGGACAACGCCAAGATACTCCTCATTAAACTCTCACCCCAATTCGAGGAAGCATCGAGACTCATAGGTACAGTGATCATCGGCAAGCTCCTCATGACTGCGTTCTCCCGGGTCGACACGCCCGAAGACAGGAGGCAACCCTTCAACCTCTATGTTGATGAAGTGCAGCGCTTCCAGAGCAGCGACCTGGCGACCCTCATTTCGGAGGCAAGGAAATTTCGTATTAGTACCACTACTTCCAATCAGCTCCTGAGCCAACTGTTAGAGCAAAACCGCGCCAGCGCTTTGGCCGCAGGCACGATTATCTGCTTCCGCGTCTCAGGCGAGGACAGCCGCGTCCTGGCGCGCTCTTTCGACACCAAGCCAACGCAGCCGCACATCGTGGGTGAGGAGCCTGTCAGGGCACCGGTCGCCGACATTGTCGGCCATTTAGTCCGCCGTGGCCACACTAACCCTGCCGTGAGCGCGTTTACCAAGGACTACCTCCAGCCCCTGGAGTCCTTTTTGCAGCAGGTGCGCAATTACTCCCACCCCTTCACGTTTGGCTGCGCGGAGTGCCAGACCGGCCACCTGCTGGAGGGCCGAAGGCTTTTAAACGACGCGCTCTTTGCGAGCATGCAGTCGGACCAGCCTGACATCGCCATCCACCCCTGGGCGCTGTATGCCTTAACCGGCGCCGCCAATGATGGCAGCTGTAATGTGCTCCACCCCCACCTGAAGCGCACGCTTTTCTCCGGCGCGGCCTTTTTAGGCTTTGAGGAGAGCGCGTTTGTCCTGGGCGAGGCAAGGTTTCTGGAGAGTCAGCAGGCCGTGGACAGGCTGGTGAAAAAGTATGCCCGTGCGCGCTGGTGGGACACAATCACGGAAAGCCGCATCGTCTACCCCGGACCGGCCTTTGTCCGGCTCCTGCGGGCGCTCAGAAGTGTGCTGGGGATACTTGCGGCCGAGCCGGTCATGGTCGATACGGGCCAGTACCGTCCGCGCCTGCAGCCCCGGCTGTATAGCGATGTGGAAGGGGAAATTGCCAATGTCCTCGTCAACCAGGAGAACTACGCTGCCAGGGTGAAAATCGTCAATAGTGGCGAATACACGATCAAGACAAGAGAGGCGCCTCAGGGACTGACAGGAGAGGCCCTCGCCGAGCGCATCGAGACTGTGAAGCGCCAGTGCCGTGCCTTAGGCGTAACCCGCCACTACACCGAGGTGATGGAGGAAATCCGCAAGCGCCAGGAAGGGTGGCGCCAGGCCACCGGCGCCGACACGCCCCAGCCGCCGCCAACGCAAACCGGCGGCGCCAGGCCGCCAGCGCAGCAGCGGGGACGAAGCGGGCACGATGACGAGCCGCCACCGCCACCAATCTCAACAACTCCTCAAGGCACTGGCACTTCATAAGAAACCTCATCCACAGGAGACGATATCGTATGAACATAAAGCGGGCGCCGGACGCGCCACCTGCCAAACCGTTAACGCCAACGGATGAGGAGATCCTCAGGACTGTCAGTACCTATCGGTACATGACCGCCTTAGATGTCGCCTACAGCCTCTTTAGTCCCAATTCGCTCGCCCACGTGCGGCGGCTGCTCTTAGCGCTGTGTGGTAGGGGGGATTATCAGGAAAGACAATGCCTGTACCGCTTTCCTCTGCCGACACCAAAAGCCGGCAATCGTGAGCGCGTCTATACTTTGGGGGCTGCAGGGCGTGCGGTCGTCGAGAGTATGGGAGTGCCGGTTGACTGGTATTCCCCCCCGGCCAAAACCGGGCGCGTCAGCGGCAGTCATCTTGCCCATCAATTACTGGTGACGCGGTTTGTGGTTGCCGCGTGTTACTGGGCTAGCAAGTACCCGGCGTACAGCCTGGCAGAGATGTTGCTCTCCTATGACATAGAAAAACGGATAGCCAAGCGAAGTAGCGAGCAGGAGAAGACCCCACCGACGGTGGTGCCGGATGCGTGGCTGCACTTTGAGCGGCAGGCAGACGGCGAGCGCTCGCCGGTACTTCTGGAACTCGACCGGGGGTCAGAGTTTCAGGAGCGCTTTAAAAACCATGTCCGTGGCCGCCTCGAGTTTATCCAGCGCGGCGACTATGCCAGGGTGTTTGCAACACCAGCGGTACTCATTTGCTATGTAACGACAGGCGAGATCCCGGACTACGCCGAATCCAGACGCAAGAATATGGCTGCCTGGACGAGGGACGTGCTCACCGAGCGGAACATGACAAGCTGGACGGGGATTTTCCGCTTTACAGCGGTGTCGTATGAGACGCTGTATGAGGAAGCGCAGACAATCTTCGAGCGGCCCGTGTGGTATCGAGTCGATTCGACATCCCCGGTGCCACTGCTTGAGCCGTAGGCCGCTGTTTACGTCGCTCACTTGTTTATTCGGAAATTCTTCCGGCCTCTTGGGGCACGAGTATAGCTGCGAGCCTGCCTTCCTGCTGTCAAGCGTTGTCCTCGTCGCAAAAGCCTCCTGCGGGAACCCTTGACAGCGGCAGGCTCTCCACTTGAGGGGCACCTATCGAGGCCGAAAGAATGCCTTGAGTATCGGTAATAAGCTTGGCATCTGTTAGCGTTCGCAACGCTCTCATTGCTAAAGTTCGGGGGCAAGGAATGGAGGCAGTTGCACAAGGGTGTTTCTGCGACACCAATATGAGGCTAAACCATGAATGCACATTCCGCACCCCTTTGGAACCTGTTGATTCTATTTTGGTTATTTTTCAGGCCTGTATATCCTATAGACAAAATATCCAACAAATTCAGCAGCTTATGCGAATGACTGCGGGATGTGCGATGAAGATTCCAGCAGTTGCGAATTTCGCGCCAGCGACAAAATAAGGTGTGGAGCCGTCAACTTGATGTCTTTGTTCGACATGCTGTACTTCAAGTTCAGCGGTCGCCTGCTAGCGCTGCCATTATTAGCTGGTACACATGAATCGGCATATCTGCAATACCGAAAGCTGTTCGTGCTCTCTGCCGATCTACGGCCTCGATAGAAGTCGTATATATAATAACTGGAATATTTATATGCTTCTCTGAAAGCCGCTCAAGAAGTTCGTATCCTGCTGCACGATGTTGTCCCTCCTCAATTCTGAAAAGATCTGATATAATAACGTCAAATTGGAAGTTTTCCAGCAACTGAAGCGCCTCGTTCGTGGAGTCCGCAAGCGTAATTTTAACTCCTTGGCCTTCCCAAGCCTCTCTGTATACTTGGTTAGTGGCATGGTTATCGTCGATCCAGAGGATAACTGCTTCATTGAAAGCCTTAGGGCGCCTCGGAGCAACTACTTCCAAGATTTTGTCGATTCCGGCAGTCCAATTTTTGTATAAATCAACCCACTGCAACGAACTTATTGTTTGTCCTCCACCGATTTCTCGATCTGGTATTTCACATTCCGTCAGCCTTACAGGAATGAACCATATTTTGTCTGACATTCTTAGTCTTATTTGGTCAATGGCTTGTGTTAACTCCTCATTCATGTAGGTTTTTGACCGACTAATATATGCATTTGAAAAACAGGCAATAAAATATTCCCCTTCTGAAATCGCACGGCGAATTACTGTGGCCCAATGCTCTCCTGGCTTTATGTTTTTGTCAATCCATACTTCAACTCCACGCTGCTGTAGATCATTGACCAGCTTCATAACCTTGTCATAATCTTGCTTAACATACGAGACAAAGACCTTTGGCATACCAACACCCGTAATATAGGCCCACGAGCATACACTTCGGTTGGGGAATAGATAGTATAACAGTCCCCAGCTGTTTCTGGGTCAGCCCTGCAGACTTTTTCTAACCAGCGACTCAAGACGTGTAAGTGCTCCGTCAGGAAAGCCTCGAGCGCGGTAATGCGTAATTGTCGCTTCTATAAGTTCTGTTGAATCATCATGTGTCATCAAGTGTCCCCCAAAACCGCCCGGGTTGCACAAGGGTGTTTCTGCGACACCAATATGCAGGAGCCCCCTACAAATTCTGGCGGTGGCTTGGCAAACATCGTACAAGGGCGTTTTTAGAACTCCCTGAGCAGGTCAAATAAGCTTCATTTGAACATTTTCTCCGCTAAACTTAATGCCGGTCAAACTTTCAATAATCTCTTTTGCCGCTTCTATCAGGTCTATACGCTCATGTTCTCCACTCAGAATTGACACCCTAAACCGTCAAGCCCTTGCAAATCAATATACAAAGGTGTAAACACGATGCGGCATTCCATTGGTCACTGTTTTCTCTCCCCCTCCTCTGGGGATGGCGCTGCGCATGCTCATGGCCTTTACCTATCTCCCTGGGTTTGTGACCCTGATATTTCGCGGCATGCCGACCGTCTGGCGCGGTCGGTATCGCCTCATCTTCTGCTGGCTGGTGTTCATGCAAGCCGTGCACCCGGGGCGACACACCTTGGAAGAGATGGCCCGGTGGACCCCAGCGACCATCACCGCGTGGCGCTTCGGTCGCCTGCTCAAAGCCGCGTATTGGAACGTGCATCTGCTCGTCCACTGGTTGGCGCAGGACCTGTTGGCCACCTTGCCCCCGCCTCCCAATGGGGTGCTGTATCTCTTTGGTGATGGCAGTCACGCCGACAAACGCGGCTCCAAGAACCCTGTGGCGCAAAAAGGCCGTACCAGCAGACATCATCCCTGGTTTTTTGGCCTGCGTTTCGTGGTGTTGATGGCCGCCTGGGATGGGTACCGCGTGCCCGTGGGCTTTCGGCTCATTCTGCCGAAGCGCCACGTCGGGTATCGCAGCGAAAATGCCCTCTTTCGGGCAATGGTCGGCGAGTGTATCCCCCCGCCTTGGGCGCAGCTGGTGATTGTCGGTGGGGATGCCGCCTATGG
>JBMDXC010000193.1:0-3811 GCA_048594805.1 Candidatus Entotheonellaceae bacterium | reverse complement strand
CGCCTGAGAGCGGTGAACCGTGGGCTGGCTTTGCTCGGTTTGACGAGCTGCTCGCCCGAGCCTCTGAGCACGAAACCACCTGGTATATCCAATTCGTCACTCCCACAGCGTTCAAAACCGGCGATGCGGCAATGCCCTTGCCGGTGCCGCGCCTGTGCTTTCAGAGCTGGCTCAACAGTTGGGATGCACACGCGCCGCTGCCCTTTTTTCAGGACACGGCCATGCGCCGGACTTTCCTGGCCGACGTGGTCGAACGGGGAGTATCGGTTACCTATGACCACCTGCGCCTGGTGCAGGCGCCGTTATATTTCGACGGGGCGCGCACCAGAGAACAGGGCTTTGTGGGTACCTGCCGGTTTACCGCCAGATCGTCCAAGATCGAGCCCGTACATCGCAAAATCCTGGCCACGCTGGGGGCCTACAGCTATTACGCCGGCACTGGGAGAAAGACCACGATGGGCATGGGCCTGACCCGTCGACTCTAAAGGGAGGGGAATGCATGGCCGACACAGAAGGACTTCAGGCAGACGAAGAATACATCTTCATCTCGGCCTTGAATCAATACAGCTACTGCCCGCTGCGCTGTTACTGGATGTCCGTGGAGCACGAGTACACCGACAACGAGCACACCATCGAAGGCAGCCTGGGACACACGCGTGTGCATACGGAGGGGCAGACGTCACGTGGTGAGTTGTTCCAACTCCGTAGCGCCTATCTCTACTCCAAGCGCTATGGCATCTGTGGTCGGGCGGACCTGATCGAAGAACGCGACGGCGCAGTGTATCCAGTGGAGTACAAGAAGGGGCGCCTCGGCAACTGGACCAATGATGCTTTACAACTGTGTGCCCAGGCTCTGTGTCTGGAGGAAACGCTGAGCGAGGCGCGTGGCGCTACCGTCCACATCCCCCAGGGATACATCTATTATGCCAGCACTGGACGACGCAAGCCGGTACCGCTCACCCCGGAACTGCGCGCCCTGACGCTAGAGACGATCGCTGCCGTACGCGCCCTCCTGCGCACGCGCCAGCGCCCTGAGGTAGGGTATTCGGCACGTTGTAAAGGCTGTAGTGTGTACGAGATCTGTCTGCAGCGCGAGACGGCCCTGCTGCGGCAACGAGAGTAAGAAAGTTCGAAAGGAGCCAGCGCATGTCCACCTTGTATGTGACGCAGCAGGACACCGTCGTACGCAAAACCGATGAGCGCCTGAAAGTGACGCAGAAGACAGGGACCCTGCTGGACGTGCCAATGCTGAAGGTATCGCAAGTGGTGGTGTTTGGACGTGTGACGGTCACTGCTGCGACGCTCCAGGCCTTGTTAGAACACCATACTCCTGTCTGCTATTTGAGCGCCCATGGACGCTACGTGGGCCGCATCGAGCCAGCCCTGTCGAAAAACGCTTTGCTACGCAGCGCGCAATACCGTGCTGCTTTTGATGCAGCCATCACGCTGACCCTGGCGCGGCAAATTGTCCGTGGCAAGTTGACGAACATGCGGGTTCTCTTGCAGCGTGCTAACCGTGATATTGACGACCCGACCGTGATGCAGGCTGTTGATCAACTCAAAGAGCGGCTGGCCACGGTGGCAGCCGTTAAAAACCTCGACCAGCTCCGTGGTCTGGAGGGCGCCGGATCGGCGCTCTATTTTGGTGTGTTCGACAGTCTGCTCAAACCATCGGGCATGCGCTTCGCGAAGCGCGTCCGGCGTCCACCCACCGATCCAGTGAATGCGCTCCTGAGCTTCGGCTATGCCCTGCTGGCCGATGATATCCACAGCGCGGTGAATACGGTCGGCTTTGATCCTTACCAGGGCTACTTGCATGTCGAGCACTATGGCCGGCCATAGCTAGCGCTTGATCTCATGGAGGAGTTCCGTCCCCTGATCGTCGATTCTGTCGTATTGACCTGCATCAATAAGCGCATTATTGGTCCTGAGGATTTCAGCGTCGAATTGGGCAATGTCCATCGCCTCACAGAGGCAGCACGGCGCAAGTTCCTGATGCAGTACGAGGAGCGCAAAAACACTGAGATTCAGCACCCGATCTTCGCGTACAAAGCCTCCTACCAGCGTTGTTTTGAGCTGCAAGCTTGCCTCCTGGCCAAAGCGCTGAAGGGCGAAATTGCCGAGTATCCCCCGTTCATGACCAGGTGATCCTATGTATATCGTAGTGTCCTATGATATTGAAGATGATAAACGTCGTGGCCGTATCCATCGTATCTTGAAGAGCTTTGGCCAATGGATGCAGTATAGTGTCTTCGAATGCGACCTCACCCGCGCGCAATATCTCATCCTGCGCCACCGTCTCGATGACTACATCAGGAAAGCCGATGGTGACAGCGTGCGCTTCTACTTTCTCTGTGAAGATTGCCAGAAAAAAATTGAACGTATCGGCGGCGAAATGCCCAATCAGGAAGGAACTGTCATTGTGTAAATTTTTTTTCTTGGCTCGCACGAGCATCGCAGCTATCGTGTCAGAACCGGGTGATGCTCGCAACTCTGAGAGCATTGATTCAGCAGCAGTTAGGATGTCGCATGCATGTATATAAGGGGATATAATGCCTCCTGGAGTGAGGGACCCTATCGATGCTCGCAAAGTCTGGGTGAAGCTATTGGTAGCCAAGGCATTAGCAAGGCGGTGGTCTCAAAGCAGTAGCTGCCCTGTAAGGGATTGAAACCGGGAATCTCGGGAAGGGGCACGTCCCCCACAGGCGTCTCAAAGCAGTAGCTGCCTTGTAAGGGATTGAAACGCGAAGTGGCCGTGTTTCACGTGAAACACGGCTGTCTCTCAAGACAGCCGTGTTATGAAAGGTATTGAAACATCCAAACAACCTGCAAAGGATTACCAACCTCAGTCCTGGTACTTAGATGAGCCGATGTGACATGATCAGAGCAGGCTCCTGCTCGTGTCTCGCAGAGTGAAACCAGAGGGAGAGGACACAAAGATCCCCTGAGCATCATTTTCCCCATCTTCCCATGGACCGGCACTCTTTTGAGAGCAATCTCTCTCAGGTGCCAGCCGTGGCTCATACGATCGTCAGAGTGCCGAGCAAACCTTGCGATGGTGCTGTAAATGCGTTGTGCAGTGCGTCCACAAAGGGAAGCCTCACAAAAGCCGTCAGAAGCACCTCTAATGCCTTTTTCTTTGGGAGCGTTATTGGGTTTCTCAAGCTGGGTGAGAGGCGGGTCTTATGTGCTACTTGCTCTCCTGCTCCCGTAATTGCTGGAGCAGGAGTTCAGCAGGAGTCCAATATTTTTTTGTCGTGTTGCACCCTGTACAGCACGGCACTACATTGCCTTTCGTACTCCGTCCACCGCGCGACAGTGGCACAATATGGTCCATGGTGAGTTCATCGGGCGCAAAGGTGCCCTGGCAGTAGGCACAGAGACCTTGGGCAATTTTGTTGCGCCACCACTGTGACTGGCGTAAGGCTCTGGCCTTCTGTTTTTCACGGGCAATATGTTTTGGATCCTTCTGAATCTCAATCCAATCCGACACAACTTGTCCTTTGCTTGATGACGTGCATATAGCAGCTGGGGGAACAACTTGCTACCTCACAAGAGTACAGAACGTTCCTGACAACGTCAACTCAGCCTCGCAAACGCCTGTGGATGATCGCAGGCGCGCGGTCCCTGTCTGACGACGCGCTCCGGAGCAGTATACCACTATATTCCTTCCCCAGATGTCACCCCATCCTGGTCTCAGAATGAGAGATCCCTACATTGTTGCTGCCGTCAAGCAAGACAATCCCTCTTGCGCTCGTCCTGAGCCTTCTCTCTCCCGCCGAGACCCAGATGGTATAATAGGAGTATACAC
>JBMDXC010000192.1:0-1830 GCA_048594805.1 Candidatus Entotheonellaceae bacterium | reverse complement strand
GAGGATGTGATGAAAGGCCCAGAAGCCGCGACTGGCATGGTTGAAGACGCCATCGAGGACGACCCGCATACTGCGGGCGTGCGCTTCATCCAACAGCTTACGCAGGGCGGCATTGCCCCCGAGCAGGGGGTCGACTTGGTAATAATCGTAGGCGTGGTAGCGGTGATTGGAAGCCGAAGCAAAGACAGGGGTGAGGTACAGCGCGGTGACGCCGAGATGCTGCAAATAGTCCAATTTGGCAGTGATTCCCAACAGGTCACCGCCCTGAAAGCCTTGCTCCTCTGGAGGACTGCCCCAAGGCTTGAACTGTATCCCACGTGGGGGAGTGCTGCGCGGACTACGGGCGAAACGATCGGGGAAGATCTGATAGAAGACAGCGTGCTTTACCCAGTCTGGGGTCTGAATGGCCATAGAGCGCTGGCTCCAAGAATGTTGCCTTAGGCTCAACCGGCTCCGTGCCGATGCGTATGCCTCGTAGAGCGAGATGAGCACAATCGCTTGCGCGTGCGTGGCGGTTGACTCGCACCTAATCTAGCAGAAGGCCTGGATGGGATAAAGCAGGGTAGCACCCTTCCTCATAGGAAAGGGTGCTGGCTCCCCCTTGGCCCTAGACTTCACGGCATGCCCGTGTTACAGTGGCTCCGACGAAGCGGTGGAGTCGATTTCAGCATCAGTGGGCTGCTGGCGCATCTGGGAAGGAGAGGGACATGGCGCAACGGGTGGTCATCGCGGGAGGGGGCATCATTGGCGCAGCGATCAGCTATTATTTGGCGCGCGCCGGAGCGCAGGTCACCGTGCTCGAGCGCGAACAACCCGGCCGCAAGACCTCGAACAACTCGTTCGCCTGGGTGAATGCGTTTTCGCGGACGACGCGCAGCTATTATGACTTCGCGCGCCGCAGCGTTGAGATGTACCGTCAACTGCCTGATGAGCTGGGGATCGACATGGAGTTGCATTGGCACGGCGGCATCCATTGGGTGGACCGGCCGGAGGCAGCCACGGCGTTGCAGGCGCGAGTGCAGGAATTGCGGAGCTGGGGGCATGCAGTGGAGATGATCAGCCGCGACGAGCTCATGGCACGCGAGCCGCATCTGCGTCCGATGCTGGCAGCTGCCTGCTATTCCGCCTCTGACGGGGCGGTGCATCCACCATCTGTCATCAGGGCGCTGCTCCAGCGCGCCCAGGCGCTTGGCGTCGAAGTACACACCGACACCAGTCTCGTCGGGGTGGAAATCCGCAGCGGCCGTGTGACCGGTGCACGTACCCCGTCGGGGGTGCTCGCCGCCGATGTCGTGGTCGATGCCGCCGGGTCTGACGCCGCCGCCATCGGCGCGATGGCCGGCATCCGCATCCCGATGTTTCCCAAGCCAGGCACGCTCGTCCTCACCGTGCCACAGCCACCGTTAGTCCGTGCCGTTATCCATGCCTCGGACATCCACCTCCGGCAGCAAGCCGATGGGCGTATCCTGTTGGGCGAATCCTGGAGCATGGATACCGAGGACACGGACCTGTCGTTGACACGCGGCCAGCGATTGCTCGCCAGAGCCGCGACCTTCCTCCCAGAGCTCGCCGAGGCGCATGTTGAAACCATGAAAATCGGGGTGCGGCCAATGCCCCAGGATGAACGCCCGATCGTCGGGCCGGTGCCTGGCATCAGCGGCTTTTATGTGGCGGTCACTCATAGCGGCGTGACCTTGGCCCCCTTGATGGGGCAGTTAGCGGCGGAAGAGATCACCACCGGCCAACCAAGCCCATGGCTCGCGGAGTATCGCATCGAGCGCTTCGGGGTGTTGGCCTCGGCCTGAAACTGACGCTCGTTCACGCCTACCC
>JBMDXC010000191.1:0-10439 GCA_048594805.1 Candidatus Entotheonellaceae bacterium | reverse complement strand
CGTCAGTCGCTACTTACTCATGCAATTCGTGATCAATGGCAGCTATGGACTGGTGACCGGTCTCGGCCTCTTTCTCATTGGCATCCCTTATGCCGTGCTGTGGGGCTTTCTGGCCGCGGTGTTTCGCTATATCCCTTACGTTGGCCCATGGATTGCGGCCTTTTTCCCAATCACCATGAGCCTGGTGGCGTTTCCGGGGTGGATGCAACTCGCCCTCGTACTCGGCCTGTTTGGGCTCCTGGAACTGTGGAGCAATATGCTCATGGAACCCTGGCTCTACGGCCAGAGTCTCGGGGTCTCTGAGGTGGGACTGCTGGTGGTGACCGGGTTCTGGACCTGGCTGTGGGGACCGATCGGGCTGGTGTTGTCCACACCGCTAACGGTGTGTATTGTGGTGCTGGGCCGGCACGTGCCGCACCTGCAATTCTTCGATATGCTGTTCGGGAAGGCCCCGGCTCTCGACCCACCGGTGGTCTGCTATCAGCGCCTGTTAGCGCGGGATCAGGAAGAGGCTACGGAAGTCGTTGAGGAGTACGTCAAGGACCATGCCCTCGAGACGGTGTATGATGAGGTGCTTATCCCGGCACTCCTGTTGGCCTGGCAGGATCGCAAACAGGGGCTCCTGGCCGGGGAGGACGAGGTCTTCATTCTCCAAGCCACCAAGGACATTGTGGCGGAGCTGGGGGACACCACGGCCGAGCCAGCCGAGGGTGACCAGGCCACTGGCGAGGCAACGGTGGTGCCAGAGACAGCACCGGTATTGATCCTGGGGTGTCCGGCCCACCATGAGGCAGAAGAAGTGATCGTGCAGATGCTCCGGCAGCTCATGCAGCCTACCGGGTGTCATGTTGAGGTGGTGTCCACCCGGACCCACGCGACCGATATCGCTGCGCGCATCAGACAGGAGCGCCCGGCCTTGATCTTCATCGCCGCTCTGCCCGGCGGCCTGCCACAAACGCGCTACCTGTGTCGGTATCTACACAAGGAGTTTGCCGATCTGCACATTGTGGTGGGATATTGGGGCGACAAAGAGGAATTCGACAAGATTCTCATCCGCCTCCGTAAGGCCGGTGCGAGTTCCCTGACGACATCACTGTTGCAAAGCCGGAGCCGCTTGAGTGCCCTGACGACGGAAGTTGTGCCGCAATCTCCGCTGCCGCCACGCGGTCACGAGGTCGCGGAGGCGAGGTGACGCACCATCTGTGTGGAGGTGCCAGGTATGACCCTATCGCTGCCTGAAGACAACAAGACGCAGACTGCGGCCGTGGCGAGTCCCGATAGCACACAGACGCTGGAGGAGCTAGTGCGCCTGGCGACGTTCGGGGCCGAGGTGAGTGCGGCCCTCACACAGGCCGCCTCTCTGCGGGACATGCTCCAGCGCTGCGCTGCGGCCATGGTCCACCACCTCGATGCGGCCTTCGCCCGCATCTGGACACTTACGGCCGGAGAGAACGTGCTGAAACTGCAGGCCAGTGCCGGGCTGTACACGCACCTTGACGGCCCCCACAGCCGCGTGCCCGTGGGCCAGTTCAAGATTGGCCTCATTGCGCAAGAGCGTAAGCCCCACCTGACCAATGCCGTCGTCGGTGACCCCCGCGTGCACGACCAGGACTGGGCGAAGCGGGAGGGCATGCTGGCCTTCGCCGGTTATCCGCTGATCATTGAGGAGCGCGTGGTAGGGGTGATGGCGCTGTTCGCGCGCCACCCGCTGACCGCCGCCGCTCTCCAGGCGATGGCCGGGGTGGCGGACGGCATTGCTATGGGAATCGAGCGCAAGCAGGCGGAGCGCGAGAACAGACGCCTGGCGCGCTATAATCGGCTGCTGTTAGAATCGATTGGCGAAGGTATTTATAGCATCGATACGCAGGGGGAGTGTACGTTCATTAACCAGAGGGGCGCGGCTCTGCTGGGCTTCACACCTGACGAGGTCGTGGGCAAAAACATGCACGACCTGGTGCACCATTGCCATGCCGATGGGTCCCCGTACGCGCGCGAGGAGTGCCCGATCTTCCAGGTTTTCCAAACCGGGCAGGGCTGCCGCGTCGATACGGAGGTGTTCTGGCGCCATGACGGGACGTGTGTGCCGGTCGAATATGCCTCCTTCCCCCTCGTTGAAGATGACGTTGTGCAGGGGGCGGTGGTCAGTTTCACAGACATCACCGAGCGCCGGCGGGCGGCAGTGGAGCTGAAAGAGGCCAAAGAAGCGGCGGAGAGCGCCAATCTGGCTAAGAGTCAATTCCTGGCCAACATGAGCCACGAGCTGCGCACGCCGCTCAATGCAGTGATCCTGTACAGTGAACTCCTGCAGGAAGAGGCCGCGGACGCAGGTGCCCAGGAATTCATCCCGGATCTCGAGAAGATTAACACGGCGGGGAAGCAACTGCTGGCCCTCATCAACGATGTGCTGGACTTTTCGAAGATCGAAGCCGGCAGGATGGAGGTCTCTCCAGAGACGTTTGCGATTGCGACCATGATCCAGGACGTTGTAAACACGGTGCAACCCCTGGTGCAACAGAAGGGCAATACGCTCACCGTGCACTGCCCCTCGGACCTCGGTATGATGTACTCCGACTTGACGAAGGGACGGCAAGTCCTGTTCAATCTGCTGAGCAATGCCGCCAAGTTCACCGAGCACGGGTCGATCACGCTGGACGTTGCCCGGGACGCCACGGATGCTGGGGATTGGGTGACGTTTCAGGTCATGGATTCGGGCATTGGCATGACCCCGGAGCAGATGGACAAGTTATTCCAAACCTTCTCGCAGGCGGATGCGTCGACGACCCGTAAGTACGGTGGCACCGGTCTGGGCTTAGCCATCACCAAACGCGTCTGCCACCTTCTGGGGGGTGACGTTGGCGTGGTGAGCGAGCCGGGGAAAGGGTCGATCTTCACCGTCCGGTTGCCCGCGGTACTGGCCCCAGCGGAGACGCCAGCGGAGGCCAACCCGGTCACGAGCCCGAATCAGGATGGAGCCGATACCGTCCTGGTAATTGATGATGATGCTGTGGTGCGTGACGTCATGCGCCGCCTCCTCACCGGCGAGGGCTTCCGGGTGGCAACGGCGTCGGATGGCGTGGAGGGATTGCGGCTGGCCAGGCAACTTCGTCCCGCCGTCATCACCCTGGACGTGCTGATGCCGCACATGGACGGCTGGGCCGTGCTCACCGCGCTCAAGGCGGAGCCGGGGCTTGCGGACATCCCTGTGATCATGCTGACGATGATCGACGAGAAGAATTTTGGCTATCTTCTTGGGGCGGCCGACTACATGACCAAGCCCATTGATCGGCACCGCTTGACCGCCATGCTGCACAAATACCGCCCTGCTGAGCCTGCCGGTACAGTGCTCGTCGTCGAGGATGATAGCGCCACACGGCGGATGCTCCGGCGCATGCTCAAACAACAGGGGTGGGCCGTTACCGAGGCCGAGAACGGGCGCGTGGCCTTGGAGCGGGTGGCCGAGCAGCGGCCCGTGCTCATCGTGCTCGACCTGATGATGCCGACCATGGACGGTTTTACGTTCATTGCCGAACTGCGCCAGCGGGAGGAGTGGCGCACCATGCCGATAGTTGTTCTGACTGCGAAAGATCTGACGCCGGAAGAACGACAGCGGCTCAGTGGTTCAGTGGCACAGATCCTCTCGAAAGGCGCGTATAGCCGTGAGGATTTGCTCGATGAAGTGCGTCGCTGTATGGCAAGCTGCGCGCCTGAGAATCGGGTGGGGAAAGCGCATGGCACCTGAGCGGTGCTATCACGAGGGATGTATTGTTGAAGGGGAAACTATGCCGAAAATTTTGATGATTGAAGATAACGAGCAGAATCGGGATGCGCTGTCGCGCCGACTGCAGCGCCACGGGTATGATGTCATTACGGCGATCGATGGCCGGCAGGGCATAACTATGGCCCAAGCCGAGATCCCTGACCTGATCCTGATGGATTTGAACCTGCCCGATGTGGATGGATGGGAAGCAACGCGCATACTCAAAGAGGCGCCCGAGACCCGGGCGATCCCGATCATGGCGATGACGGCACACGCGATCGCTGGCGATGAGGAGCGCGCCTTGCAAGCGGGCTGCGATGATTACCATGCCAAGCCAGTAGAATTCCAGCGCTTACTGACTCAGATCGAAGCACTCCTCACCAAGACAACCCGCGAGTAACGAGCGCTCCGCCTGTGGGAGCATGTGCTTCGGGTTATGCTTGCCTATCTGCCCTGCACATCTTGACAAACAGGTGATTTCTCATGTAGGGTACTCAGCAGTTCTCTGACAATGGCATAGCACACTCTCGCCCTCGACAGATCCTGCCCGGAGATAGGTCCTTCCCCGCTTGTTGCACGTAAGGAGATATCTCGATGAATCGTCCCTTTATTCATGGGATCAACTTTGAGGAGCGTCTGCGGACCAAGCTTGAAGCCTTAGGGTGTCGCATCTATTACGACCAGACGTACGATCATCAATACAAGCTTGACTTTATTGTGAACGGCTTCCGAGATGTGGCACGCTTACCTGAGCATATTGGTCTGCAGATCACCGCGAACAAAGATGATGTCGTGAAGCAGCGTGAGTTCGTGCAGGTCCAGAAGAAGAGTTTTGTCGTACCGAAGGCCGTCTATCTAGAGGCTGATCCTACTGCAGATCTAGAACAAGGCGCGGCAACGTTAGTCTATGCGGCGCTCTTGGCGCTCGTGTTCAATCGTGAGTATCGGCATCGGCGCATTGTGGGCCTGCGTCTGACACGGAATTTCTCTTTTGAGTTTTTTGATCTCGAAGAGAATATTCGACATCTGCAAGGACTTGAGCGAGTTCCCAAGGTATCTCGCGCGGTCGCATCTACTGAAGAACCTTTAGTCGGGAAAATTATTAACTTCAACAAAGAAAAAGGGTATGGGTTTATTGCCTGTGAGAGCCGTCCCAATAATGTTTTTTTCCATATCAAGAATGAAGTTGCTGAAGATGTATTAGCACACATAGAAACGGCGGAAGAGGAATCAACGGGCTGGAGACAGCTGGATATCCCAGTGACGTTTCGTGAAAAGTCTGTCATCCGGTTTGGTGAAGATAAGCCTGTAGCATTTGATATCAAGCTGGCTGCTCCAGAATTTGACGCACAGATTGTCTGACCTTGAAGGGTATCTTGTCTCGCGCAGATCTGCGGCGTGCGTTTGGGTGTGCTGCCATGGTCAATGCCTCTTCCATGGCTCGCCTGCAGGCTGACATGCTTCGCACCTTTAAGGAGAGGCATGATCACATGGTGTCTTACATTATGCGTCGTCTCTTGTGGATGGTGCCAACGCTCTTAGCTATGGCACTTATTACTTTCACCATCATGCACCTCACCCCTGGGAGTCCGCTCGATCCTGTGGCCGACAATACCAATCCACTCGGTCCAGAAGCGCAGCGCAACATGGAGAAGCAATACGGTCTCGACAAACCGCTCTGGCAGCAGTTCGTCATCTTTCTCGCCAAAGCCGTACGCGGGGATTGTGGGACTTCGTATGTGTATAAGAACCGCGCCGTGCACGAGATTATCCGCCAGGCCTTTCCGGTGTCGTTGCACCTGGGGGGGATGGCGCTCGCCGTGGCGTTCGTGGGTCCGCCGATTACGCGGGCTTTTTCTATGACCTGAAGAACGCCGAGAAGATCAACCAGGGGGAGATTAAAGACCTGGCCCAACTGGGAGTTAAGGCGAAGGACGATCTGACCCTGGAGTTCACGCTCGCAGGGTCACGCGGCTACTTCCCTGTCCTCATGGCCTATGCCGCTCCAGCGCTGGCGCATCGGGCTATCGTTGAGAAACACAGCGACAAGTAGACCGAGCCCGAATATATCGTGTGCAATGGGATATGCACGCTCGCGGGTTGGGATCATAACAAGCAGTTAACATGCAGGCACCACCAGTGATGTGGTGCACAGTCTGCTCGTACCATCTGCAACGAGGAAACGCATGTCATACCAATTCTTACTCTGCGATCACCAAGACGGGATTGTCACCCTCACCCTGAACCGTCCAGACCGCTTAAACGCTCTGGGAGATACCCTGCGCGAGGAGCTCTATGATGCCATGAGTCGCGCCAGTGACGATCCCGAGGCGCGTGTCATCGTGTTGACCGGTGCTGGCCGTGGCTTTTGTGCCGGTGGCGATATGAAAGCTGCGCATGAAGTGCAAGAGGGCAGAATGGAGCGTGCGCTGCACGATCGCGTTGCCCCCATACGCGATAAAGTTGTCCTCGCCATGCGTGATTCCCCCAAACCAATTATTGCCGCAGTGAATGGCCCGGCGGCAGGCGCCGGCATGAACCTGGCATTGGCCTGTGACATGCGTATTGCTTCCACCGCCGCCAGGTTCGGGCAGACCTTTGTCAAGCGTGGGCTGCACGTGGATTGGGGTGGGACCTATTTCCTCCCCCGACTGGTAGGCATGGCGAAAGCCTGCGAGCTGATTTTTACCGGCGAGATGATCAGTGCCGAAGAAGCCTATGCCCTGGGACTCCTCAACAAGCTGGTTGCCCCCGAGGAATTGATGCCGGTGACACACGAGCTGGCGCGTAAACTGGCCGATGGACCTCCAATTGCTCTACGCCTGGCCAAGCGTGCCCTGTACCACAACCAGGATGTAGATCTGCGTGCTGCCCTGGAATTTGAAACTTTCGCGCAAAACGTCTGCCGTGAAACGGAGGATGCCAGGGAAGGCATCCGGGCCTTTGTCGAAAAGCGCCCTCCGCACTTCCAGGGGCGTTAAGCTCCTGGGTGCCTCAGAGGGCATCTACGACCCTTAGTCTTCTCATACACTACACTGAGATCATCGCTCGGCATCGCCTCCCACTCTACTGGCCACTGCTCAATGGTGAGGCCCTCTGTCACTGCAAGAGCTGGCTCCCCTATCATTGTGGTCTGTGCACGGCATCGTTCCTTTTTATACCAATAATCGACCTGAGTGCTGCGCGCAGCTAATTACCCAGCCGGTTTGGCTGGGTGCGTTGTGCTGTTGCGAGGCGCGTACACCGCGTTTGCAACTTGCGACATATTTCCCGCGCACGGTACTTAATGGGAACAAGGAGTATCTGAGATTTTGTGAGGGGTATCTGGCAATCGTCATACCAGGAAGGCAAGGGCTAGGAAAATAGGCAAGAGCCCTTAAGCCACATCGTATCTTTTCCGATAAGAGCGGACGAGGGCATGCACCCATGTCAGGCATGACTTCGAAGGTACTGCTGCATTACAACGCTTTATAGATGCAACGCTTGGATGGGCACTGTGGCAATACATTCCGACGTTTCCAGCATGGATGAGAGTAACGGCAAGAGGAATGTATGGCCCCTGTTGAAACTGCTCTTTGGGATATGGGTCTGCCTGGGGCTGGCGTTCGTATGGTTAGCCTGGAACACTTACAATACGTATCATGTTGCCAACCCAATCTACGCTCGGCAGATACGCACAGAGGTCCTGCGTGGTGTCATCATGCAGTTGGATGAAATATTGACGATGTCCGCCAGGATGGCGTCCGTGACAGGAGAGACACACTGGGAGGAACGCTACCAGAAGGGGGCAATAGCATGGGCTGATGCTCTCCAAGAGGCTCATGAACTTACGCCACCGGGCTCTCGCGCTGCCTTCATGTCCCTCGCGACGGCTGCCAGGCGCACTGCAGACCTAGAGGGGCAGGCTTTTACCCTTATACGGCAGGGGCACACTGACGCCGCACGTAGTGTGCTCTTCGATCAACAATACGAGGAACAAAAACAGCTCGTTGCACAGAGTATACATGCGTTCCTCGACGATCTCAGAGCGCAGTATAACACTCTGTGCCGAGCGCAACACACCAAGCTCGTCTGGTCTCTAGTTGCTACAGCGGTTGTCTTGGCCGCTTGGCTAGGCATCTGGCATGCTCTCGCACGCTGTCGGCATCACCATCGCCTGTTCTTCTCCATAAAGAAAAATGAGCGTGAGCGTACTGAGCTAGTATTGCGGCAGACCGAAGAGCATTATTGGGAACTGTTCGAGAATGCCAGTGACTTTGTCTACACCCTCGACATGCACGGGCATTTTACCACTGTCAATAAGACAGGCGCACGGCTCCTCGGCTATTCACGTGACGAGTTGGCAGGCATGAGCCTTACCGACATTCTGCCTCCAGAGTCCTTAGCACGCAGCAGGGATATGCGTGTTAGTAAAGAGAGGGGCACCGGCTGGACGACATATGAATTAGAGGTGGTTACCAAGGACAACCGTTGCATACCGCTTGAAGTGAGTACCCGGTTGATCTACAGAGATGGGCAGGCCATTGGTGTACAGGGCATTGGCCGCGACGTGACGGAGCGCAAACAGGCTGAGGAAGCGTTGAAACAAGCCCGCGATGAACTCGAGATGCGCGTGGCACAACGCACGGCTGAGCTCCAGCGTAGCAACGAACACTTGCACCTGGAAATTGCCGAGCGCCAGCAGGCCGAGGCAGCGTTGCGTATCGCCAAAGACGCTGCTGAGGTCGCCAATCGTGCCAAGAGCGAGTTCCTCGCCACCATAACCCATGAACTCCGCACGCCTATGAATGGCATCTGCGGCATGACTGGGTTGCTCTTGGATACGACGTTGGATGATGAGCAGCGTGAATATGCCGAGACCGTGCAGAAATGCAGCGACGATCTCCTAACCCTCATTAACGATATCCTAAACTTCTCCCAAATCGACACCGGCAAGTGTGCTCTCAATATTGTCGACTTCGAGCTACGTATTGTGATCGAGGACGTCCTCGAGTCCCTGGCGAAAGCCGCGCACGAGAAGGGGCTTGTCATGACTGCCTCGATCCATCGCGATGTGCCGCATTGCGTCGCCGGAGATCCCGGGCGTCTCCTGCAGGTGCTGCTGATTCTCGTCGGCAATGCCGTGAAATTCACCGACACAGGCGAAATCGTGGTGTCTGTCACGCGCGTCGAGGGCAACACGGCCGAGACGCTGGTGTACTTTGCCATTACCGATACTGGCATCGGGATCCCGGCTGAGGCCCACGGGAAGCTTTTTCAGGTGTTTTCTCAAGTGGACGGCTCAAGCACGCGCAAATATGGTGGCACCGGGCTCGGGCTCGCGATCGCCAAGCGACTGGTCACTATGATGGAGGGCGATATTGGGGTGGAGAGTACACTTGGACAAGGCAGTACGTTCTGGTTTACTGTCCCCTTCTCCGTCTGCGCGACTGCCAGCGACGCAGTCCCGGCACGCCCCGTGTACGGGCGCCCGAGACGCCAGCAGCGGGAGCGTGTCTGAAGGGAAGGACTGTGCTATGCAAACGTGCCATCAGAGCCGTCTCGAAATCGGTGCCGACTTTGGTGTGTCTCTCTGTGTCAACCTTGTAACCCAGGTGCTCTTCTACGGTGCCCTCGCGACTCCCGAGCGCAGTCTCACCTTTGCCGTGTTGGTGCTTGGCTTGGCCGTGCCGAGGCGCTACGCCATACGTCGCCTTTTCAATGCCCTCGTTATGCCTGGAATACGACAGTCACGCTGGCAATCGTTGGTAGAAGTTGGTGTCGATACCGTACTGGCGATTGTCGTGGCCTTCCTGCTGCAGCGCCTGCTCTATAGCGCAGCAGCCACCTGGACAACGGCAGGAGGCATGACTATTGGGCTCTACGCTATGACGATGGGACGGCGCTATGCCCTGCGCCGCTTTTTCGAGGTCTAGAATGTGCGCCAGGAAAATCTGCCCCTGTATAGTCAGGCCCCGTCTTCTGAGTTGTGACAGTCGACTCTATGGAGAAGTGTGAGGCTCACGTGGGGTAGATTTTCTCTCCCCTGTGTACTGTACAGGTGCACTCTTTGTGATCGCTTATTGGCAGATGAGAGTGCGCTATCGTTGGTTAAAACATCCCCTTGAGGAAAGCATACAATGCACACCCAGTGGAAGCAACTGAGCCCACAGCGACAAGTGCCCGGTGCTAGGGAGATAGAGCGTTTACCAGCTGCGGCTGCTTTAGGATTCAATGTCATCATCAAAGTGAAAAACTTCGGGTATTTTCAAGCATCCATCATAGATTTCAATGCTGAAAGTCTGGCTGTTGACATTTCTGCGCTTGCAGACCTTGGAAAATTGGAAAGTAAAATTGAGTGCATCACTATCACTCATGGCACACGAGAGGTCAGGAGTATAGAAAGACCTGGCATCACAATTCGCAAAGATGACAGCCAGTGGAAGCTCATAGTTCTTTTAAATCCTATGAAAAGAAAGGCTGCCGAACGCCGACATAAGCGAATTAAGACGAGAGAAAATTTTAAACCTTTTTTATGGGTTTCAGATCCATGGCATTTAAGTGAGGGGTGTGCATAAAGCCTCAGGTGAAGGCTGCGGCCATCGTGGAGATATTGCGCAGCGGCAGTCCCCAGATACTATTCGCAATCATGGCGACCTGCACGGTGAAGGTGGCCAAGGCCAAGCACGTCCGGACATTCGCA